>JAFAKX010000178.1 GCA_019234945.1 Silvibacterium sp.
AAGGCTCGAAAGCCGAGCACGTGCTCGCCTGCATGCGTGGAGACTCCGTCATAGCCGTCGCACCGCGGCTCTTTCTCACGCTGGACAAATCGTGGCGACGCACTCGTCTCGCCCTGCCCCAGGGCCACTGGAGGAACCGCCTCACGCGCGAAGACGTGCCCGGCGGCAGCGTTGAAGTCGAAAGCCTGCTGCGACAGTTCCCCGTCGCGCTGCTGACTCGAGAGACCACCACCAATGCATGAGTTCTCCGTCTGGGCACCCGACGCCGACAAGCTTGCAGTGAAGATTGCAGAAGCCGCGCATTCCCTGTCCGGCCCCGACGCCTATGGGTGGTGGCGGGTCTCGGTCGCCGAGGCTGGCCCCGGCACCGACTATGCTTTCCTTGTCGACGGCGACAGCACGGCCTACCCCGATCCGCGGAGCCCATGGCAGCCAGAAGGTGTGCACGGCCCGTCGCGGCTTGTGGACCATGCAGGATTTCCATGGACCGATGCGGGGTTCCAGGCGCCACCGCTGGCTTCGGCCATCATCTACGAACTGCATATCGGAACCTTCACACCCGAGGGCACCTTCGACTCCGCCGTTCGCTGCCTCGATCATCTCGTCAACCTCGGCGTGACTCACGTCGAGCTGATGCCTGTCGCCGAATTCCCCGGCCACCACGGCTGGGGCTACGACGGCGTCGCACTCTACGCTGTGAACCACGCCTATGGCGGCCCATACGGACTCAAGCGCTTCGTCGATGCCGCTCATCAGCGCGGACTTGCCGTACTGCTCGACGTGGTCTACAACCACTTCGGCCCCGTCGGCAACTACACCGGCAAATTCGGGCCCTACGTGACCAGCAATCACCGCACGCCCTGGGGAGACGCTGTCAACTTCGAGGGCCCTGGCAGCGATCAGGTGCGCCGCTTCTTCGTGGACAACGCCATCATTTGGATGCGCGACTATCACATCGACGGCCTGCGGCTCGACGCTATTCACGAATTCATCGATCGCTCGGCGACTCACTTCCTCGAACAGCTTTCCTCCGAGATCGACGCGCTCTCCGCCGATCTTGGCCGCTCGCTCGTGCTCGTCGCCGAGAGCGACCTTAACGCTCCCATCATCGTCACTCCGCGCGAGGCTCGCGGATACGGAATGCACGCGCAATGGAGCGACGACTTTCACCATGCGCTCTTCACCGTTTTGCACGCCGAGCCCGGCAAGGGCTACTACAGCGACTTCGGCTCTCTGCAGAAGCTGGCCAAGGCGCTGCAAAGCGTCTTCATCTATGACGGAGCCTACTCCATCTACCGCGAACGCCATCACGGCCGGCCCGTCGAAGGACTCTCCGCGCACCGCTTCCTCGGATACATCCAGAACCATGACCAGGTCGGTAATCGGGCCATCGGCGACCGCCTCGAGCACATCGTCGGCATGGATCGCGCCAAGGTGGCCGCCGGCATCCTCTTCACCGCGCCCTTTGTGCCCATGATTTTTCAAGGCGAGGAGTTCGCCGCGTCGTCTCCCTTCCAGTACTTCGCCGATCACGACGATCCGCTGATGGCGCGAGCCGTCTCCGAGGGCCGTCTAAGCGAGTTCGCCGCATTCGGATGGGACCGCAGCGTTATCCCCGATCCCGAAAAACCTGAGACTTTCCAGCGTTCGAAGCTTAACTGGAACGAGATCCACGAGGGACGCCACGCTGAGATGCTCGACTGGTATCGCCGCCTTATTCACCTGCGGCGCACCACGCCGGCGCTCAACGACGGCGAACTGCGCAACGTCAAAGTGTCATTCGATGAAGAGAAACGGTGGCTGGTAATGGATCGCGGGGGCGAACAATGCGCCGTGAGGATGCTCTGCAACGTTGGTGAAAACACCGTCGATCTGCCGAAGCCTGGCGACCTTCCTCTTGCGCTCGCATCGCGCGTCGGAATCGAAGCAAGCGAAGACAAGGTAACGCTTCCGCCTTACAGCCTGGCTATCTTCAGCCGCTGCCGCTAGAGCAAATCCTGAGAAGGTGTGTCCTTTTGAGTGTTGTTCAAGGTTGCCGCTCCCTGATGGTCGCGTCAACTTGGGTATTGCGGTTTCGGGCTACAGCATCTCAGGATTTGCTGTAGGCGCAGTAAGCAGTTTCATCAGAGCTGGTCCATCAAATTAAGCTGCTCGATCAGATAGATGTGGCGAGGCACCGAGCGATCTGAGCTGTTCATCAGAGCTGCTCGATCTTCACGTTGCCGTCGCTGGTGTGGATGGTCAGTGGAGTGCCTCCGCCGTTGAGCTTCCCGTGCAGGTTACGGCCGCCGCCGTCCTTGCTGTCGTAGTGATCCATGGTCAGCGGAAGCGCACAGTCCAAGTGCCCGTCGCTCGTGTGTACGTCAAGATCGGCGGCAAAACCTTGCGGAACCCGCACCGTCACCGATCCGTCGGAAGCCTGGATGCTCGATGGCTCCGAGAGCTTTGTCCCTTCGCGCAGTCTCACCTCAAGCTGTCCATCGCTAGTGTGCAGCGCCACCGCGTTGAATACCCCGTCTACCGTGAGATTGCCGTCGCTCGTCCGCGCCTCGAGCGAGCCGGATGAGTCGGTGATCTTGACATGACCATCGCTCGACTTCACGCGCAGTTTGCCCGACAGATGATCCGCCGTGACATTCCCATCGGAGGTGGTCAGCCCGAGATCGCCGCCCAGCCCCGAAACGCTGACGTTGCCATCGCCTGAGCGGGCCTCGAGTGTCAGCTCGGCGGGCGTCTCTACGGTCACCTGGGTCCGCGTTTTGTGCAAGGTGACGTGAACCCCGATATGAGTCTTTTCTTTGAAGAGGAAATGGATCTGATCTTGCGTCTGGCTCTCTTCGAGGCGATAGTCGCTGAGCTTGATGCCTTCGGTTTCCACCTTGATGCGAATCTCGCGGCAGGTGGCGCAGGAGGAGATCTGCACTCCTGCATCTCCGATCTCAAGGTTGAGCGTCGGCCTGCCACTGACCGGATAGGACTTCGTCCAGAGATGATCGGCGTCCTGAGCCAGCGCCGGCACCGCGGCAAGCGCGGCCGCGCCTGCCAGTAGAAGGGCAATCCTGGTCTTGGCAATCATGGTCTTCATGACAGGCGCATACGGAGCCGGGCGCGGGAAAGTTCCCGTGAATCCGCGAAAGACGTTATTTCGGGGGATATGACTAACGCACCGGCTCGCGCCTGGCGTGTGCGGCGCGCGTGGTTACCAGCGCCAGCATTTCGCGCAGCCGGAAGGCCTTTTCGAGCTGCTTGTCGATGAGCATCTGCTGGCGCCGACGATGGTCCGGGCTGGTGAGGAATTGGAGCATGTGCTCGTCTCTGGCGGCGTCGCGCTCGAGCTGCATGATCCTGGTCTCAATGGCCGTGCGAAACCGCGGCGTCACCTGCATGGGTTCACGGAGCGACTCCAACTTCGGGTCTGGGTTCATCGGTCTCATCCTCCATGCGCCCGCTTGCAGCAGGCCTCAGGTTTTCCCTTACTCAGCCGATCATAACGATAAGCGGACTTCAGCGCGATACCCCTTGGGTACCCAGATGGCGTAACTCTCAGTACTTTTTTGTCCCGTTTTGCGACAACATGAACAAATTTTTGGCTCCGCGCTCTACAACTCCGCTCTACAACTCCATGGATTTTTCCGACACGAGCTTGCCGGCCTTCGCCAGAAATTCGGCCAATGGTACCGATCCCTGGTCTCCCTTGCCCCGCGTACGCACACTGACCGCATTCGCGGCGGCCTCCTTGTCGCCCATGACCAGCACGTAAGGCACCTTCTGCAGAGTGAAATCGCGAATTTTGGCGTTCATCTTCTCGTTGCGGCTGTCGAGTTCCACGCGGAATCCAGCGTTCTGTAACTCTGACTGAACTTTTTGTGCGTACTCCTGATGACGCTCGCTGATCGGCACCAGTCCCATCTGCACTGGAGCCAGCCACATTGGAAATGCTCCACCATAATGCTCGATCAGGTAGGCAACCATCCGCTCCATCGTGCTGATAATCGCGCGATGGATCATTACCGGCCTGTGGAACTTGCCATCAGCGCCTGTATAAGAGAGGTCAAACTGGTTGGGCAGATGGAAGTCTACCTGAATAGTTGAATAAGTCTCTTCGTGCCCCATTACGTCGGCAAGCTGGATGTCGAGTTTCGGCCCATAAAAAGCTGCTTCGCCGCGACCTTCCTTGTAAGGCAGCCCAAGCCCATCGAGCGCCTCGCGCAGCACCCGTTCGCCCAGAGCCCACATCTCGTCGTTGTCGACGTATTTTTCTTTGTTTGCGGGATCGCGCAGCGAAAGCCGGTAACTGTAATTCGTGATCCCCAGATCGCGATACGCCTGCTCCACCAGCTTCATCACATTGGAGAATTCTTCCTTGATCTGGTCTGGCCTGCAGAAAATGTGAGCGTCATTAAGAGTCATGCAGCGCACGCGGCTCAGGCCGCTCAGAACGCCCGACCGCTCATATCGGTACATCGTTCCCAACTCAGCCAGCTTCAGCGGCAGGTCGCGATAACTGCGGGGCCTCGACTCGTAAACAAGAATGTGGTGCGGGCAATTCATCGGCCGCAGCACCATCTGCTCGGTCTCGAGATCCATCGGCGGAAACATATCTTCGTGATAGTGCGCCCAATGCCCGGAGCGAATATAAAGGTCCACTTTCGCCAGGCTCGGCGTGTAGACGTGCTGATATCCCCGCTCGCGTTCGCGCTCCAGAATGTACTCTTCCAGAATCCGCCGGATGGTCGCGCCCTTGGGAAGCCACAACGGCAAGCCAGAGCCTACCTCTTCGCTCACCGTAAACAGCTCAAGCTCCTTGCCCAGCCGCCGATGATCCCGCCTCTTCGCCTCCTCAAGCCGCTCAAGATAGTCGTCGAGATCTTTCTTCGAGAAAAACGCCGTGCCGTAAATCCGCTGCAGCTGCGGATTCTTCTCGTCGCCCAGCCAGTACGCGCCCGAAAGGCTCATCACTTTGAACGCCTTCACCCGACCCGTGGAAGGCACATGCGGCCCGCGGCAGAAGTCCACAAAAGCGCCGTTGCGATAGAGCGAGATCGCCTCTTCATCGCGGGTGAAGCGCTCGATGAAGTGGATCTTCATGAAGTCGTTCTCGGCCCGGAAGTGCGCCAGCCCCTGCTCGCGCGGTTCCCATTCGCGCACGAATTTTTCGTCGCGCGCGACCACCCCGGCCATCTTCGCCTCGATCGCCTTCAGGTCCTCGGGAGTGAAGGGCGTCGGCCGGTAGAAGTCGTAAAAGAACCCCGACTCGGTCGGCGGTCCGTGCCCCAGCTTCGTCTCCGGAAAAAGCTCGAGCACCGCTGTCGCCAGCACATGTGCTGCCGAGTGCCGCACCACAGGCAGCGCATCGGGATCCTTTTCGGTCAGCAACTGCAGCGAGACGTCTTCCGTGAGCGGAGCACTCAGATCGACCAGGCGCTCGGCGTGCGGATTCTCCGCCGCATACATCGCTGCCTCGCCGTTGGCCGTCTCCAACGCACCGCCGGCCGCAGGCCGGATGCGCGCCACCACGGCTGCCGCCGCGAGCCGCGGCGAAATGCTCTCGGCAATCTCGCGCGGAGTTACCCCCGACGCAAATTCCTTTACCGTTCCGTCGGGCAGCTTTACCCGAATCAAATCTCCTGAATCACCCATGTCGTCGAACCAAAATTCTGCAATTGCCTCAAATGATTGCTTCTATTCAGAATAGGGTCTTGAGAGAATTGCGTCGAGCATGTGCATCAAAGTGATGTGTTGCACAGACCGCGAAGTATCCTGTGTTCTATCCGGTGAAGCTCTCGAATGACGCCGAACGCAGTCCAAACCCGGCCCAACGCCCGCACTGCCCTTCTCGGATGGCTCGCTCTCTGCTTCGGCGTTGACGGCGTCGCGTCCGTATTTGCCATCCGGTCCATTCCTACGTGGTATGCCGCACTCGAGAAGCCTGCGCTGAACCCGCCCAACCAGGTCTTCGGACCCGTCTGGGTCGTGCTCTACGCCCTGATGGCTGTTTCGGCATGGATCGTCTGGAAGACGCGTCCCAGTTCCTGCCGCACCCGCGGGCTGCGGCTCTTCTGCGTCCAGCTCGCACTAAATTTTTTGTGGACATGGATCTTCTTCGGCGCACACCAGGTGCTCACGGCCTTCTTCGACATCGTCGCGCTCTGGGCGGCCATCCTGCTTACCATTCTGACGTTCCGCAGGATGAGCCACACCGCCGCCTGGCTGCTGGTGCCCTATCTGGCGTGGGTGACGTTCGCTGCATACCTCAACTTCGCCATGTGGAAGCTGAACTGATCAGAGTTCAGGGCGCAAGGCGTAGGGCGCAGGGTTCAGGGCGCAGGGCGGCAGAACTTGACGACCTCGCTCACATCGTCGTTCTTTGCTGTGCTCTGAAAACCTTGTCTTGAATGGCACGAATCACCGGCGTTCTCCGCGTTAAGGAGTGAAGGCATTCATACCGGCCTTCATCTTAAGGAGAACCGTCATGAAGCGAATCACCACAACCGCGCTTTTCACCCTTGCAGCCCTCGTCACAGCGGGCGGAGCCGCGGCACAGGATCGTGCCGTACGCGCGACCGTGCCCTTCGACTTCACCGTTGGCGAAAAGCTGCTGCCAGCCGGAAACTACGAGATCTCCGAACCATCCTACGGCGTCATCGAAGTTCGGAACCGCGACACGGATGTCACCATGCTGACCTCAACCAGTCACGACAGCCACGAATCCCGCAACGGGAGCAAGCTGGTCTTTCACAAGTACAGAGACCAATACTTCCTCAGTGAGATCCTGTGCGCATCGTCTGATATCAATGTAAGCCTGCCCCGGGGAAAGACTGAAAAGCAGGCCCGGATGATGCAGGCCGCCATGGATAATCCGGCCACAGTGTACATAGCGGCGAAGTAACTGCGGGAAACTACAAACAAGATCCCTCGTGCCCTATCTGGCGTGGGTGACATTCGCCGCATACCTCAACTTCGCCATGTGGAAGCTGAACTGAAGCCCTCATCCCTGATCTCTGAGCGCCGCGTGTACCTGGTGCTAAAAAACTTCGCGGGTATGTCCCTTTTTTCCGACATTCTCCGCTTTAGACGATGAAGGCAGGAATCAGCCCTGCCTTCCCCTTCAATAGGGAGAACCCCGGCAGGTGTCCTGCCACGACCACCTGCCGGGAGGCTTATCAAACTGCCGGTGCTGGAAGCCAGCGCGACGGCAACCAGGGCCAAGGCGAGCGTCTTCAGCCATGTTCTGCGAAGTTTCGCTGGCCAACTATCCCTGATTTCTTCGGCGAGGATCTTCGCTGACCCGTACCGGTTCTTCGGGTCGAACTCGAGGCAGCGACCGATAATTTCATCGCAGCGGTGTGGGAGCTTCTTCTGAATCGACGACGGTGCGGGCGGCTTTCGTCCTCGCTGCACCGCGGCCTCAAGGATAGTGCGCGAGGGAAAGGGATGCCCGCCCGTCGCCATCTCGTACATGACAACGCCCAGCGCGAATATGTCCGCCGCGGGAGTGAGCCGCTGGCCTTCAAACTGCTCCGGCGCCATGTACTCAGGAGTGCCCGCAACTCCGCGCTCCTCCGAAGTCAGGCTCGCCGTCTCCGATGTGGCGGTCTTCACCTCATGGGCCAGCCCAAAATCCATGATCACGGCCTTCACCGTGCCGTTCCGGTTGGCCAGCATTACATTGCGGCTCTTGAGGTCGCGGTGGATGATGCCGGCTTCGTGCATCGCACGCAGGCCCTCGCAGATTTCAAGCGCAATCGCCTTGACTTCCTTCCACGGCAGCGGTCCCTTTTTGCGAATCCTGTCGGCGAGCGTCACGCCGTCGAGCAGTTCCATGGTCAGAAATGCGGGGGTCAGAAATGCGGGGGTCAGAAATGCAGGCCTGGTATTCCGCGGATCGGGCGGCTCGTAGTGATGAATGCGGCACACGTGCGGGTTGAGGATTTTCTGCGCCAGCTCCACCTCTTTCCTGAAGCGCGCCAGCATCTGCGCATTTCCGGCGATGTCAGCCCGGATGGTCTTGAGCGCGATGCGGTGGCCGAGGTCGAGATCGATCGCCTCGTACACTTCGCCCATGCCGCCGCTGCCGATCTGCCGCACGATGCGGAAGCGCCCCAGCGCCAGCTCGCGCTCGGCGAAGGCGGATCTCTGCTGAGGAATCAGCCTGTGAAGGTCGAACAACTGATCGTCCGCCGGGCCGGTCTCGCCGCTGGCCTCGACCAGCCGATGGAGCGCCTCCTTCAGCTCGCCATCATCACCGCACGCCTCATCGATGAAGCGGGTCCGCTCGCTTTCCGGCTTGTCCATCGCCGCATCGAACAGGGGTTTGAGGCGCTCCCAGAGGCCCGGCTTCTCCCACAGCTCGGGACTCATGGCTGCTTCGCCAGCTCGAGCTTGAGCCAGGCCCGGGCCATCGTCCAGTCGCGCTTCACGGTGCGCTCAGAGGTGTCGAGCACGTAGGCGATCTCGCCGAAGGTAAGCCCGCCGAAGAAGTGCAGCTCCACCACGCGCGCCTGCCGCTCATCGAGCCGGGCCAGCTTCTCCAGAGCCTCGTGAAGCGCCAGCACCTCGACCGACCTGTCCTCTTCGGAGGCGAGCCCTTCGGTGAGCGTGATCTGGTGCTGCTCGCCGCCGCGCTTGCTGGCCCGGTGCGCACGCGCGTGGTCCACCAGGATGTGCCGCATGAGCTGTGCCGCCGAGGCGAAGAAGTGCGCGCGGTCCTGCCACGATACGCCCTCCTGGCCCATCAGCCGCAGATAGGCTTCGTTGACCAGCGCCGTAGCCTGCAGGGTGTGGTTCGCGCGCTCGGCCCGCATGTACTTACGCGCGAGGCGCCGCAGCTCCTCGTAGACCTGGGTCATCAGGGCCGCTTCGGCGTCCCGGTTCCCCTGGCTCAGTTCGAAGAGCAGCCTGCTGATTGAATGATCGGGGTGGGGGGCCGGCGATCTCTCCATGCCTGTAACCCTCGCGTGCCGAGGATTATACGGCAAAACCAGGGTTACTGTGCCTTGTTGAGATTGGTGCAAAGTCGTCGCTCACTCCACCCCCGCGGACGAAGACCTGTCCGCGGGGGCCCGTTCCTGCTGGTCGCGTCGACTGGAGCGCAGCGGCTTCGGGCTACATCGACCCTGGTTTTGCTATCGTGCGGATTTTCGGCGCCAGCCCTCAGAACCTGCTTTGAATAACGAGGGCCGTCGGCTCAGCGCCCGCCCGGGATGCGCGAGACGCCGATCTGATCGTGGATGAGGTCCTGGATGAGGTCGTGGCTGCTCAGCTCCGGCTGCCGGATGCCGCGACTTTCATGCCTGTCGCTCTGCGTCTCGATATGGATCCACTCATGGATCGCAATGCGCGAGATCGCCCGCGCCATGGCGGCCCTGCGCTGATTCTCGTTCAGGCCGCGCGTCGATGGGCCCAGGTACTGCGCCACCCGCGCGCAGTCGACAAAAATGAAAGGCTGGATCTCCCCGGAGGCGCGCACCACCCACCCGAGCGGTCCATGCGGCAGAGGCCGATAGGCCTGCTCGGCGACGTCGCAGCGCCCGATCAGGCGGACCTCCACGATGCGACCAAACCCCTGACCGGTGGCCAACGTGGTCGCGCGGATTAGTTTGAAGTGCTCAGGCAGCGGATATTCCTGCCTCTCCGCGTTCACTTCAGCCTGGAACTCATCGAATAGCGGCGCCCATATCGGATCGGTGACATGAGCGTCGGCATAAAAGACGACCGCTGTTTCAGCCGGGCTGGAACCTTGCGCGGACGCAGGTCTGGAACAGAGAACAAGAGCAACCACGAGCAGAAGCGAAATGAGACGCAAAACGGCAGGACCGAAACAGAACTTCACGCAAAAGAGTCTGAGCCGAATCGCCTACGCCTGTCCAACCAATTTGTTATTTGTCCGATAAGAATTTTTGATGGCGTAGTTACCTTCTTCCGCTGCGTTATTCGAGCCGGAAATTCCGGCTCAAAAAGCAAAAGGCGGGCAGATTGCTCCACCCGCCTTCGTCCTGAATTGTTGTGCTGCTACTTTTCGACCGCCCCCGGAAAGACCCCCGGCAGCGGCTTCGTCTCCTGCTGGCGCAGCTCGGGATGGGGCAGCGGCTTGCGCGGCAACATCTGATCGCGCATGGCCGCGTTGTAGACGAAGATGGCCTCGACCACGGCTGCCTGCTTCAGATCCCCTGGCTGCAGCCGCTCGTAGACGTCCTGGTTCGAGTGGTGCGTGCGGCTGTCGTAGTCCAACTCGTCCTGAATGAACTGGAATCCCGGGATCCCGACCGCATCGAACGACAAGTGGTCGGTGCCGCCGGTGTTGCGCATCGTAATGGTCGTAACGCCCAGGTCCTTGAGCGGCGCCAGCCACTGCGCGAAGATTGGCGCCACTGCGGCATTTTCCTGTGTGTAGATGCCGTGAATCCTGCCCGACCCATTATCCACGTTGAAGTAGCCGGAGATAATCTTCTGATCCGGCTTCAGCTCAAGCGGCCTGGTTTGCCGCATGAACTCCGGCAGGGCCTGCTGGTCGGGAGTTGTGAGTGGTGCCGCATAGCCGAAATGCTCCTTCACATACCCACGCGAGCCGAAGAGCCCCTGCTCCTCGCCTGTCCAAAGCGCAATGCGGATGGTGCGTCGCGGCTGCACATTCAGCGCCTTCAGGATGCGCATCACTTCCATCGCGACGACCGTGCCGGCGCCGTTGTCCGTCGCGCCAGTGCCCGCGATCCAGCTGTCGAGATGGCCGCCGACCATTACCACCTGGTCCTTCAGCTCGGGATCGGTCCCGGGAATCTCGGCGATCGTGTCGTAGCCGTGCTCGTGGTCGCCGGTGAACTTCGTCTCGACGTCCATCTCGATCGTCACCGGAACATGTTGTTGCAGCAAGCGGTAGACGCGGCCCCAGTTTTCAATGGCCATCACCACCACCGGAACCTTCACCGCCGTTTCGCGCTTGTAAGGAGTGCGCCCCAGCGCCGCGCCGTTGTCGTCGAAGATCGTTCCCCCCGACCCTCCGCCATGATTGCCGTCGCGGCTCGGCCGGATCACGCCCGCGACCTTTTCATCGGCCAGGAACTGCGCAATCTTGTCCGCCATTCTCGTGCGCTGCAGATATGCCTTGAGCCGGGCCTGCATGTCCTGTCCGGCCCTTTCGCTTACCGGATGCTGCGCCAGTTCGTCCAGCTCCTTCTCCGTGTAGCGGTCAAACAGTGCCTTGTCGAGTGGCGGAACTTCGCGCATCTCGCCCAGCAGCACAATCTTTCCCGCCAGCTTGCCCCGGTACTGGTCGAAATCCTTGTCGTCCTGGATATTTACCCACGCTGCTTCGCCGCTCACCGGCCCGTTCGTCGCGGGAGACCACGGCGTTGCCTGCGCGATAAACACCGCCGTGTCAGGAGCGGTCATCCGTACCCAGGTATTGAGTTGCTGCCAGCCCATTCCGAACTCGCCCCAGTCGTCGAGATGCGCATTCACGCAGCCCATCGCCGTCAGCTGGTCGCGAGTCCATGCATTCGCCTTCGCCAGGTTCGGAGACCCGGTCAGCCGCGGCCCGATGTCATCCGTCAGGGCGGAGGCATACTCCATGATGTGCGAGTGCTGCAGCCCCTCTTCGCGAATGCGCGCATACATGGTGTAGTCGATCTTCTCGACCGCAGGCTGCGGCTGCTCCCACGCCGGAACCTCAGCCTCGGCGGTTTTGGTCTTCTTGTCGGACTTGTCAGCAGCCAAAGCGGGAATTGCGACTGCGAGCAGCAGACAGCTGAGCGAACGGACGAGCGGTTGATGCATTTTGTTGGCGTTGCCTCCTGAAATGCTGGGAAACGGCAAGAATATCATGCTAGGATACCCATCGATCGTTCACCATACATTTGCGTGACTGGGTCAAACCCGGGATAGAGCGCAGCAAGCCATGATTGAAATCGAGATCAAAAGTTGGGATGGCCTTCTAGACAAACTTCAATCAAAAGATTTCGACAGCAGCTCATACATCTTTCGGGGTGTCGCCAACTCTAACTACAAACTACGGCCCAAAATAGGTCGTGTTGTAGACGGTAAGCGGCGGTTCAACCTAACGAGGGAAAGAGCACTCTATGATCGGTTTAGTCAGTTCTCCGCTCTCCATCGTCTGGGAAGACTGGATGATCCGTGGGAAAACATTGCGGTGGCACAACATCATGGCCTGCCTACGAGGCTTCTCGATTGGACCTTTAATCCTTTGGTAGCTGTGTATTTCGCGTTGGAAGACCGTTTCCCGGCCGGTTCGGGCAATGCTGATTCTTCTTCGAACATAACTGACAATGCAGATACAAGGCCTCCGGCAGCGATCTACGCTAGACGACTTCCAAAGCAGGTCGATATACGGTCTGTTCGCAGCCCACTCGACTTGGCAGAGGGCGACGTATTGTCATTCTTACCGCCTCATGCCCTTCCTCGGCTGGCAGTTCAGAGCGGAGTATTCACCGTTCACGGTAAGCCCGACAAAGACTGGGACGACAATAAAACCCATGTGCTCCTACTTTCTTTTGATCGCAAAGAGACCACGAAGGCAACCAAGAAGCTTCTTCGCTTTGGTGTCCATCGGTATGCCTTGTTTCCTGACCTGGATGGACTTTCCAGTTATCTCCAATTCCGATACACCAGGGGGTTCAGTTTGCAATTAGCCAAGCTGGCAACTCCAGCAACAGCGTCATCTTAGGAATCCTTGGGAGCGCGACGGTCAGATTGCGCCTGCGCCAAAGCCGCATCTTCCGCAGCGTAGTCAAACTGATGGAAGGTCGGCCCGCTTGGCGGATTCGCCTGCTCCCATGCAATCGTTCGGCGGATCGCTTCATCCATGGTGAAGGGTTCCACATAACCAAGCTCTCTGCGAATCCGCTCGGAACTTACGACCAGTTGCTGCGATGCATTCCCCGGCAGAAATAAGTGTTTTGGTGTTTGCTGTTCGGGCAACAGAACAAATCGCCCGCACCAATCTGTGTGTCCTGCAATTCTCGTCTGCCATTCGAGTTCCGTAAGAGTTGGCTCTTCACAGATGTTGTAGGTCCGCCCTGACGCATGCTCCAACAGGGACGCCACCGCGATTGCGTGTGCCACATTTTCGAGATAGCCGCGCGGCCCCCGCCATTCCGCGTGGTTTTCGGCCAGGATAATTGCGGGCCTGCCATCATTTATCCGTTTCAATATGCCGTGCATGCGGTGCAGCGGATCTCCGGAGCCATATACCATCGGCAAGCGAACGACTGTGCCTCCGGTTCTGCCGCTCATCACCGCCTGCTCAACCGCAATCTTGTCGTAATCCGCGTTAAGCCAGGTGAAGATGCTCTTCATCTTCTCGATCGTTTCGGGCGGGTACGTACGGCGGGTTGTACGAACAGGCGAATCCTCGGTGAGTGGCATTGGCTCCAACTCCCCCGGTTCGATGCCCAGCATGACTCCCCAGGCGCGGTACACATCCATGCTGCTGATCGCAACAACGCGGGCATTCAGGTCGCACGCGACATCGACCAGTTGCTCTGCCTGCTCACCGGAGCTCAAAACCATATCGATGATGACTTGAGGAGCGAATCTCCGGAGCTCAGCCTCATGATCGCGCAATCGATTGCGATCGCCCCGGATCTGTACGGCTTCGATGTGTACGACTTTCTGACTCGACGTCGAGGCAGGGCCGCGATGGAAGACGCCTACATCATGTCCGGCTTGGAGTAATTCACGGACTAATGGCGTTCCAATGAAGCCGTTTCCGCCAATCACCAGGATTCGCATTGAAATGCGTGAAAGCTGCTTGTTCCCATCTGATCTGAGATTCTATCCTCGTCACGCTCAAGCGCTCAGGTATCGCGCCGAAAGGGCAAGCCATGAAACGCACGAGGCTCCGCACCGCCGCAGTTGTGTCGCTAGTCTTCGCCTTATTCGCCGTTAGCGCCAGGGCCGCTTCCGATCCCGACCGCGAGGCACTCGAAAGGACCAGAGCAGCTATCCGCGCGGCCTTCGCTGCAGGAGATGTCGCCACCATCATGAAGTATCACCATCCCGACGTCGAAAAGGCGCTCTCCTATAACAAGGTCCTTCTCGGACGCGACGAGGTCGCCGCCGACCTCGCCAACACCCTTCGCCAGTACCACCTCGAATTCGTCGAGAACAGCGTCGAAAGCCTGCTTATCGAGAACGACGCCGCCGTCGAGATGACTCGCTTCTCGATCAAGAGCACGCCCATCGCCGGAGGCCAGCCGGCCTTCTTCAAGGGCCGCACGATGGTCGTCTACGTCCGCTACAAGGAGAGTCCGACCGGCTGGGCCTCCATCCGTGAGATCATCCAGCCGGCAAGTGACTGAATTACCGGCCATCCCCGCCAAGCGCACCCTGGCGTCAATTCCTTTTGCTCCGGCTCGGCACTAGAAAGTAAAGTGTCTCTGTCTGAGTGTGCGTGTCAGGCTGGCGCGGAGTCAGGGTCCGCCACTTATTTCAAAACGATCCGGAGGGTTCATGCGGAAAAAGCTGGAACGACGGTTGCGTCCACTGTTGTTCATATTGCTGGCGGTGTTCATGCTGGACCTGCCTTCGCTGGCGGCCTCGGCGGGTGAAGAGTTTCACGTGCCGGTGGAGTATTACAAACTCCCGAATGGCCTGCGGGTGGTGCTCTCTCCGGACCACACGGCGCCGACAGTGTGCGTTGGCGTTTACTACCAGATCGGCTTCCGCGTTGAGCCGCGCGACCGCACGGGATTTGCGCACCTCTTCGAACACATGATGTTCCAGGGCTCGGCGAATCTCGGCAAGATGGAATTCATCAAGCTGGTGCAGAGCAACGGCGGCACTCTCAACGGATCGACGCGCTTTGATTTCACCAACTATTTCGAGGTGGTGCCCTCAAACAAGCTCGAAACCGTACTGTGGGCCGAAGCCGACCGCATGAACGGCCTTGCCGTGACCGAGGACAATCTCAAGAACCAGCAGGGCGTGGTCGGCAATGAAGTGAAGGTCAACGTGCTGAACGCCCCGTACGGCGGTTTTCCGTGGATCGACATGCCGATGGCCGCGAACTCGAACTGGTACAACGCCCATAATTTCTACGGCGACCTGACCGACATCGAAGCCGCCAAGCTCGACGAGGTAAAGAAATTTTTCGACACCTACTACGCGCCCAACAACGCAGCGCTCGCGATCGTTGGCGACTTCGACAGTGCTGAGGCGAAGAAATTCATCGAGAAGTACTTCGGGCCGATCAAGTCTTCCCAACTGCCTCCGCAACCCGATCTGACCGAGCCGCGGCAGGAGGCGGAGAAGCGAATCACCAAAACCGATCCCCTCGCCCCACGGCCGGCGCTGGCGATCGGATATCACATGCCGGAGCGCAATACGCCCGAGTACTATGCCATGGGCCTTATCGAACAGATGCTCATCGAAGGCAACGACAGCCTGCTCTACCAGGAGCTGGTGCAGAAGCGCGGCCTTACCGACAGCGTCGAAGGCGGCATCAATCTGCTCGGCAACATGTTCGATTACAAGGGGCCTATGCTGCTGATCGCCGATGTGCGCTACGACCCCACGGTCTCCGCCGACACGGTCATCAGCGCCATGGATACAGCCATTAATCCGCTGGTCACCAAGCCGGTCGACAAGCAGCTTCTGGACCGCGCGCGCGTGAAGCTGCGATCGAGCCTCTACGACACCATGGGTCAGTTCGGTGGATTCGGATTGATGGACATTCTCTCCAGCTTCGCCCTTTTTGACAACGATCCCGGCCGCATCAACTCGCTGGTTCAGCAGTTCGATCAGGTCACGCCTGAGCTGATTCAGAAGACCGCGCAGGAGTATCTGAGGCCGGCCAACCGCACCGTGATCGTGCTGCAGCCGGCTCCGAAGAAGGACGCAGGCGCTCCGCTGAAGAACCAGTAGCTGAGGAGAATCGAGATGAAAAAGTTGACCAGCATCGCAGTTCTTATCCCGGCCGTTGCTCTCCTTCCTTGCGTCGGCGGCTTTCAACCCGCATTGGCGCAGAAGCAGGCTCCTCCTGAAGGCGCACCCGCCAAAGCCTTCACGGTTCCGGCGCACCAGAGTTACACCTTGCCCAACGGCCTGAAAGTCACGCTCGTGCCTTACGGCAATATCCCCAAGGTTACGGTGAGCCTGGCCGTGAACGCCGGCAGCATAGACCAGGGAGCCAGTCACGGCGGAGTCGCCGCGATCACTGGCGAACTGCTCAAGGAAGGCACCGCGACACTCACCCAGCAGCAGCTGGCTGACGCAGCGGCAAGCATGGGAAGCACGCTCGACGTATCCGTGTCAGACGATCAAACCGTCGCGGGACTCGACATCCTTTCCGAGTTCGGGCCGAACGCGGTGCGCCTGCTGGCCGATGTTCTCGAACACGCGCGCCTGCCCGAGTCGGAGCTGCCGCGCCTCAAGAACGACATGCTGCGCCAGATCGCTGTAAGCGCGTCCCGCCCGCGAACGATCGCGGTTATGCACTTCAGAAAGATTCTTTACGGCGACCATCCTTATTCTGTCGTGCTTCCGCCTGATGCCGAAGTGAAAGCGATCACAATCGACGACGTGAAGACCTACTTCACAACGAATTTCAACCCGCGGAGGTCGCATCTTTACGTTGCGGGAAAGTTCGACTCCGCCGCAGTGAAAAAGGCTATCGAGGAGAGCTTCGGCACATGGCCGAAGAGCGGAACGCCGTGGGCTGCGAAGGTGCCATCGCCGAAACCGCAGCACGTGCTCGACGTGACGGATCGACCCGGCGCGCCGCAGTCGACGCTTATTGTCGGCCTGCCCGTGCCTCCGCCGAACAGCCCCGATGCGATTCCGCTACAGGTCACCAATGCGCTGCTGGGCGGCTCGTTCAATTCGCGGATCACCGCGAATATCCGCGAGCAGAAGGGCTACACCTATTCGCCGAGGAGCCAGATCTCCAGCCGCTATCACGATGCCTATTGGGCGGAGAGCGCCGACGTGACCACGCAGTTCACCGGGCCGTCGCTGAAGGAGATATTTGCGGAGATTGACCGGCTCAGGTCGGAGCCTCCTGCGGCACCGGAGCTGAAGGGGATTCAGAACTATCTTTCGGGCGTCTTCATCATTCAGAATTCGAGCCGCGGCGCACTGATCGGCCAGTTGCAGTACGTCGACTTTCAGGGCCTCGGGGAGGACTACCTAAAAAACTACATCGCCAACGTGAATGCCGTTGTACCCGCGGATGTGCAGAAGATGACCGGGCAATACATCAAGCCGGACGAGATAACCATCGTGGTCGTCGGCGACAAGTCGAAGATCAGCGATCAGCTCACTCCGTACCAGGCGGGGAAGCCGATGTAAGGGGAGAAGCAGGCTGCAATAGAGCGCTAGACCAGCGCCGTGCCGGCGATCCGCTCCAGCACCTTCAGAGGAGAGGTCTCGGGGGCGACCAGCGCGTCCGGCTCGACTAATAAGGTCTGCTCTAGGGCGTACTGCCCGGCCAGGACGGCGTGGGGGACGGTGTCGGTGTAGACCATCCAGCTTGATCCCGACGGGAACTTCCAGGAATATTTCGGACACTCGGCCTGGAAGCGAGCATTTTCCTTGAGGAGGTTGTGGAAGCGCATCATGAATTCGTCGTAAGGCGAGCGCTTGATGGCCGGGATTGCCGCGCTCAGCCCGACGGCGCGTCCCAGCCCCTTGGCAGCTCGGCTCATGGTCGTATCGGGCGCGGGAGCAATCTCGCTGGGAGCGAACTGTTTCACCACCGTCGCAAACGGGTCGCTGACGATCCAGTCCCGGGTGCGGGTGGGATGAATGTTGTTGAAGAAGCGCAGAATCCGCGCCCCGTAAGTCGGCCGGGTCGGGAAAGCATCGGTGTGCAGCAGGTCGTTGCGGCGGCGGTGCGGCAGGTCGCGCCCCTGCTCCTCCTGCGGACGAAAGCTCGCATAATCGAGCCGCCACTTCGCGCGGTACGGCGAGAGAAATCCGGTCAGAAACTCGACCACATGCTGTGAATACGCCCGCATGATGGACTGCAGCCGCTTAACCGCCTCGGCGTCGGCCGTCTTCGTGTCGACTCCGCTGAGTTTGTCGATGTTTGGCTTGTAGGCAATGTTCTTGTGGAGGGAACTGTCGCTCTGCTGCTGCCCGAGCAGAAAGGCCAGGTCAAAGGGCGGAATCGGGACCGGCGTCTCGGGGAAAAGGAGGATGTCGCCCGCCTCAAGCTGCGCGCACCACTCACGCGCCTGCGCGTCGGCAACCGGCCGGCTCAGTTCCTCGGGCGTTATCGTTACGACTGCCATCCAGCTATCTCCCGGTGATCTTGCGGCGTGCCCACAGCCCCAACAGCACCACCAGCGCGAGCGCGAGCGCTACCAGGCCCGCGGGAAATGCGAAGTAGCGATAGCTGTCGGCCATATCGACTGCATGATGTCCTGCCGAGTTGTAGAAGAGCAGGCCCATGATCGCGATGAAGCAGGTCGCGAAGAAGACGATGAATCCGAATGCGAAGGCCATCAGGAGGCTCGAGAAGAGCCCCAGCCCGACGAGGGGAATGCCGAGAACTTTTGTGGGGACAGGGTTCCGGGCGCGGCTGATCTCATGTACTGCCATAAATCATCCCTGGGCAGCCAGCCACACCAGCCGCCTCAGCTAGAATACAAGTTTATGGTTGATGCCGCCCAGATACCGCTCCTCACCGCCGCGCAGGTGGCGCAGGAGGCGCACGTCCAGCAGGCGCCAAACGGCATTTTCTACGCGAGCTTCGGAGAGACGAACGTTGCCGCCGAAGACCTCGAGCGCGTCGTGCAGGCCGTGCCGGCGGTGGTCGCCAAGGCGCTCGCACGGCGTGCCTGGTACTTTGTTCCGCTCGCCATCGGCGAAGATGACGAGACGACGATCGCTCCCGCTTACAACATCGACCTCGGCGACCGCGCCGTCTGCCATCGCAACGTCAGCTTCGGCTCGTCGGATTTCACGTTTATCTCGACGCGGCTGATGCAGGATCGCTTTGCGCTGGCCTTCGAATACTTCATCAACGTTGCGCATCAGTTTGTCGAGGCCGTCGGCGTGCCGGCGAGCTTCTCCGATCTTGCGTGGTCGCAGGTGAAGGCCGATGTTCGCGGAGAAACCAGCCAGGATGCCTGGGAGGGCCGCCGCCGCACCCGCGATCGCGGGCGGCCTCATGATTTGGCAACCGAAGGCCGCGAGCACGTCGACGAAAAAGCCAAGACGGCTTACTTCGAAGCGGCCTTCTCCGACGCGCTCGCCATCTATATGCTGTCGCTTACCATCGACTTCGACTACACCGACCTGCGCGAGCGCGAGTACCCGCTGCTCGCCGCTCCGGCTTTGGCGGAGCGCCTGCGGCATGTGGCCGGGCTGTTCCCGGCGAATGCGGGATATGAGTTTGAGATACGGTACCGGCGGAGAGGGTAGTCGCCATAGTTGTCCGTAGTTGGATAGCTTCCGTGTTGCCGACGGCCAATGGGCTCAAATTTTTGGGCACCGCCGGTCGGATTAGTAACGGGAGCCCGACGGGCCGAAACGATACGTGACTCCAAAGGTAAAGCCTCGCGGATTCAGGGTAGAGTTCTTGTTGGTGATGCTGCTGTGAAAGTTCGGAAAGAAATCATACGAATACTCCACTCGCGTCCATAGGTTCCCATAGGTGTGGTATTCAAAGCCGCCTCCAAGGGTCCAGATGGTTCTTGTGTCGTGCAAATGGCCGGAGG
The DNA here is from genome assembly GCA_019234945.1 of Silvibacterium sp. GTDB lineage: Bacteria > Acidobacteriota > Terriglobia > Terriglobales > Acidobacteriaceae > Silvibacterium. Next base: position 19,680 of record JAFAKX010000178.1, read on the forward strand.
CATTCGGCGGGTGAGTCAGACTGCCATAGCCGACCTCAGCCTTCAACAGGGGTTGGAACCTGCCATAGTAATCGGAGATCCAGATCAGGCCGCCACCGCCCGTGAAGTATTTGAAATTGAAACTGTTACTGTTTCCACCAAAGAAACTGGAGCGGCCTTCTGCGATGACGCTGAAGTCGTGCCAGATCGTTACTGTGGCCCAGGCTGAAGGCCCCCACCTGTTGATGTCCGCGCTTCCCCAGTCGCCCGACGAATACATCATGCCTGCGCCAACTGCGGCGGATCTCGGAGGATGAATGGCAGGCGCTACCTGGGCAGCGCACGAAGCGGAAACAAGAGTGACGGCTATTCCGACAAGAAGCTTCGCGGACATTTATGTCTCCTGATTCTTAGCGTGTTTTGAAACCCCCCTGCACATGCAAACAGAAACTATGGCGCGAGACACCAGGGCCGGGAAACGACCAGGAACAGCTTTTATATATACACCCTAGATGCTGAGACGGCGCTGGAAGCGGGTCACTCCCTTTAGATTTTCTTAAAGAAGAGTTGAGGTAACTTCCGATGCCAGTTCCCGAGTGACCGGCAACCCGGAAGTAACCGGAATGACACTTCCGTGTCCAGACGATCCGCCCGGCGCGAGCATCTGTTCACTGAGATACCCTTACCGTTAGGAGAGTCTGCGAGCGACCAGACTGCTCGGAGTTACAGTCTCGCTGCACAGTTACACGACGAATGAGCCATTGCGCACTTCTGATGCTCTTCTATAAGCTTCGTTAGAATCAGTCGCTGAAGTTGTGGACTATCCTCACCTCGAACGCTTCACCCCAAATTCCAGGTTGGTAACTCCGACAAGCAGTCTGATCGTGCGTTGAGCAAAACTGCTTTGCCTTGGAGAGTACTTGAAGATTCGACGAAGGGATTTCCTTCGCTCTGGCCTTGGTGCGACCGCTGCGAGCTTTCTTTCATCCTGCGGCACCCGATCGCCACTCGTCGCGAGTCTGCCGTCGCCGGAGCATTCCGGCATCGAGCATGTCGTCGTTGTGATGATGGAGAATCGCAGCTTCGATCACTTTCTTGGGTGGCTTCCAAACGCAGACGGAAAGCAAGCCGGACTGAGTTACACGGACCCAACCGGCGCCATTCACTCTACCTATGATCTGGCGGGAGACTTTACCGGTTGCGGTCACCTTCAACCCGACCATTCGTACGAGGGCGGAAGGATCCCATACAACACGGGATGGATGGATGGCTTTCTGCGTTCGGGAAGCGATCTCTATTCGATCGGCTACTACCAGGAGACGGATCTGACGTTCTTTGGCGCACTGGCGCGCCAATACACCACGCTGGACAGATATTTCTGCTCCTTTTTGGGCCCAACAGTTCCGAACCGCATCTTCCTGCACTCGGCGCAGACAGACAGGCTCAGCAACACTCCGGGGGTATGTCAGCTGAGGACGATCTGGGACAACCTCTGGGATGCCAAGGTCAGCGCTCGCTGCTACTCTCCGATATTGACGATCTGGGGTTCAGGATACGCAGACGTCACTTACACCTACGCGGACTATCTGAATGATGCCGCGGCCGGCGGGCTGCCCGCGGTGTCATTCGTCGATGCACCCTGGGGTCCGCCGGTTGGACCAAGCGACGATCACCCATTCGCGGATATTCGGAATGGAGATTATTTCCTGTGCCAGATGTATCACGCTCTGGCGAACAGCCCGTGCTGGCCGAGCTCGGTTCTGATCATCACCTTTGACGAGTGGGGCGGCTTCTTCGATCACGTGCCGCCGCCCAGAGTCGTCGCGCCGAACAGTACTGATACGGACCTCGTCGACGGCCGCGCGCTTCTAGGATTTCGTGTTCCGACTCTGATTGTGTCTCCTTTCAGCATGGGGTCACCGGGATATCCGCGCGTGAACAGTACGGTTTTTGACCATACATCGGCGCTCAAGCTGATCGAATGGCGCTGGAATCTGCCGCCCCTCACGGCGCGAGACGCTTCGCCAGAAATCGGGAACTTGGCCACCGTTCTGGATTTTGAGAGTCCGCGAACGAAGCCTCCCGTGCTTCCGGTAGTAGCTCCGGTGCCGGAGTCGCCGTGCGATGAGTCAGGTTCTGATTAAAAGCGCTCCCTGCAACAGCCGAGCCAAGATCGCTCGCCCGAAAAGGCGGCGATCCTGCCAATTGACGAAAAGCAGGCTAGCACTGAGCCTCCGCCGCCGCCCTCAGCCGGAGTCTCCGCGATAGCCTGCCTTTACTTCACGTTCAGTAGCTCGCGCATGACGATCGTCAAAACTTCAGCTTCTTATTTCGCCTGCGCCAGCCCCTCAACAACTGCGGCAAGCTTATCGAGTATCTGGTTCCAGCCCTCTAATTGACCGCTATTTTTCGCGCTCTCCATGGGTTCATTTCCAATGAAGGTGAGTTTCGTCTGGCCGTTTCCTAGATCCTCAAAGATGGTCACGTCGTACGCACCCTCTACGGCCTCATGTTCTATTCCTAGCTCCGCAGGATCAATCTTGTTTCCCTTCGAGTCCGAAAAGTACATCAAGGAAACGATCTTCTCGTGCGGAACAATCTCGTGGTATTCAACCGCATTCCAGAACTCCTGCCCATCCGGTGCCTTCATGCAGCAGAGAAATTTCCCCCCAACGCGAAAATCCATCTGGCAAACGGGCGCTGTAAAGCCCTTCGG
>JAFAKX010000198.1 GCA_019234945.1 Silvibacterium sp.
CCCGCAGGTAATCCTTCACGATGGTGTACCCGCCTGTGTAATCGTGCTCTACACGCAACCGCTCGAAAATGCGCTTGGCCGTGTGCTGCTGCTTGCGTGGCTGGCTCTTATCTCCCTCCACAATGGCATCGATCACGCCCTGCCACGGTCCCAGCTTCGGCCGCCGCACTGGCTTCTGCCGTTGGTATCCCGGTGGTGCCGAGTACGCCAGCATCTTCCGCACCGTCTTACGCGCCAACCCGAACTCCCTGGCCACCTGCCGCTGACTCCAGCCCTCCACGCGAACTGCCCGTCGAACCCTCGCATACAGCTCCACCGTGTACATGCCTCCGGTGTTCCATGGACAACACCGCTCCCGGCGGCGCCGAACCTTCTTCGTCACCCCTGCAGTCCTGGTTGTCTATGGAACTCGAAATCTGGCGGTGGTCTACTTTTACTCCGCCACGTCACGCCGCTATCGCGGCGCAATGTGGTCTATTTTTGCTCCGCCGCGTACACGCGCGTACACAATGAGTTCGCGCATCTGATCCTGCGTATAGAAAAGTCCGTCAGAGGCCATCTGGGTAAGCCTGGGACAACGTTTGCTCTGTACGCGGAAGCCCTGGTCGTCCGACAGGTGCAGATGCAGAACGTTCAGCTTGACTGCGGCCATTCCATCGATGTTCCGCTCGATCGCCTCGAGCGGCATAAAGTGCCGCGACACGTCGATCATCAGTCCGCGCCACGCGAAGCGCGGAGCGTCATCGATGCGAACCTCGGGGATCACCCATCCATTCGGTCCGGGCTCAACCAGTTGCAGCAGGGTCTCAAGGCCGTGCATGACTCCCAGAGGATCAGCCGCGGTCAGCTGAATGCCCGTCTGGCTTACGCTCAGATGGTAGCTCTCGTCCCCATCCAGAGACTGCACGCGGCGCCCAGCTCCAGCGCAGTGAATGACCAACGCAGGTCCCTCCAGCGCTCCGGCAAAGTGGCGATCGAATGGAGCCCCAGTACGCATAGCAAGGTCACGCAGGAACCGCTGTGTTGCATTTTGAACCCTCTCATCTCCGCCCGTCAGCTCGATTCGAGGAGCTGCATTCACTGCCAGCGCACCCGCCTGCCGAGTAATCTGCGAGGGCCAGGGCATAAGGCTAAGTTGTGCGGCCCCGCACGGCAGCGCAGCACCCAGCAGAAGTGCAGTTGTTCCAAGTCTCTTTATTCCGCGAAGTACGCTCAAGATTCTATTCCCAGGCAGAAAATTGAAACAGGCCAGCCTTCATCCGTGATCGGGCCTTTCAGATGCTTCGGCAGACCGATTCTATTGGCCCTGCCAGTATTTATTGAAGCCGATATAGTCGGAAGGCATCGCCGCCAGCAGCTTCCGGCGCAGCTCCAGAATATCGACGGAGCCAAGCGAACTGTAGAGGACTTTGCCATTCGGACCAAGCAGCACGGTATAAGGCACAGCAGATTGCCATTGCGGATCGAATGCTGCCTGCAATGCCGCCGTATCGTCGGAAGCAAAGAGAAGATTGCGGCTGGTCGCGTGCTTTCTTTCGAGGAAGCGAAGAACGCTCGCCCTTTCATCCGGCGTATTCGCCGATACGGTCACTAATTGAAAACCGCGGTTGCTGTACATGCGGAATGTATCCTGCAGATCAGAGAATTCAGCTACGCAGGAGCCGCACCATGTGGCCCAAAAACTGACCAGCGTATAGTTGTCGCCGGCGTTGGCACGTAGTTTTTTCAGGCCTGCCGCGTTCACCAAATCCAGAGTGACAGGTGTTCCATCCAGCTTCTGTTCGTACGCTGCGCGAAGCGCACGTTTCTCTGACCATTTCGTTGAGCAACCGAACACGCTTGTATGCGTTACCGTCAGTGGTTTGTTGGTAAGCAGGGCGTCAATGGCGTTGCGCGCATCCTGAGTCGCCACTTTCTCGATGCGATAGCTGTTGTCAACGCGGCCTTCATAACGAAGTCTGCGGTCCGTGTCGAAGATGAATACATGAGGCGTTGCCTGCGGCCCATAGGCGCGTGTTACCGCCTGGGTGTCGCCGTCATAAAGGTAAGGATAGTGAAGGTGCTTGTACTGGTAACGGATCTTCATCTCTGCGAGCGTGTCACCAAGATCGGACGAATCGAGTTCATCGATTGTGGTGGCCTGCGGATCGTTGCCCTGGATTGCGATCACCGCCACTCCCCGCTTTCCGTAGTCCTCGTAGAGCTTCTCAATGCGGCTCTCATACATCTGTGCGATGGGACAATGGTCGCAGGTAAAGATCACAACCAAAATCGGGCTGCTCGCGTAATCGCTCAATCTGTGGATCTTGCCGTCCACGCCCGGCAGTGAAAAATCGGGCGCCTTTGAACCCAGAGGAAGAATGGGATGCGATGTCTGCCCGCGGAGAGCCACGGTCAGCATCGAGATTAGAGCTAAGGTAAGCAGTTTCCGCATCGTGTTTCTCCCTGCAGCGCCGCTAAGCGAGGTTTCTCGCAAAAACAATCTCCTGCACCATGTCGTCATCTACGTCGCCTTCCTTTTCATACTCGAGGGCAATCAAGCCGGGAAAATTCTGGCGGCGCAGTTGCCGCATTACCTGAGGAATTCCGGCGACTCCCCTGCCAAGGAGCACATTCACTTCTCCGCCCTTCGCTCTCACGTCCTTCAGGTGGACCATTCGTAAGCGAGGCGCGAGTTTACGGATGGCATCCGCTGGATCATAGCCGCAGGAGGCAAAATGACCGGTATCCGCCGTCGCTCCCATCGTCTTCGAAAGTGGTGCAAGCGCGTTCAAAACATCCTCCGGACTCTCGTACGCAAATCTGGTATTCGGAAAGAAGTGGTTGTGAATTCCGAATGTCAGCCTCTCCTGCGTCAGCCGCTGATCGATGCGCTTGAGAACATCACCTGTCGCATCGCCGGTAATATTGCTGCAGCCCAGCAGCTTGGCGAAGCGAATTGTGTTTTCTAAATCCTGATCATCCTTGATAGTTGCGGAATAATATGAGATGCAGCGAATGCCGGCGCGATCAAGCTTCACTCTTGTGCCGCGGAACAGTTCGTCCTTAGGATGACTCAACAACATGAACTCGCCTCGCGACATCTCGATCTGCTTCACGTGAAGCCTGTTCAGCTGAACGATCATCTCGTCAATCGAGAGGTTGTGATAGCTGTATGTGCCGACTCCAATATCAAGAGGGCTGAGCGCCATCAGCGGTGCATTCGCCGCAACTACACCCCTGGCCGCGGCAAGTTTGATGAAGCTCCGGCGCGTTGTCATCTGCATGCCATCTTGATTTGCTTTAGGAAAACTCTTTTCTAACGTTCTCTAACAAAGTTAGACAAGTTCATCACATTCCAAAAGACGCAGTCAAGGATTCTGGACAGAGCCGGGTTGCTCGTATATGGATTTCAGATCGACGGCTGAGGAAGGACCACGCCTGGAACCGCGTCGAGGGCCAGCGCGATGGCGCCCCACAAAACAGCCCGATCACCCGGAGAGCTCGGAGACACCTTGGTGACAGCGAATTCATCCCCTTCCAGTTGCTTTCTCACACAATCGATCAGCACCGGGTGGCTCCCAACTTCCCCACCCAGCAGAATCAACCCGGGGTTCAGAATAAGCGATAGGTTCACAATAATATCCGCCACAATTTCGGCTCTGCGACATACGATCTTTTCCGCACGGCCATCTCCCGCCTGCGCCAGATTCAGAATTCCAATCGCATCTACCTTCCGGCCGGCCAGAGTCGCCTTGCCGCCTTCCTCATGCCAGCTTTTGAGAATCCCTGTGCTCGTCAGCACCGTTTCGAGTTCTCCAAACTCATGAATGGTCGGCTGCCTGCGCGAGATGGATGGCAGACGAAGATACGCAATTTCTCCCGCAGACCATTGCGAGCCGTGATGGATTCTGCCCCCCAGGAAAATGCCGGCCCCCACGTTTGAGCCAATGTGGATGAATACGAAATCTTTCTCAGCCTGCGCTGCGCCGCAATACTTTTCACCTAGCGCGGCCAGATTCATATCGTTTTCGACTATCACCATGCAATTGGCCATCTTGCTCAGCATGGAGCGGAGCGGAACCGAACGCCAGTTTTCAAGCGTGCTGATCGCGAGCACACTGCCCTCGTCCACGTTGGTGATGGCCGGCACGGCTGCCACTACAGTCAGCAGTTGATCCCGCGTCTTTTTCTGCCTCCGCAGCAGGCCCTTCAGTTCTTCGCCGATGTACCCGCAGATGGCTTCGGGGGTTGTCCGGCGATTGTGCAGCAGGATCTTCTGCGAATCCAGTTCACTTCCGTTCAAATCCGTAAGCAACAGGTTGATATCCTCTGCAGTGATCGCCACAGCCAGCAGGCAGCCCCGCTCGGCCTTGAAGCGAATCATATCTGGAGGACGTCCGCCACTGGATTCACCCTCGCCCAACGGCTCAACCAAGTTCGCCGAGAGGAGATCCTTGACCACATTCGTAACCGTGGGTGCGCTGAGGCCGGAAGCGCGCACCAGGTCAGCTCTCGAGCAGGAGCCGCATTCGCGCAGGAGATTCAAGATACCATGCGCGTTCGTATGACGCAGGACCGAAGGTCTGCCAATTGGAATTGCTTTTTTCTTCACTTCGTCCCGAGTAGTTACCAATTTCATCGGTTAATATATTCCAGCGCTTCCGCACAGTCACTCGGATTATGCGCTTACCGCCTCTCCCCCCCAAAAAAGAACGAGATTGCCCTTGTCCTCAAAACAGATAATACTTAATAATCGTTAGGAAGTATTGGGAGTAGAGTTCTTTTCGGTTTGAAATGGGAGATATGAGCCAACAGCAGCCGCGCTGGATCGCAGGTGTAGAGCCCCCTAAAGAACTGCTCTCAGCCACAGGAACACAGATACTGGAGATCGAATGCCGCGAGCAGCCTGCCCGGCTCCGTGAGCTGATCCATGCATACTACAGCGACTCTCCCATACGCGCTGAGCTGAAGAAGCTCAGCGACGCCTCGCAAACGAAAGGGCCGATTCTCTTTATTGGAATGGGCGCCTCCTTCTGCTCCTCATTCGGCGGATCGGTGCTTCTTGCGACACACGGACGGTTTTCCATTTCAGTCGACGCAGGCGAATGGCTGCATTATGCGCAGCCTGTCTGGGGCGACGCAGCCTTGTCCATCCTCCTCACCACATCCGGCGAAAGCGCAGAGCTTGTGGAGCTCTTCAAAATCGGCAATGAGAGCGGTCGGAAACTGGGACTCATCTGCAATAATCCCGCCAGTATCTGCTGGAACCTCGCGAAATACAAGGTGCCGATGCTGGCCGGTCCGGAGTATGGAAACGCAACCAAAACCTACACCAACGCCACCGCCGCGGCGATCATACTCGCGTCTGAGATTCTCGATCTTCCCTGGAAAGAAGACGCCGATCGCGCCGCCGATGTCTTTGCCGCAAACCTCGACCTGATCTTCGCTCGTCGGGGCGAACTGGACGCGTTCTGCCGCGGTGCGGCCAACATTGAGATCATCGGTCGCGGTGCAGTTTATGGAGCCGCGGTCATGAGCGCGCTCACCATTCGCGAAATGAGCGGTTTCCGCGCTGCGGCGCACACCGGCGCGGGCTTCAGACACGGCCCCAACCTCGATGTGGACGCCTCGCACGTCGCTATCATTTTCGCTCTTGGCAGAGCCGCAGACCTCGGCATCAAACTCGCGCAGGAGTGCAACCGCAAGGGTGGGAAGGTAGTCCTCGTCTCCACTCAGGATCGCGAGCCGGCCGACAGGCTGTTCCCGGTCAAAATCGATGCGGTACCTGAGCCGTGGGAAGGTATAACTTCCCTGCTCGTGCCGCAGGCGCTCACCCTCGGCATGGTTGAACGAACCGGCTGTAGACTGCCTCCCCGGTTTCAATATGGTGTTATGGAGCAGTAGTATGAATCTCTTTGCGGAGTAAGGGGAACTTTGTCCGAAGCCCAGACCGCCATACAAACACAGGTCCGCAGAAGCTTTCTCTGGAAGGTGTCGTTCATCGCCGGGCTGGGCGGAATTCTCTATGGTTTCGATATGGGCATCATCGCTGCGGCGCTGATTTTTGTGCGTGAATCCTTCTCGCTCAGCACGCGCATGGAAGAGATTGTCGTCAGCGTCGTGCTCGTAGGGGCAATGGCCGGTGCACTGGCCGGAGGAAGCATCGCGGATCGTATCGGCCGGCGCACAACACTGCTTTGGGGCGGCGCAATCTTTCTGGCCGGCTCGCTCCTGGCTCCGGCATCGCCGGCAAGCCCATAGCCCACCAGGTCGGCTAGCGCGATGCCAAGTGTGAGTGCGAACTGATACAGGCCTATCAGCATTCCGCGTGACTGGGGTGGCGCTAGCTCTGATACATATACGGGCGCCGTAACCGAAGTGAAGCCAACAGCGACGCCAAGCAGTGCGCGAGCCACGATCAGCGTAAGCGCGTTCGCCGGACAACATGCTTGGCGGCTGATGTTCGGTCTGGGAGCCGTTCCAGCTGCCCTGTTCTTACTGCTGCTGCTCACCCTTCCGGAGAGTCCGCGCTGGCTCTACGCGCATAATCGGATCGCCGAAGCACAGTCCGTGCTGAACGATTTTACTGATGAAGCAGGAGCCCGCCTGTTGATCGACGACATCCGGTCCGCACTTCAGATCAAGGTGGAAAAGCGCTGGAGCTCGCTTTGGAGCCCCGCTGTCCGCCATTCCCTTCTGATCGCGGTTGGCTTTACTGTCCTGCAGCAAGTCACGGGCATCAACACCATCATCTATTACGGCCCACGCATCTTTTCTCTCGCCGGCATCACATCGAACAGAAACGCTATCTTTGCCACATTGCTGGTCGCAGTCACGAATGTGCTCGCAACCATTATCGCTCTCGTGCTGGTCGACCGTGCAGGCCGCAAGCCCTTGCTCTACGTGGGGATCAGCGGCATGACGGCGTCGCTGCTCCTGCTTGCGTATTCATTCCACAACCCCGCAGCATTTGGAGCCGGCCCCGGAGTGATCGCAACCATCTGCCTGATGGTCTACATCACCTGCTTTGCATTCAGCATGGGCCCAATCGCGTGGATACTCGTATCCGAGGTCTTCCCCCTGCAGCTGCGAGGCCGCGGAGTCGCAGCCGCTTCCATCGGATCGGGAGCCTCCAACTTCATCGTGTCGCTCACCTTTCTCTCTCTAATTAAAGCTGCCGGCAATTCATTTACCTTCATTATCTATAGCGTCTTCTGTATCATTACGCTGCTTTTTGTACGCTTCATCGTTCCCGAAACCAAAGGGCGCGAGCTTGAGAGCATCAGCTCCGGACACAACGCAATTGCGTCAGAAGTGAATTAGGCAAGAGAAGAATCACACATGCACAACCGCTCACACGAGGTAGCTTCAGTAACCGCGCAACACGACACTTCGGCAGCAAAAGATAAGGGCTATGTCGCAGGCATAGATATAGGAGGAACCAACTTGCGCCTTGCACTTGCCGACATGACTGGAACCGTCATGGCGAAGTGGTCTTCTTCGACCGTCGGTGTCCGCGGGCCTGAAGCCATCGTCGCCCTCGTCAAGGACGGTGTCCACGAGCTACTACAAAGGGTCTCTGCGCCGCGTGGTGCGCTCAATGCTGTGGCTGCTGGCGCGCCCGGCATTACCGATGTCGACTCCGGCATCGTGATCGCGACCTCATACCTTCTGGGATGGCGCGACGTTCCTCTTCGCGCGCTGTTCGAGGGCGCTCTTAAAGCGCCGGTCGTGGTGGACAACGACGTAAACTTCGCCGCTGTGGGCGAACACTGGCTGGGTGCTGCAAAAGGAGTGCGCGACTTCGTCTTCATCGGAATTGGAACCGGCGTCGGCGCAAGCATTGTGCTGAACGGCGCTCCCTTTCGCGGGCCCGGTTGGGCCGCTGGCGAAATCGGCTACATGCTCGTGCCAGGGTCGCTGGAGATCGGCCGAAATCCTGGTGAGCCCGGACCGCTTGAAAGCGTCATTGGGGGCGAAGGTATCAAGGCACAGTGGAACAGCCTTTGGCAACACGAAAGAACCACGCTTCCAAGAGATCTGACCGCAACTCAGATATTCGCTCATGCGCTCGCCGGTGATTCTGTAGCCCAATCTGTACTTGAGCGGACTGCCCGCATGCTGGCACATGCGATTTACAACACCCATCTGATATTGAACTGCCCGCTCTTTGTCCTGGGAGGAGGAGTCGGAGTACATTCCGCGCTCCGCGACGCGACAGAAGGTCTCCTGACGCGGTTGAACATGCGCGGACAGCCGCAACTGGCGACCAGCACTCTGGGCGTAGACGCACAGATGATGGGCGCGCTCCGTCAAGCGCTGGATCTGGCAGCCTCGCACCCCGGGTTGTTTGCTGAAAAAGGTGCGGTCGGAGATAACCGGCGCCACTTTGCTGATATGTGATCGACAATGGTGAGAACGTAAAGGTGGTGTAGGAACTGGTGCGCCACGCCATAGTTGACCACCGGTTCGTTGAGCATGACGAACTGAGAGGGCTGTCATAGAGCATTCTTCGAAGAGCATTCTTCGTGGCGTAAGCTGCGGACTCTTCACGGGGTTGCCTTGAGTAATGTCCGGGTGCCGGCAATACGGACCTTCCAGCCAGTGCGGCAAATAGCATTTCTATCAAAAAGCGGATGGATTCGTCGGCAATGCGGAAGCGAACCTCACGATTTGCAGAATCTGAGTCGTTGTGGGCAAGCCGGCCTGTCCGCTTTGGCCCGTCATCCGAAAATGGGACGCGCTTTGTATCGCAGTTTACTGGATCTCCCGTGCAGGATACGATTGTCGAAATCGGGAGTCACCCTCTTTCTTACCTGGTTTCCCCGCGTGCGGGAGCACGCGATTCCCCAGCGCGCGAGGGCATTGGAACAAAGAACGTTATTCCCCTTGAGAAGAGCGGTCATGTGTCTGCGCAAGCTATGCTGCTTCACGCTGCTGGCCACGATGGTTGGCTTTACGGCGACCGGAAGGTTGAACCGTTACACTAAGGAATTTGAAGTAGCCAAGGCGGGCACACCGCTGCTCGGGTGGGCGCTCGCCTCCGAGGGTTGCCTTGGTACGGCGGCCAGCCGGCCAACCAGCCACACCGATCGCACTGGCCCAAATGTAGTCCGCAAGAAAAGCGAAATGACGCCGGCCGTTTTTCTTCCTGTCCAATCCGGCGATGCCAAGAATCTGGGTGCTGGCAAGTTGCTGGTAGCGAGCCGGGACATGCCCGATCCGAATTTCGCCAAAACGGTGATCCTGCTGGTCCACTGCGATGACCAAGGTGTCGTTGGACTGATTCTCAACCGGCGAACGGATGTCGCGCTGTCACGAGTCCTTGAGGGTCTCCAAGGGGCAAAAGACCGTTCCGACCCGGCCTATCTCGGAGGCCCCGTTGAAGTTTCAGCGGTGGTTGCGTTGCTCCAGTCGCCGGCCAAGGTCGAAGGGGCTGAGCACATCTTCGGTGGTGTTTACCTGATTTCCACGAAGACCCTCCTCGAACAAACGCTTGCCGCCCGGCCCGACCCTCACGTTTTTCATGTTTATCTGGGCTATGCGGGATGGGCGAAGGATCAATTACGGAAGGAAGTGGAACTGGGCGCATGGTTCATTTTCTCGGGGGACACCGGCGCGGTTTTTAATTCGGATCCGGGCTCGTTGTGGCCGCAGATGATTGGAAAAACGGAGCTGAAGTATGCGGAGAGTGAGCCGGCGAGCACAGACCCATGGACAGCACTGGTCCATTTGTCGACATGGGTACGCGTTCAAGCCTGCAGCAAGTAGCAAGACGATGAGCACCTCGACGTTGGGCGAACAAGCTGCCGCGAAGGCCATGGAGTTATTGCGCGGCGTCCCCAAAAGCAAGCGAATTGAGAGTTACCCGTGAATCGCGATCAGAATATGGCCGTTGCAATTTCCGATTACCGCGAATTCCGGCCCCCCCCGGCACTCGCAGGCTACTTGCTTTGTTCCTGGACTCAGACGATACGTCCGTCTTCCGAATTCTCACAGCGCGTCTCAGATCGGCCGAAATAAACGAATAGGCTGCTGCTCATCGCGCTGCAATCAGTTCAAGAGGTGAGAGGGCGAGATCCATCGACCAAACGTATCGATTCATAACATAGTATGGGTTGGAAATTGCGTTCGAAATGATGCATCCTTACCCAAACCGCAAAAACCTTAGACGGCGGATCCTGATCGCCGCCAGTGTGCTTGCCTATCGGGAACTTGATTCGATGAATGATTTTGGGTCCGGACGAGCTGCGTTTAACCGAGTCTGGCTCGGAAGACGATTACTCGCAGCGGGCGATCTCCGCAGGTTTATTGGCGAAACCTCAACCCGACGCAATGGTTCTGCAAACCCCGGTCTGGGCTAGGGTGGTGCATCCTTAGTGCGAACGGGCGCGCGATATCCAAATGAGGGATATGGCATGAAGAGAATCAGGGCTCGAATTCCTTTTGCCGGCTCCCAGCTTGATGAAACTCGCGATGTCAATGCTTTGTTAAAAAGAGACGAAGACGAGCATTGGGTCTTGCTCCCACTCATACAACACTGGTTCCAGTGCGGTCGCAAGAAAGAGAGAGCTCTGTGAACTCATTTTCCATGCGAGCGTGGTTAAGATTGACCCTTTGTTTGATGGCCGTTACCGCGTGTTGCGCGCAAGTGCCAGAAGCTCGCGTCAGTACCACCCCGCTGAGACTGCCGGTCGAGCATGCTACTGACATTCGTTTCTCGCTCATTTCGACTGCTGAGGGGCTTTCGCAAATCCGAGTCACTAACATCGTGCAGGACGATTTGGGGTTTATGTGGTTCGGCACTCTTTATGGACTGAACAGGTTCGACGGCTACACATTCAAGGTCTTTGTACACGAATGGGATAACCCTAACAGCCTCAGTGGCGTGCTGGTCCTGAGTTTGTTCAAGGATCGGGATGGCGCATTGTGGATCGGCTGCGAGCAATCCCTGGACCGTTTAGATCCCAAAACGGAGACCTTCACCCACTTTCCTGTGCCGATGGTCAAGTACATTAGCCAGGACCGCGCCGGCTTGTTGTGGCTCTCGACCGACCGGGGATTGTACCGGCTTGATCCGCAAAGCGGGAACATTCGCGTTTACAAGCACGACGCAAGCGATCTCGAGAGCCTTCCAGACAATGACGTCCGGTCAGCCGCTGAAGATAAAACCGGGAGGTTCTGGGTTGCAGTGTCTGACGGGATGTATGAGTTTGATCGCACGAGCGGCCACGTCACGCTGCACATACCGATTCACAACCCGTCGCCCGACTTTTCTTTTTACGAGGACCGGTTTGGGGGGCTCTGGATCTTCTACGGTTCGGGAAATGGACTAGCAAAGTTCGATCGCGAAAGGAATCTCCTTACGTATTACTCCTTTCACGCCAACGCCACATCAAGTGCAGCTTTTAGCGGCGTCACTGGGATGCTGGAAGACTGGCATGGAAATCTTTGGCTTGCCACGCAGGGATCCGGTTTGGTGAAGTTTGATCGCGAACACAGCCGGTTAATCAGCTACACTCACATGCCCGGCAATTCCGACAGCCTCGCGGAAAATCGCGTTACTACTTTATTTCAAGATCGCGAAGGAAGTATCTGGGTAGCTCTTTTTGGGAGTGGCTTGCAGCGTTTTTCGCCTGCGCCAGCGGCATTTCAGGATGTGAGCCCAAAACCAAAGGAGGGAGGAATCGGCTGCTTTTACGAAGACAGTCACCGGAACCTCTGGATAGGAACGCGCCCTGTATTATACCGCATCGATCCTTCGGGAAGAAGCACTGCTTTTGTAGGCGTGAAGCCTGGGGTTCCGTTCGATGTAATCAGCATCGTCGAAGATCGTGCTGGCTTCATCTGGGTCGGGACGTTCAACAATGGGCTCTTCCGGCTAGATCCGAGAACGCATCAATGGAAGAACTACCGCCACAATGAGAACGATCCTTCACACTTGAGTAGCGACATCGTAAATCGACTGCTGGTGGACCACGAGGGGACACTGTGGGCTGCGACCTGGGATGGACTCGATCGTTTCGACGCTGAAACAGGCCGCTTCACAACTTTCAGAGCCGACCCACACAACCGTGAACTGCGCTATCTGTCCCTCGTAGAAGGGCCAGAGCACGATCTTTGGCTCGGAACTCAAGGTTTTGGCCTGCAACAGTTCAATCCGAAGACAACGCAATTCACGACCATTGGCAGTAGCGGCGGCCCAGGGAGTCTGAGCAACAACGTAGTTAACACGATCCATATCGCGCGAACGGGAGCGATGTGGCTTGCCACCCAAAACGGTCTAAACAAGTTCGAACCAGCAACGCGACATATCACTGTTTACGGTGACCGTGACGGATTGGCGAGCAGCGCTATCGGCTGTGTCCTCGAGGACACACGCGGCAAACTCTGGATGAGCACAAATAAGGGCATATCGAGCTTCGACCCCTCAACCAGGACTTCCCGCAATTTCTCCAAGGCCGACGGTCTTCCGGGTCCGGAGTTGGGTGGTTGGGGAGCCTGCCTGCGTTCCCCAAGCGGGCGGATGTATTTTGCCGGATTCAGCGGAGCAACAACTTTTCTCCCCGAAGCTGTGCCCGAAAATAACTACGTGCCTCCAATCGTGATTACCGACTTTCGGTTGCTGGGCAACTCACGGTCTCCAGCGGTCAAAATCACGCCCCATCCCCTTCCGTATGCCTCGAAGATCATCCTTTCGCACAAGCAAAACGTGTTCACGTTAACGTTTGCGGCGCTCGCGTATTCCAATTCGCAGACAAACCGCTATCGCTATATGCTCGCGGATCTGGATAATTCATGGAACGAAGTCGGAAGCGACAGCCGTTCCGTGACCTACACGAGCCTTTCCTCAGGCAAATATCGTTTCCGCGTGCAAGGTGCCACGAACAGCAGCCAATGGAGCGAGCATCCCGCAGAACTCCAAATCATCATCCTGCCTCCCTGGTGGAGCACTTGGTGGTTCCGGACTGCATATGTCTTGGCAGCTGTTCTAGTAATCTGGTCTGTTTATCGCTATCGCATGTACCAAATCGTAAAAGAATTTGATATCCGGATCGACGCTCGAGTTAACGAGCGCACACGAATCGCGCGAGAGTTGCACGACACTCTGCTTCAAAGCTTTCACGGGCTCCTGTTTCAATTTCAGGCGGCTCGCAATTTGATGTCGCGGCGACCTGACGAGGCAATGAGGTCTCTCGATGAAGCGATCAGTGACACAAAAAAAGCTCTGGACGAGGGCCGCGATGCGATTCAAGACTTACGTTCGGAGCGAATCGCGAATGGGAATCTCGCGGAGTCGCTTATGGCGGCGAGTCAGGATTTGGCGCACGCGGTAGAGGGAGACCACGAGCCTCCCAAATTCGATTTGATCGAGGAGGGGGAACCTCGGGCTTTGTCTTCGACCATTCAGAACGAGGTTTGCCGGATAGCACTTGAGATCTTGAGAAACGCGTATCGGCACGCACAAGCGCATCGAATTGAGACCGAGGTTCGTTACGGGGATCACATGTTTCGTCTACGCATTCGTGACGATGGAAAAGGTATCGATCCCGAGATCATAAAAGACGGCGGGAGCGCCAGACATTGGGGATTACGCGGCACCCGAGAACGTGCTGAGCGAATCGGAGCCACAATCGATTATTGGAGTGAGGTCGGCGCTGGCACTGAAATCCAGCTCGAGGTCCCTGCTTCTATCGCTTACGAGACTTCCCAGGAAGGTTTTGGGTCAAGGTTGCTTGCCAAAGTGAGAAACCGTGCACAGCGCTAAGCTAATTCGAATCCTTACCGTAGACGACCACTTTCTTCTGCGGAAGGGCATCATGGCGTTGGTGACCGCAGAACCTGACATGAAGCTGATCGCGGAAGCCGCGAATGGTAAAGAGGCTCTCGATGCCTTTCGAACTCACCGGCCAGATGTAACGTTGATGGATCTCCAGATGCCGGGAATGGACGGGGTCGATACAATTCACGCCATTCGGGGAGAATTCCCCGAAGCTCGAATCATCGTGTTGACGACATATTCCGGAGACATGCGAGTGCTGCGCGCTCTTCGCGCAGGCGCAAGAGGGTACATCCTGAAGGGAAATGTACACGAGGAACTTCTTAATTCAATCCGCTGTGTGCATGCAGGACAGAAACGAATCCCTCCGGATGTTGCTGCGGAGTTAGCAATCCACTCCACCGATGAGGCGTTAACCGAACGGGAAGTCGAGGTGCTGAAGTTGATTGCTGCTGGTAATGCAAACAAACAGATTGCTGACAAACTGTCGATCAGCGAGGCGACCGTCAAGAGTCGCGTGACAAATATTCTTTCCAAGCTCGGCGCCAACGATCGAGCGCATGCCGTCACGATTGGGCTGAAGCGCGGCATTATAGCGCTGGATACTAGCCAAAAGTAGGAATCCGGTTCCGACTTTGAGGCGTTTCCCTCTCCAGACGAGTCTCTTACGATCGTGTCAGAGGGACTTTTGCAACGACTCTTTTCAACCTTTGCCAATGGTTGGCCTGGGGTGGGTCTTCTGCTTCAGCGGATTCTAACGGCCATTTTGCTCTTTCATCTCGGAATTATGGAGCTTACGGCTACGTCATTTTCGTTCTCGATGATTCCCCAGCTCGCTGGTTGCTTGGCCGGCATACTTCTCCTTGCAGGCCTCTGGACCCCGGTCGTGGGCACGTTGATCGCTGTGATCGAACTGTGGGTCACCATAACCCACCCCAGTGACCCTTGGATTTCGATCGTGCTGGCGACGCTCGGCGTTACCTCCGCAATGATCGGTCCGGGGGCATGGTCTCTTGATGCCCGTCTCTTCGGCAGAAGGCACTTGGCGATATAGAAAACAAACCACCTTCTGATCCCTAAATAGTGGTAGATCTTCGACCGTCGTTCGTCGATAACACAATCCAACCATTTGCCGTTGTAGTGCCAGTCCAGGTTGTTTCACACTTACCTCATAAAGCCAATGCCCCTCGGGGGCGAACGGTCCTTACA
>JAFAKX010000043.1 GCA_019234945.1 Silvibacterium sp.
AATGAACGCAACCGGACTAGGGAGCAACGTCCAATACAGGAACAACCGGCTGGTTCAGGCCTTGGGCACACTTAGCAGGCCGCACTTTAGGATGGGCACATTTTTGATCGGCATCTGATTGAGGTTGTGAGCTTTGAGATGGTGGACGCGGTAGGAATCGAACCTACAACCTGTCGATTAAGAGTCGAATGCTCTGCCAGTTGAGCTACGCGTCCAGGAATACGCCGGAAGGCGATTCAGATGCAATAAGGAAGGAGCGCATAATCACAAGCGCCTAGAAAAATATACCACATCTGAGCGTTTGATTTGAGGCCAAAGGGGCCGCTTAGAACGAGAACGACAACCCACCTTCGACAGCGCGAGAGGCCTGCGCAAAGTAGAGCACGCTGCCGTCGCTGGTCACGAACGGCCGATATCCCTGAGCCAACAGGTTTCTTACGTCGATCAGCGCCTCCATGCCGTTCGGCAAGATCCCCCGGCAGCGGATCGGCTGGCGCAGATAAAAGCTCAGGTAGGGATTGCGCAGGTTCGAATCGAATGGATCAATCGCTGTAACCGCGCCAGGTTGCTGCCACTGATACGACGCCTGCCATTGCGTGCCTGCATGCTGCAGCTTGCCGCCATACGTCACCGCAGCCATTTCCGTCCTCCGGGGACGCAGGCCGGATAGCGCGCTGTCCAGCGATATCGGCGCAGCGCTGGAATCCATCACCAGCGATTCACCCGTCCCGAGACTGACGGAAACCCACATGTCATCGGGCAGCAACTCCTTT
The DNA here is from genome assembly GCA_019234945.1 of Silvibacterium sp. Lineage (GTDB taxonomy): Bacteria > Acidobacteriota > Terriglobia > Terriglobales > Acidobacteriaceae > Silvibacterium. Next base: position 774 of record JAFAKX010000043.1, read on the forward strand.
AGCTCCGCAATCACTCCATCGCTGTTGAAGGCCCTACCTGCCGCCTGCAGGGCACCCGTAGACGAATCGTACAGCAGATTCCCCGATTTCCAGTCAGCTGCCGAGATCACCCCACCGCCGCTCACCAGCGGGTGCTCCACATGATCATGGAACGCAGTCACCCGCATCCGCAGCTGTCCGGCCGAAGTCGAATAGGCGAGTTCTTGGTGCAATCCGTGCTCGAGCACCAGCCGGCCATTCCGCTGCGCGATTGCCGGCGAAAGCGTGTTTGCGCGATCCATCGCATCCGCCTGCTGCGCACCCGGAGCTGTCGCAATCCCGTAGGACAGCATCGCGTCGCCCGCCTGAACGCGAACATTCGCAAACGGGTGACTCACCAACTCAGTCATACCCATGTGCACGGCTTCGATCTCGTTGCCTGCCTCGGCTTCGACCGCCTCCGTCAGGCTCATCGTCTGCGCGCCCCGAACTACCATGGCCTGCAGGCCCTGAACATCGGGCCCGCCCGCAATCTCCGGACGATCCACAAATGCGCCCACCGTGCGCAGGGTCCGTCCGTGAGCTAGCTGCTGCTCGTAGCCAACAACCGTGTTGAGCGCGGTGCCTTCCGATTGGCTCAGATCGGCTCGCAGAATGAGCTGCCGCGTGTCGTCGTTCGACCGCCGCATCTCGAAACCATGATGCACGCCGCCATCGCCGAACCCGCTCTCACCGCCGCGGATCGTCACTCTGGCCTTCAGCGCCGGGTTTTGCCCTTCGGCTTCCGTCACGACCACCAGCGGTCCATCCTCGAGCATGCGCAACAGCGGGCGGTTGGCAGAAAGCCGAAGCGTCCAGGTCCACTCATCCTGAGGTTCATCCGCCTGGCGAGGCTGCGCCGGAAGCCAGCGAAATGCCTCGTACAGCGTGTTCAGTGTCAGATTTACGATCAGACGCGAGCTCGCCGTGATGTGCAGGTTTTCCCGCAGCGTCGGAAGGAAGAGAGACCCAGTGGCCTTTACCCCGTAGATACCTGGCAGAACGCGCGGCAGTTCGTAGCGTCCGTGATCGTCGGTGAAGGTTTCGTGGATGACCGAGAGGTCCGGCCGCAGGAGCTGGACCAGCGCCCCTACCTGGGGAGCTCCCTTCGCATCCCGCACCACCCCGCTGACCGCCCCATCGTTGAGGGCGTGGGCGGGCAACGACAAGGCTGCAAGCAGCGCAAGAACGGGGACGAGGCTGGAGAACCTTCGATTCACTGATTCAATCGTTCGATCAATTCCTGGCCTGTTCTTTCCAAAGGATCACAATCACTGCTTGGAAGTTTCTGCTCTCCGGCAGATCATCCAGGACTGACTTACTCGACGGTGAAGGGGGCCGATTGCGCAATTTCCTGCTTCGATACGCTGTCGTTCACCTGTATCTTGACAAGGTACTTCCCCGGCTGAAGACTTGCAAGTGGCAAGCTCTTCTCGACTGTCACCTGATCGGAATTCGCGCTCAGGCTCGTCGATTCCTCTGACGTATCCAGCAGCGTTTTGTTAGACGCCGTATCGATGATCTGATACGTAATCTTCGCCGCGTTCTGCTTGCTCTTCTCGTCGATACCCAGGTTGTACACCTGCATCCAGAAATTCAGCTTCTGATCGCGCCGGAACGTCACCGGTGTAGCCGCATTCGCCGTTACCCGCGGCCGCAGGTAGGTATTGCCGATAATGAAGTTCCCGGTGCCGATCTGCTTCGATGGCACCCGCTCCATTTTGTCCGCCAATATCAGCGACGAGGCCGACAGCCGCTCGTCGTCATACTTCGGAACCGTAATGCCCTGCGCCCAGATCCCGACATGGTCGGGGTTGTTCACGTCCTTGATCGCCACGTCCACGCGATACCGGCCCGGCCGCAGCGGAAGGGCCTTCCAGTAGAGTTCCGAGTGGTCGAGCGTCTTCGGCAGCAGTTCCGCCGGCTCCTCCACCTGTACCGTCTCCTCGAAAGTCTGGACGATGTGGTCCGTGATGGTCGAGACCCGGCCGAAAATATTCACAACACCCTTGGAAACGCCGTCCTTCGTGTTGAAGGTGATGTCCCGGTTCTTGATCTGCAGCGTAATCGGCACAAGAACCGTGTCTTCCGTCACCTTCACGTAATCCGTGCGCACATCAAACGGAAACACCGGCCCGGTCAGCAACTTGTGGTTGCTCACAAACGACTCCAGGTCCTTGAACTTGATCACGGGCGGCGCCTGGAGCTTGGCGAATTGCTCCAGCCGGTCGAACTGCTTGCTCTGGGTACTGGCTGCTTGCGGGCCATTACCGAGATTCTCAAGCCCCCCGCGGAACCGGTCCGCCTGCTTGGCCATACCCATCTGCTCATAAAGAGTCGCACCCGCTCCCGGAACGTGCTGAAGCGCATCTTTTTCCGAACGGTCGATCGTCATGTGGTAGTCGCCGCACATGCACGTGTCGACAAACTCGATATCGATGTTGTCGCCGACCCCTTCCAGATACCGGTAATGCCAGATCTCAAATGGGAAGGTCGAAGTCTGCCCGCCACCCTCGGCCATCGGGCGATCATACATCCCACCGCTGGGATGCGACTCAATATCGTCCGGTTTGCCGTACTTGATATAGATCATCCCGCGATCCGTCTTCCAGCCCGGCTTGCCGGCTGCAAAGTGCTCGTTCGCGTAAGCGATCCGGCGGTAATGCTCTTCGCGGTATTCATTCTCCGGAGAATCCGGATTCGGATTGCGCCGCTGCCAGAATGCCTCGATGAAGGAGTCCCGCTCCTCATCGTTGCTCAGGCTCTTGAAAGCCTTTAGTTCCTGGTCGGTGATGATCCAGTGGACGTCCTCGTCCACCCACTTCTTGTAGCTTCCGTGAAGCTCCTGCTTCAGTTCTTTCTGCTGCTTGAAACGTTCCTTATCGGAAAGCTGCCGCTTCAAGGGGTCCTGATTCTGCGAATCAGGCGCCTGCTGTGAATCGGCCGGGGCTCCCTGCTGCCCGTAAGCAGAAGGTATCGTTAGGATCGCACCCAAAACAACGGAAAGAGAGAGTGTGAATCGCCCCTTTGACATACGACGCTGGCTGCTCCTCATCCAGCCTCTCATTTTACGAAACTTGTATAAACAGTTACAAGCGTCTACTGAGCGTT
>JAFAKX010000050.1 GCA_019234945.1 Silvibacterium sp.
TGCTCTTCCATATCTGGCTGCAGCGCTTTGCCTACCGGCAATTGTTCTCCGTGGTGTTGTTCAAGACATTAAAGCGTGCCATCGACGGCCGGCCTTTCGCCTGGGACAAGATCGAGCGCACGGCAAAGATGTCACGCCAGACGGAGAGCATTACAGCGGGAAGCTGACCGCGTCCTTCCGAAAAATTCAGGCACGGCGGCAGGCTTGAAGAAATGCTGCATTCCGCCGATGACTAAAGTGTGTTTTCGCCGATCGAAAGTTGCCCGAATTCATTGTTCGGAGACGAGCCCCGCGCCGGACCGTGCTAACTTCAGAGTCACTATTCAGCTGACAGACAAGCGGTTTGAAGAGCATGTCTCTTCAGGAGGAGTTCAGCCGCTTCTGCAGTGATGTGCAGGGTCTTCTCCCTTCCCGGCGTTGTCATCCCTATCCCGAGGAAATTCTTATGTCGTTCTCAATTCGCCCAACGTCTGTGGCGATTTTTCTGCTAGCGGCGATCTCTGTGTGTTCCGGCCAGAGCGTAGACTCTTCTGCACTTCTGCTGGCGCATGACTCTTCATCGACCGGCTATTCTTCCAGCCGCACCAGCCTTAATCCGGCACCCAACCCGGCGACGGCATCTCCGACCCTCATCGCGGGGGCCGCGGATCCGTCACCGGCAGTCCGAGGCGTTACCAGCCAGAGACCGGCATCCTCCGCGACCGGCAGGTGGCTATTTACACAAAAAGCGTGGGAGCATTCGTCAGCCCGCTCGGGCTTGGAATCGGGGCGGCGACGACTGTCAGCCGTTCGCTCAACCTGCGCGCCGCTGGGAATTTCTTCGGTTACAGCCTGAGCGGCATCAACAGCGGGGTCAAGTACCAGGGATCGCTGGGCTTTCAGTCCGTGCAGACGAGCGTCGACTGGTTTCCATGGCACAGGAGCTTTCACGTCAGTCCCGGCGTGCTCTTCTATAACCAGAACCACATCACGGTCCATGGTGGTGTTGCTGCTGGCCAGTCCTTCACCGTGAATGGCGCGAATTATTACAGCGCGGCCGCCGATCCAGTAACTCTGTACGGGAGCGTAGCCTTTCGGCGCACTTCGCCGATGTTGACCGCCGGCTGGGGAAACTGGCTCCCCCGCGGACGGGAAAAGCATTTCAGTTTTCCATTTGAAGTTGGGTTCGCCTACGTCGGCGACCCGCCACTAACGTTGAATTTCACTGGTGTGGTCTGCGATACGCCGGCACAGGTAAATTGCCGTTCTATCGACTCCGATCCGACGGTGCAGCAGAATATCGATGCGCAAAGGAAGAAATACCAGAACGATCTGGCATATGTTCGCTTCTATCCAATCCTGTCGTCTGGGGTCGCCTATAAGTTCTAAGTCGGCCGCGCCGCCTGCTGTGCTAACGTAGGCTGTCCTCCGCGACTCCCAGCCAGGGATTCCCCCGCCGATTCGCACCGCCGAATCGAAGAGGGTAAACTAATGCGTTATGGCTACCGTCGCGATCTCCACGTCTATCCAGCCACGTTCGCCGCAAGGCGAATTTCGAAACGAACCTTTCACCGACTTTTCCCGGCACGACAACGCCCAGGCGATGAAAGACGCGCTTGTTCGGGTGGGGGACATGCTCGGTCACGAGTATGAGCTGATCATCGGTGGAGAGCGCTTGCGCACCGCCGCCAAAATCGAATCGCGAAATCCAGCCCGGCCGCAACAGGTCGTTGGCACTCACCAGAAGGCTGGCGCCGAGCACGCCGACAAGGCGGTGCAGGCGGCCCTCCGCGCATTTGCCAGCTGGCAACATGCACCGATTGAGGAGCGGGTCTCGCTTCTCTTGAACGCTGCTCACATTATCCGCACACGCAAGTTCGAGTTTTGCGCCTGGCTCGTCTACGAGGTCGGAAAGAACTGGGTGGAAGCCGACGCCGATGTCGCCGAGACCATCGATTTTCTGGAGTTTTACTCGCGCGAGGCGTTGCGCCTGGCCGGCGCAACCACTCCGATCCAGTATCCGGGTGAGCGAAACCAACTCGCATATATTCCGCTCGGCGTGGGCGCTGTCATTCCGCCGTGGAATTTTCCCTTTGCCATCATGGCTGGGATGACGTCGGCAGCCATCGTCACCGGCAACACGGTGGTGCTCAAGCCATCGAGCGATTCTCCCACGATCGCCGCCAGGTTCATGGACGTTTTGGAAGAAGCTGGTATGCCGCCGGGCGTCGTCAACTTCTGTCCTGGGTCCGGAGCCACGTTTGGCAACGCGCTGGTACAGCATCCCAAGACGCGCTTTGTGGCCTTCACTGGCTCGAAGGAGGTTGGACTCGACATCCACGAGCGGGCGGCAAAGACCCAGCCCGGTCAGATCTGGATCAAGCGCACCGTGCTCGAGATGGGCGGCAAGGATTCGATCATCGTCTCATCTGACGCCGATCTCGACCAGGCCGTCGAAGGTGTGGTCTCTGCCGCCTTCGGATTCAGCGGACAGAAATGCTCCGCCTGTTCGCGCGCCATTATCGAAGAGCCCATTTACGACGTCTTCGTCGATCGCGTTCGGGAGCGGGTGGCGAAACTGACGGTCGGTGATCCGGCGGCGAACCCGAATATGGGGCCTGTCGTCAACGAAGGCGCGCTCAGGACTGTAATCGATTATGTCGATATCGGAAAGAAAGAGGGCCGCCTGGTCGCGGGGGGCGAACCCATCGACACTCCGGAGCAAGGATATTTCGTCCAGCCCACCGTAATTGTGGACGTCGCTCCCGACGCCCGCATCTCGCAGGAAGAGATCTTCGGTCCTGTTCTGGCAATCATCAAGGCCCGCGACTATGACGCGGCACTGGCGATTGCGAATAACACGGAGTTCGGACTGACGGGAGCCGTCTATTCGGCCGATAAGGAAAAGCTCGAGCGCGCGCGCCGGGAGTTCCACGTCGGAAACCTTTACTTCAATCGCAAATGCACAGGCGCGATGGTCGGCGCGCATCCGTTCGGGGGCTTTAATATGTCCGGAACCGACTCTAAGGCCGGCGGCCCTGATTATCTCTACCTATTTACGCAGGCGAAATCTGTTGCTGAGAAGCTCTTGTAATTGCGTCATCTTGCAGTTGTGGATCTCATGCATTTCCCCTTTGGACCAAGGCTGACTTAGTCAGTCGAATGCGTGGAGAGAGTTGTGGCAAAAATTCTATGCGTGGATGACGATCCAGACGTCATTGCGCTCAAAAGAAGCATTCTGGAACAGGCAGGTTATGAAGTTACGACCTGCATTTCCGCTGAGGATGCCATTCGAGAGATTCAGCGGGTCGCTTTTGATGGTGTGGTAACCGATTGGCGATTGGGAAGCGAGCGCGGACGTGCGATTGTGGAAGCCGCGAAAGCGCAATCCGCGGTGCCGGTCATAGTTGTTTCCGGATTTGTTGCTGAAGCTTTCCAGGCGGCCGAGCCGATGGCCGACATCTATCTCGAGAAGCCGGCCGACCCGCGCGAGCTCGTGAAGATCCTGGACACCCTGCTGGATACAAAGTCGATCCGCCGCTACGATAGGTAGGCCTGACACAGATGGCGTAGCAGGGAAGGCCTCCTGATCAAATTGCTGACCGGGAGGCCTAAACCAAGAGCTGAAGTCGCCGCCGGAAAATCCCGGCCCACTGGCCCATTCACTGCGGCGCTAGTTCGTCTGCACCATTGTGTCTCCTATCTGGGCCGCAGCCTCGGCCAGCATTCGGTGGTGGATGGTAAACAGCGCCAGCTCCAGCCGATCGGATACACCTGTTTTGTCGTAAATGCTGCGCAGGTAATTCTTGATTACCTGCTCGGTTGTCATCAGGCGCATTGCGATTTCCTTGTTCTTGCACCCCTGCACAATCAGCGCGACGATTTTCATCTCCTTGGGAGTAAGCCGGTCACGGACCCGTGCTCCAACGAGATCCTCTTCAATCACGCCGGTGGGCGTAGCAGGTACGTGAAGGCTGCGTTCGCCGCGTGCGACCCTCCGCACGCAGTCGATCAGCGCCGGCCCGTTGACAGCCCGATGTACTGCCGCCTGAACGCCGGCGGAGATGAAGGAGGAGGCAGGCTCGGTGTTTTCCGCGATTACGACGGAAAGGCTTCCGTTCGCGCGAACCCGATCGACCAACTGATGTACGTTCGGTTTCATTGCGGAGGCGAACAGGAGAATCGCTCCTTTGAAAGTGTCTAAAGTTGGAAATAGGCGCTCCGTTTCGCCACATTGGGCGATGATCCGGAAATCATCTTCCATAGCCAGAACTTTCGCAGTTCCTGCACGGAAGATAGCCTGATTGTCGGCCAGTATTATCTTTTTCATTCGTTCTCTCAGCGTCTTCGATCTTTATCAACGGAATTATGTCTTTGCGCCACAGCAGGCGCTTTCAGACATGAAAGATCGATCTGGAGGGCAAACGCATTTAATGCGTATGCACAACTTATCGACCAAGGCAGCAGTGCGTAACTTATGTCCACTATCCAGACACAAACAAGTCCCTTTCATAACTCCGTGGCGGAGTTACGACTAGGATTAGCAGTTCCGGGTAAAGATGGAGATAGGCTAACCCGGAACGTTGTAATTGAAAAGCAAAAAGTTGCACATGTCCAACAAATTTTTGCTGATTTTCGGGTGAGCGGCCGGTCGGCCACCTGCGGCCCGGCCAGGTAATAAACTGGAAGCATATGGCGAAACCAGTCATTCTGGCCATCGACGACGACGCGAGTGTGCTTGAGGCAGTCGTTCAGGACCTGCGCCGCAAGTATGGCGCGACATACCGCATCCTGCGGGCGGGCTCCGGCCAGGCCGCCCTCGACACCTGCGCCCAACTCCAGCAGCGAGGCGACGCTGTTGCCCTGTTTCTCTCCGACCAGCGCATGCCGGGCATGTCTGGCGTCGACCTTCTTGAAAGGGCACAAAAGCTGTATCCCGAAGCCAAACGTGCCCTTCTCACTGCCTATGCCGATACCGAGGCGGCGATCCGGGCCATCAACACGGCGAAGATCCACTACTACCTCACCAAGCCATGGGACCCTCCCGAGGAGCAGCTTTACCCGGTGCTCGATGATCTGCTGGAGGCCTGGAACGAAGGCTACCGCCCTCCCTTCGAGGGCCTGCGTGTGGTCGGACCCCGCTGGTCTTTGGAGGATCACCTCGTGCGCGAGTTCCTGTCGAGAAACCAGGTTCCGTATGTATGGGTCGATCCCGAGCGCGACGGTCAGGCATTCGACCTGCTCGCGCGATACAAGTTGGATGACACCCGGCTCCCGGCGGTGCTTTTCCCGGACGGTGCCGCGTTGGTGCAGCCGACCCAACAGGAGCTGGCCGAAAAGATAGGTCTGAGTACGCACGCGACAAGGGAGTACTACGATCTCGTGGTTGTCGGCGGAGGCCCTGCTGGCCTTGGCGCGGCCGTCTACGGCACCTCCGAAGGGCTGCACACTCTGGTGGTCGAGCCGGAAGCCCCCGGAGGTCAAGCTGCCTCGAGTTCGCGCATCGAGAATTACCTTGGCTTTCCTTCAGGCCTGAGCGGCGCCGACCTGGCGCGCAGGGCCTATGTGCAGGCCTCGCGCTTCAAGGCTGAATTTCTCACCCAGTGCGTAACCGGTATTCGCGCACAGAATCAGTACCGGATGGTTCGCACCGGCGACGGACGCGAGATCTCATGCCGCGTGTGCCTCATCGCAACCGGAGTCAATTACCGCCGCCTGGAGGCGCCCGGGATCGACCAACTGACGGGCAAAGGAGTCTACTATGGGGCGGCGCTGGTCGAAGCGCGTTCCTGCGCGGAGGAAAGGGTGTTCGTTGTCGGTGGCGCCAATTCGGCCGGCCAGGCCGCCATGCATTTCTCAAAGTATGCCCGGCAGGTCACCATGCTCGTGCGCGCGGAGTCGCTCGAAAAGTCAATGTCGAAATATTTAATCGATCAGATTGCGCAAACATCCAATATAACCGTGGAGACGCACTCGCAGGTTGTTGAAGCCATGGGACAAAACCGCCTTGAATGCCTCAAAATCCGAAATTCTGGCGGAGAGGAGGTTCGGCCAGCTGCCGGGCTGTTTATTTTCATTGGGGCGGCGCCGACCACCGAATGGCTACCTGCGGAGATTATGCGCGATCCTAACGGATTTATCCTCTCGGGCTCCGACCTCAAGGTGGAAAACAAGCTTCCACGCGTTTGGAAGGAAGAACGCGAGCCGTTCTTGCTGGAGACCAGCATGTCCGGGGTGTTTGTGGCGGGTGACGTAAGACACGGCTCGGTAAAGCGTGTGGCATCAGCCGTCGGCGAGGGCTCGATCGCCGTGCAGTTCATGCATCAATATCTGGCACGTTTTTAGTGACGGGAAAAAACGAATCGATGGAAGCAAACCAAAGCAAGCTGAACACAAGAACCATTTCAGCGCGAGAACTGCTCGCGCAAGTTCAAGAAATACCCATCTTTCATCAGAGCAGGGAGCAGGATCTCGACTGTCTCGAAGACGTAGAGCTGGTCGATGTACCGGCGGGTGCCCTGCTCTTTGATCGCGGCGACAAAGAGATCTTCTTCTGGATACTGCTTTCTGGTGAAGTGCGCGTCGCCAAGCCTGAAGACGACGGCGGCCGCACGCTGCTTCTCACGCTCAAATCGGGCGACACGTTCGGGGAGGTTCCGCTTCTGACTGGAATCCCTGCCGCGCCTGCTCGCGGCGAAGTTATGCAGGCAAGCAGGCTGGTACGTATCAGCCCTGAGTCTTTCTGGAGCCTGATGGGAACCTGTCCCGTTGTCCGCTCCGGCATTCTGTCGAACATGGGGCGGCGTCTCGAAGTCTACCAGGCGCTCACGCTTCATCGGGAGAAGCTCATCTCGCTCGGCACTTTGGCTGCTGGCCTGATGCACGAACTGAACAACCCCGGCACCGCTGCCCGGCGTGCCTCTGCACAGTTGCGGGAGAATCTGGTTTGCTTGCAGCAAATAAGTCTGCGCCTCAGCCGCGCCCCGCTTACTCCCGAGCAGAAAGACTGCATGCGCGACCTGCAGGAAATGGCGTTGAAGTGCGACAAGCCTGTGGTCATGAACACGCTCGACCAGGCCGACATGGAGGAGGAACTGCTGAGCTGGCTCGAGGGCATCGGCGTCGAGCACGCGGAACAGATCGCTCCTACACTGGCTTCTGTTGGCTGGCACCGCGAAGACATCGAGTGTGCTCGGTCCGCCTTTACCGCGGAGTTGTTCTCCGACGCGCTCAACTGGCTCACGGCGCTTCTTTCCAGCATGCAACTGGTTGGCACAATTGAAGAGAGCATTGCGCGCGTTACCGACCTCGTCATAGCGGTCAAGAAATACGCCTACGACGACAAGAATCGAGAGCGCGAAATCGACATACACGACAGCATCCAGAGCACATTGACGATTCTGGCTCACAAATTCCGCCACAAGCAGATCGCCATCGAAAAGCGCTTTGCTCCCGAAATGCCTAGGGTCAAGACAAAAGGCGCCGGGCTGAGCCAGGTGTGGACCAATATCCTCGATAACGCCATCGACGCCTCGCCGGAGCAGGGAAAGATTGTCATCCGCACGTGGACGGAAAACGGAAATGCGTGCATCGGAATCGCCGATCAGGGGCCGGGCGTTCCTCCTGAACACCGGGAGCAGATCTTTGATCCATTCTTCACCACCAAGCCCGCAGGCGTGGGCACCGGCCTTGGATTGGACATTGCGCAACGAATCATCGTGGGTCAGTTTGGCGGCAGCATCACCTTCACCTCCGACCCCGGAAACACAGAGTTCGTCGTCAGGGTACCCGCCGAAGATTGATCCGAGCACTTGCTGACGCGCTTCCTATGAATGCCGGGAGACTGTTTGCAGCCCCAGTACAGCCCCTTTCGTCTCTCGCGCGCTTTTCCGTACACTAATGGGTAAATTCTCTCGAAAGCGAGTTCCCGCCTTTGGCCCGTCAGCTTTACACCGCTTATGTCGATCGGAAGCTCCTGCTGTCGGAGCCAGCCCAGTGCTTCCATCTCGAGTTTTCCGTTCCGGAACTCGAGAAATTCGACTTCATTCCCGGCCAGTTTGTCTCGACCGTTGCTCCTGACCCGAACGGCAAACAGCAAACGCGCGCCTACTCGATTGCTTCGGCTCCGCGGGGGAACAAATTCGACCTCTGCGTGAATCGCGTCGAGGGCGGATTCTTCTCCAACCTGCTTTGCGATCTCGAGCCGGGCGACAAAGTTGAGTTCCATGGTCCGCACGGGCTTTTTACCCTTCGCCAGCCGTTTACGGATAGCGTTTTCATCGCCACCGGAACCGGCATTGCGCCGATGCTTGCCTTCGTGCAGCATCTTTTTCCGGACAATGGAGAAGACCGCAGCAACAGCCGCGACATCTGGCTCGTCTACGGAACACGCTACGAGACCGAAATCTATTATCAGAAATATTTCGAGAGGATAGCCGCCGAGCGGCACAACTTCCGCTACGTCTCAACGCTGAGCCGAGCCAAAGAAGGCTGGGAGGGCCTGCGCGGATATGTGCAGGATCACGTTGCGCGCATCCTCGATCAGCGTGATTCATTGAACCATTCAGGGGCCTTGCCGACGGCCGCCGAAGGCACAGGGTTCGACATCCACGCCTATATCTGCGGGCTCAACGACATGGTGTCCGGCAACCGCGACCGGCTCACCGAGCGCGGATGGCAGCGTAAGCAGATCATCTTCGAGCGCTACGACTAGTTCACGTTGGCCGGCGCCTGCCAGGGAACTGCAAGCGCTGCACCGGTCTCTTCGAGAATCTTCAGCACGCTGATGAAGAGCTGTTCCTGGGCCTCAACGCAGCGGGCGAAGTCGGCGACAGGAGAAATCAGCAGATACGCCCATATCTCCATTCGCAGGCCGGACGGGCTGAGGTCGATCAGCCGCACGCGCGATGAACTGCTCTCGACTTCCCTGGTTTCCTGCAGGAGCCGTTCGATGCCGCTTTGCACCTGTCTGACCTGCTCGGAAGTCGTATCCTGGCGCAGGCTGAACGCTTTTTGGACAAGGAACTTGTCTCGCAATGAGAAGTTTTGAATGCTCTGCTGGACAACCTTGGAATTCGGCAGCGTTACGACGCAGCGGTCGCCCATCCGCAGCTTCAGGGAGCTCAGGCCGATGTCCTCCACCGTGCCCATATCGTCACCGATCTTGCAGAGGTCGCCAACACGCAGCGCCTTTTGCCCGACAATGGTGATGCCCCCAAAGAAATTCTCAAGGGTCTTCTGCGCGCCCAGGGCCAGTGCGATTCCGCCGATCCCCAAGCCGGCCAGCAAAGCGCTCACGTCCACGCCTGCACGGCTCACGAGCACAAGGCAGGCGAACAATACCGCCGTGATCTTGAGAATCCGTACTGTAACACCCACAAAGGTTGCACGTGCAACCACAATGCTGCCGCCCGGTCCTTGCGTGAGGTAAACCGCCGCCAGGTCCATCGCGCGGATCAGGAGCCAGGTGACGCTGACCACCAGCAGAATGACGGCGCATTCATTCCAGAATTGCCGCGCAAGCACCGTCATCGAATATTGTGAAAAGAACTTTACCGTTGCCGAGAGCAGCAGGATGAACAGCGGCGCACGAAGCTTGCGGATGACGCGCTCTCCGCTTACCGGCAGGATTCTTCCCAGCGCCGGCCCGAGCAGCCACTGCAGCAGGCGCGACAACAGCCCGGCGACTGCCAGCATAGCGACGATTGTCACCACGACCACCAGCCAGCGCCATATCGGGACCGAGAAGATTCGGTTTTCGACCATCCAGCGAGGGAACTTCTGTTCGAAGCCTGGCCCACTCAGCTCGTCGCTTACATCTGGAATCCGCGCCAGCGTCTCGGAAGAAAAGAGCCAGATCTGAGGCTCTCCGTGCCGCTGCACGCGCTCAACCACGATGTCCAGGGTCCCTTGGCTCGTCTTGACCGTTCCGACAAGATCACGCGAGGCTTGCAGGGTCTCGGATACATTCCCGGTCGTTTCACGGGAGAGGGTGTCAAGATTTCCGGTGAGGCCCTTATCCAGAACAGTCTGGAGTTCCTGTGCCAGCAATTCGGCCTGCTCTGGCGGCTTACGAGTGTTGAGATATTGAGCGGCGCGGGCATAATCGTGCTTTTGCGCGGCGAGCAGAAAGCCCACAACGCAGCCGTGCGGAGAGGATCGGCCCAAAGGATCCGGCGGCGGAGCGGGAGGCTGCGTCTCCGCCTGACCCGGTGTCGCCGCCCTAAGCGGATTCGCCGGCTTGCTTGGCTGGGCCTTCTGGGCGACTAGCCCTGAAACGCAAAGCCAGCACGCCAGCAATGCTGCCCAGACTCTGATTCGCAGACCCTTCGCCACCATGCGGTAAGGATACGCCCAGAGCGTAAGCGGTCTGACTCCTTACCGGTACCTCAGAATGGCGTCCGCTGATTAGTATCCGTTGGCGACCAGGTACTCCACGGTCAGCTCGAAGGTCGTCGCCCGCATTCGTTCAACCGCCAGCTTCATCAGAACATCGGCCTCGAGATTCACCGGCGATCCGGCTTTCAGCGTGTGTAGATTTGTCGCTGCATAGGTATGGGGCAGGATGGCAAGCCCGGCTGTTGTTCCATCCCACCGCGCGATCGTCAGGCTGATGCCTTCGATTGCGATCGAACCTTTTTCGACCATGAACGGCCGGATCGTATCCGGAATCGCAACTTCGAGCCACCAGTCGGCGATGGCGCGATTCGCCGACGCATCAACGGGATTCAGCGAAACTAGCGTGCCGGTCGCATCGACATGTCCCTGCACCACGTGCCCTCCGAGCGGCGCGCCGGCCGGAGTCGGCAACTCGAGGTTCACCGTCGACCCGGACGCGAGCTGCGCAAGCGATGTGCGGGCGATCGTCTCGGCGGCCAAATCGGCGTGAAAGATGGGTGGCTCGATATCGAGCGCGGTCAGGCAGACGCCGCTCACTGCGACGCTGTCTCCGGTGCGCAGCTTCCCGGCAATCCCGGGAGCGTCTACGGCGATCCGCATGGTCCCGCTGCGCTGCTCGATCGAGAGAACCCGCCCTGTCGCCTCAATCAATCCGGTAAACATTCGTTACGCCCATGGATCCCGTAGATAGCCTTCGAACCAGAAGTCGTGCCCAAGCTGCTGGACAGAAACCCTCGCCCACTCCGGTTTTGACGACTCTACGCTGTTGACCAGCGGCACGCCTGCTGCTCCTAGAAACATCGGCGCATAGAACAGGCTCAGCTTGTCGACTACCTCCACGGAAAGGCCGGAGCTGGCCACTTGCGAGCCGCTCTCAATCATGACAGAGGTGATCTCCATCTCGCCTAGCCGCTCGATCACTCGACGCAGAGAAACCCTCGCGCCGCCATGGACGGCTTCGACGCGCTCCACCCTCACCCCCAGCGCCTCGAGCGCCCGCTGCCGCTCAGACATGGAGATCGTGCAGAAGACGAGCACATCATCCTGGGCAGTGCGCACGACTTTCGAGTCAAGCCGCAGCCGCAGCGCCGAATCGAGCACGACGCGCATTAGCCGGCGTCGGCGCGGCAGGCCGGTACGGTCGGTGAGAAGTGGATCATCGGTCAGGATGGTATTAATGCCGGTGATCAGGGCGTCGGAGGCATGACGCATCTTCTGCACAGCCATTCTCGACTCCTCGCCGGTCAGCATGACAGGAAAGCCCCCAGGCGCGGTGCCCGGCGCCGGCGCAATCCGCCCGTCGAGAGACACCCCTGCCTTCAGGGTCACAAAGGGCAGGCCTGTCCGGATATAACGCGCAAAGCCGTCGTTCAACTCCTGAGCTTCGCCCGCGAGCAAGCCAACGTCGACCGCGATCCCGGCGGCTCTCAGTCGCTCGATACCCTGGCCGTTCACTGCCGGGTTCGGATCGCCGGTCGCCACCACGACCCTCGCCACCCCGGCTTCGATCAATGCCGCGGTACACGGTCCGGTTCGCCCAGTATGGCAACATGGCTCGAGCGTCACGTAAGCAGTCGCTCCGCGAGCTTCGCAACCCGCGGCTTTCAGAGCGACAACTTCTGCGTGATCCAGCCGGTCGTATTCGTGGAATCCGCGGCCGACGACAGCATCGCCTCTGACGAGCACGCAACCCACGGCGGGATTCGGAGAAGCCAGGCCCACGGATTGGCGGGCCAAGTCGAGCGCTTCCTTCATCCAGCGCTCGTCTTCGCGATTCATGGCTGAATTGTCTTGGTGTGTGGAGATCGGGTTGAGCGCAGACATGCCTTTCAGCCTGTTGGTAATCACCTATTTGTCCAGTAGGGAATCCACGAATGCGCCGCTGTCGAAGGGGAGCAGGTCGTCGATCTTTTCGCCGACGCCGATATAGCGCACCGGCAGCTTCAGTTCACGCGCGATGGCCACCGCAATTCCGCCCTTCGCGGTGCCATCGAGTTTGGTGATCACGATGCCGGTAACTCCGGCCGACTCGGTAAACAAGCGCGCCTGCTGGAGCCCGTTCTGTCCGGTAGTGGCATCCATCACCAGCAGCACTTCATGAGGGGCATCCGGAACAAACCGCTGCGCGGTTCGTCGCATCTTTTCGAGCTCCGCCATCAGATTGTTCTTGGTATGCAGGCGCCCGGCAGTATCCACGATAAGAAAATCGATACCGCGCGCCTTGGCCGCATTCAGCGAGTCGAAAAGCACCGCCGATGGGTCGCTGCCCTGCTTGGATTTGATGAGTTCCACGCCGCTGCGCTGGCTCCAGACCTCGAGCTGTTCGATCGCCGCCGCGCGGAAAGTATCCGCGGCACACAACAGCACCGTTTTGCTCTGCGAGCGAAGGTACGCTGCAAGCTTGCCGCTGGTCGTTGTCTTGCCGGTGCCATTCACGCCGACCAGCAGGATGACTTCAGGGGGAGCCTCAACGCCGTGCGGAGTGCGTTGCTGCTCATCGAGCAGCGCCTTCAGCTGTGTCTTGAGCAGGTCCTTCAGTTCCGCTCCATCACGAATCTGCTGCCGTTTCGCGCGCTCGCGCAGTGTCGAGACAATTTCGGCCGCCGTCGTGACCCCGATATCGGACGCGATGAGGCTCATTTCGAGCTCTT
Source organism: Silvibacterium sp. (assembly GCA_019234945.1). Taxonomy (GTDB): domain Bacteria; phylum Acidobacteriota; class Terriglobia; order Terriglobales; family Acidobacteriaceae; genus Silvibacterium. The sequence goes on from JAFAKX010000050.1 coordinate 13,029, forward strand.
CCAGCGCTTCCTCATCGACGGTTCGGGTGAGCGAAAGAACGCTGTCGATGCGCTCCTCGAGGTTCTCGCGCGTGCGCGAGACCGCCTCTCGCATCCGGTCGAGAAAGCCCTTCTTCTTCGGCTCTTCCTCTTCCTTTAGGCTCCCGAACAGGGTTTGGATCATGACAGGGTCTTCCTCATTGTCTTCTGTTTCGATAGTAGCAACTTGAGGGACCTTTATCCGGACGTCAAAAGATTTCGGAAAGTACGCGTTGTTGAGGGAAGGACACCGGCGGGCGTGGGCTCTTGACAACGATCTTGCCCCGCCTTACGAGAGCAATCAAAGCAGTGACGGCCGACGCATCATAACGTTTGACCGAAAGCCGGTTCAGCACCTCTAGCACGTATTCAGGATCCATCGCGGCCTGGTAAGGACGTGATGTAGTCATCGCATCGAAGCTATCGGCGACCGCGATGATGCGCGCCATCATGGGAATCTGCTCGCCGCGCAGTCCGTAAGGATATCCCTGCCCATCGAGGGACTCGTGATGCAGTTCCACACCAGGAATCAGGTCCGCAAGGGCCTCAATGGGACGCAGGATCGATGCACCCTTTACCGTATGGGCTTTCACGATTTCGAACTCCTCGGGAGTAAGCGGCGCTTCCTTTCTCACGATAGAGTCTTCAATGCCCAGCGTGCCTATGTCGTGCAGGAGTGCCGCCAGCCGGATACGTTCCACCTCCTCGGACCCGATACCCAGCTCGCGCGCAATGTCAGCTGAATAAGCCGCAACGCGTTCCGAATGTCCGCGCAGGTAGTTCGTTCGTTCATCGATTGCCTTTGCGATCATTCGGATCAGTTCCGCCAATGTTGTGTACAGCTGGCTGGCTTCCGCCTGCTTGTCCAGAAATGCATTCTCGAGACTCCCGAGAGCCTTCTGCCATTCAACTGCAGGCTCTTCATAAAGAGTCCCACGCTGCCGTATGGCCTCCTCGTCCGCCTTCTGCAGCGACCTCGACTGTATGGTCTCGGCAAAAGTGCGGCTCAGATGCGTCAGCCGCTGGCCGGCCAATAGCGCAAGAAGCGCCCAGAACAGCAGAATCGCGCCCATCAGGGCCAATACGCCCCACTGAAGATAAGTCGATACGTAGAGCAGAGCCAAACTGATCACAGACGCACCGCTCAAGGAAAAGAAAACACGCCAAAAGACTCGGCGGCGAATTGGACGTCCGTGAACCATGAGGATAGAGGTATCCGTTAGGAGGGAAAACCCGTCCTGCCTCAGTCTACTGAGATGAAATGCCATTGCCTCTCACACGAAAGTCGTAGAGGTATGGCTGGTTATTGGTCGCGTCCTATTCGTCGCGTCCAGGCCTGCTCATAAGATCCTGCATGGCCTGCCGCGGATTCTTTTCGGCCGTCAGAATTGCCTCCACCTGCTCGGCAATGGGCATCTCCACCCCGTACTGCTTCGCGAGGCCGAGCGCGGCGGATGTGGTTCGTACCCCCTCGGCCACCTTGCCATGAAGGTCAGAGAGAATCTCCTGCAACTGCCTGCCTTTCCCCAGTTCGATACCCACCCAACGGTTACGGGAGAGGGCGCCTGTGCAGGTCAGGACCAGATCGCCGATCCCCGAAAGGCCGGCCAGCGTCTCACGACTGCCGCCGCAGGCCACGGCGAGCCGTGTTACCTCTGCGACTCCCCGCGTAATCAGAGCCGCCGTGCTGTTGTACCCCAGGCCCAGTCCCGCGACGATCCCGGCCGCAATTGCAATCACATTCTTAAGCGCGCCGCCCAGCTCTACTCCGATGACATCGTCATTCGTATAGAGCCGCAGTGTCCCACTGCCGAACTCCCGCTGCACGAGCGAAGCCAGCGCCGCGTCAGCCGAGGCAATCGTCACCGCCGTTGGCGAGCCGGCCGCTACCTCCTGCGCAAACGATGGACCACTGAGCACGCCGCATCGCAGATTCAGATGATGCCGACCGAGCACATCCGCAATCACCTGGCTCATGCGCAGATACGTTCCGTCCTCGACGCCCTTGGTCGCGCTCACCAGCAGCTGCTCGGTGTTTAAATGTGGGGCAAACAGCTCATACGACGCGCGCACGTGGTGCGATGGCATTACGCTAACGACAATTTCAGCATGACGCAGCGCCTCTTCCGCATCGCTGGTCACAGCAATCTGCCGCGGTATCGGAACCCCGGGCAGAAACGCCTTATTCTCCCCTGAATCCCGAATATCCGCCGCGACCTCGGGCGAATGTGCCCACAGCATGACGGCGTGACCACCCCGGTGCGCAAGGCTCAGCGCGATGGCCGTGCCCCATGCGCCGCCGCCCATCACGGCGATCCGGCTCATGCCGCAGCCTTTGTCTTGCCGAAGCGGTATTCTGTGCCATGCAGAAGCCGGCCGATATTCTCATGATGCTTGGCGATAACAATAATCGGCGCCAGCATCATCACGGCCGTAAGCCATACACCGTAAGCCGCATGCGGAAGCAGCAGTCCAAATGCCGGAAATGCCGCCGCCCCGACGATAGATGCCAACGATACATACCGCGATAAGGCAAACACCAGCACGAAGACTCCGAGAGAAGCCAAAGCCGCCCACGGTGCCAAAGCCAGAAACACCCCGAACGCAGTCGCCACTCCCTTGCCGCCCTTGAATCCCAGCCATACCGTATAGATATGGCCGACAATCGCGCCGATCGCAGCGAGGGCGACAGCGTTCGAGTATGGAACGCCGATCCGCACCGCAACATGTCCGGCGAGCAGAACCGCCGCATATCCCTTGCACGCATCGAGGAGGAAGGTCAGGGCGCCGAGTCCCTTCGCGCCTGACCGGATCACATTCGTTGCACCGATATTGCCGCTGCCTTTCGAGCGGATGTCCTCCTTGCGGAAAATCCTGACCAGCAGAAAGCCGAAGGGAATCGAGCCCAGCAGGTATGCGGCCAGCGCAATCGACAGGTAGGCAACAACAGGCACTGCGCTAGAGTTTAGCAGTCCTACATCAGCCGACGCCGGACCATGTCCAGCGCGGTCTGGCTGGCATAATGCCGGATACGCTCGCGGTCGCCGCCGAACCGGCGCTCGAGCACCTCCGTCTCATCGCCATCGCTCAAGCCAAGATACACGAGGCCGACCGGCTTGTCCTCGCTGCCGCCCGAAGGACCCGCAATGCCGGTTACTCCCGCTCCGAGGGTCGTATGGCAGCGCTTGCGAATCCCCTGGGCCAGGGCCGCCGCGACTTCCCGGCTGACGGCGCCGTGCCGCTCGATCAGCTTCGGATCGACGCCCGCAAACTCCGTCTTCAGTTCGTTGCTGTACACCACAGCTCCGCCGGCAAACGACCGCGAGCTGCCACTGATTTTTGTCAGCCTCTCGGCGATCATCCCGCCTGTGCAGCTCTCCGCGACCGATAGTGTCGCGCCTCGCATCTCGAGGTAGTACAGAACGATCTGCTCGAGCGATTCGCCCTGCGATGAATAGATGTAGTCTTCGAGCTCCTCTTCGATCTTGCCGGCAAGCGAATCCACGCGCGCCTGCGCCAGCGCCAGGTTGGGTTTTCCGCACACCAAGTTCAGCTGGATGTCGCCCAGGTGTGCCAGGATGGTTGTCTCCACGTCGGTATATTGTGTGTAGATCGGCGCTATCCGCGCGTCGGCCGCAGACTCGCCGATCAGCGCCGCCTTGAGCACCCGCGTGGCGATGAATCGCTGCGGCAGTGCCTCCCGGAGAAGCGGCATGCACCCTTCGTCGAACATTGGCTTCAGTTCCGATGGCGGGCCCGGCAACAGCATCAGCAGTTTGCGATGTTTGCCATAAACGATGTCCAGCCACTGCCCCGGAGCCGTGCCACGCGGATTCTCGATCACGACAGCACCCTCGAGCAGATCTGCCTGCTTTTCGTTGTTCCGGGTCATGGTCATGCGCCGCGCCGCCGCGCGCGTGTAGAGCTGCGCGATGAGATCCGGATTGCGCTTAAGCCCGATCCCAAGCGCCTCGGCTGCGGCCTCGCGCGTCACATCGTCCTCGGTGGGACCGAGGCCGCCCATGATGACGACGATATCGGTACGACCGATCGCGTTTTGTACCGCGTCGACCAGATGTTTCAGGCGGTCGCCCACGATCGTCTTGAACGCGACGCTCACGCCCAGCTGGTTGAGCCGCTCAGTAATGTAGAGGGAGTTTGTGTCCTGCCGCCAGGGTGTCAGCAACTCCGAGCCAATTGCGATGATCTCCGAGTTCATCGAACCCCGACAGTATCCACAGGCCAGCCGCGTTGCATTCGCCGGCCGGAAATCAGAAATGAAATTTGAGATCGGCGCATCAGAAGGCGCGCCAGCCCTCAATCCCCAACGCTACATGATAAACGGCAGTGCTGGTGGCCACGAGTGCGTTCCCGCCGGGTACGAAAGTAAACCCTACGATGCCCGAGCCGGCGACGACCAGCTGTGCCTCGCCCGTCTGCGAGATGCGCACCACCCCGCGTTTACCGCCCAGCGACGCCGCCGCATAAACGCTGCCAGCAATGTCCACAGCCAGGCCCTGCGGCCTTCCCAGACCGCGATAAAAGGCGTTTGTCGCGCCGTCGCGGTCGATGGCATACACATTGTCGAAGCTCGACGTTGTCGGCCCCGAAACATAAAGCGTTCCGTCAATTCCAAATGCGAGATGGTAGGCTGCGACGCTCGGCTCCAGTGTGGCGAAGACGAATATCTGCCGGTCGGGCGCGATCTTGAAGATCGTGCCGCTGCGGTCGCCCACATAGAGGTTGCGCTCGGTATCGAACGCCAGCCCTGTCGCGATCCCCATGCCCTCGGCGTAAACGCTTGCCGCGCCCGCCGGGCTCACGCGGTAGACCGTGCCCTCCTGACGCGAGGAGACGTAGACGTTTCCCTCAGGATCGGTGGCCAGGCCGCTGGCATTCATGATTCCGCTGACAAATGGCCGCATTTCGCCGTGATGTTCCACCCGGAAGACGGAAACAGGGGTCTCCTGCCCGCGCGAGCCCGAAAGCGTCAGGTAGATATTGCCCTGCCGGTCCACTGCGGGATTCGCAACCATGTGCACGCCGGTCGCGATCTGGGCGCCAACCTTCAGCTCAACGGCATTGCTCTGGGCGCCATTGCGCAGGATTCGCAGCTTCCCGGTTTCAGCTTCCTCCGGCACCCGGAGCACCATGCGCCTGCCGCGGCTCAGCACCACCGGAGCCGCCAGATCCCCCACCATGGGTACCGGCCGTCGATACGATACCGGGCCCAGATTGGTGCCCACCACCTCCACCTCGCCGCCCGGCAAAGCAGCATTTGGCTGAATAGACTCGATTCGGGGGGAGGGAGCTGAGTCGGATTTAAGAAGAGGCGTCATACTCGCTACAAACTCATTCTAGTCCCTGCCTGCTACCACCAGCGTTGAACGATGAGCCCGATGGCAAGACCGTACATCCCGGCAGCCACATCGTCCATCATGATGCCCAGGCCGCCGTGTAATTGTTCAAGCTGCCGCGCCGGCCAAGGTTTCACAATATCGAATAGACGAAACAGCGCGAAAGCAAGCACCGCGTGTCCGATCTCGACTGGGCATGCTATCAGTGCGAACCACTGTCCGGCGACCTCGTCGATGACCACGTGTCCGGGGTCTTCGCGGCCGCTCTCGCGCTCCACAACCGAAGCCGCCGGGATGCCGATCAGCGTGACCGCAATCGCCGCTATTGCGGTTGCCACAGCCTGTCCTATTGTGCTCAGATGCGCCGCGCGTCCCGCGCCAAGCCAGAGCGCCGCGGCAGCAAGTGATGCCCACGTGCCGGGACCGGGACCGATCAGCCCGATGCCGAAAAACGTCCCAATCGTCCAGGCCCAGGCAGTCTTGATTCTGCGCTCTGTGCTCGGTGCCGAGTCAGGAGCTGTCGTCATCGTCCTTCGGCCGTCCGCCCCCGGGATTGAGTCCTTCGAGCACCTCGGGATCGAGCACCGGCGAGGAGATGCGATACCCGCCGCTCGCCCACTTTCCCAGATCGATCAGACGGCAGCGGTCGCTGCAGAAAGGGAAGTACTCGTCATCGGCTGTGACCAGAATCCGGCAGGTCGGGCACCGCAGGGCTACCTGTTTGCTCATGGTTACTCTCCGCTTGCTGCGATTACGCGCGCGACCACGTCGTAGTCATGCGCCTCGGTAATCTCGCAGCGATAGAACCGGCCCACATGCAGCTCTTCGAACGAGCCGAAATCGTTAATGTACACCTTGCCGTCGATCTCAGGCGCGTGGAACTCCGAACGGCCCTCCCATAGCAGCGGAGTCTCCTCCGACTCGCCCTCGACCAGCACATCGAGCTCGTGCCCAATCCAGGCTTCTTTTGCCTTCCCGCTAATCCGCTGCTGGATCTTCATCAGCTCGCGTTTGCGCCGCTCAATCGTGCGCGCCGGAACCTTTTCGTCCAGCCCGAACGCCCGCGAGCCCTCCTCGTCCGAGTAGCCGAAGACCCCCAGCCAGTCGAACTTGGCCGCCCGCACAAAATCGCAGAGCGCCTCGAAGTCTTCCTCCGTCTCGCCGGGAAATCCCACGATGAACGACGTCCGCAGCGCGATACCAGGCACCGCCGCCCGCACCTTCTCGAGGGTCTTCAGGAAAATCTCGGCATTGGCCCCGCGCTTCATCGCCTTCAGTACCGGCCCCGCTGCATGCTGTAGCGGCACGTCGAGATACCTGCAGATATTCGGATGCTTTGCCATCGTCTCAAGCAGCCGGCCCGTAATCTTGTTCGGATACGCATAGAGGAATCGCAGCCACTTTAGATCCGGAATCGCCGCCAGCCTGTCCAGCAGCTGCGCCAGCCCATCCTTCAGGCCGAGGTCTTCGCCGTAGCAGGTCGTGTCCTGCCCGATCAGCGTGATCTCCCGCACGCCCTGCGCCACCAGGCTCTCCGCCTCCGCGATCACCGACTCGAAGCGCCGCGACCGGAACTTGCCGCGCAGGTTCGGAATGACGCAGAAGCTGCATGGATGGTCGCAGCCCTCGGCAATCTTGATGTACGCCGAAGCTCTCTTCGTCGCCAGCAGCCGCGGCGTGGTGTGGTCGTAGAGATACTGCGGCAAGTGCGCATCCGCCCCATCCCACGCGTTGCGCGAGAACCGCCCCTGCGATTCGCGGAGAGTACCCTCGGGCCGCGCAGCTTGGGTGCTGGTCAGAATCGTGAACGGCGACGGCTCCTGAATCACAGGCCGCGGAGCATCCAGCCCCGCCGCTGCCAGGATTTGCTCCAGTTCTCCCGTTCCGACAACGGCGTCTACCTCGGGAATATTCTTTCGAATCTCGTCGCGGTAGCGCTCGACCAGGCAACCGGCGACAATCAGCCGCCGAGCCCGGCCTGAGGTCTTTTGCTGCGCCATCTCGAGGATCGTATCGACGGACTCCTGCTTGGCGGCATCTATAAACGAGCAGGTATTGACGACGAGAATCTCCGCCGCCTCGACATCGGAAGTCATCTCAGCGCCTGCACGGTCGAGCAGCCCCATCATCACCTCGCTGTCGACGAGGTTTTTCGGACACCCCAGCGATACAAACCCGACCTTGGGGCGTGCGGTGCTGTTATCTGTATTTTGGGAATCGACGGAATTCGTAGTGCTCTCGTCGAGAAGGGTTTCACTCACACCTGATATTTTACCGGAGAAGCCAAGGCTATCCCGGCCGATTCAGAGCCTTAATCGAGCAGCCTCTCGATCTCGGAAATAGAGAAGTGAATCCTTTCCCCGGGCGCTCCGAAGGTCGAGGACGGATTGAGTTGGCCATTTTCAAACCGCCAGGACCTGGGACCCTTCGGATCGATAACCCAGATCTGCGGAATCCCCATGGCAGAGTAATCGTTCAGCTTCCGCATCATGCGCGTCATCGTGTCTTCTGGCGAGAGCACCTCGAATACCGCAATTGGAGGTTGAGTGATGATCTGCTCGATGGGCCGATCGCGGTCAAGCACCGTTACGTCGGGCACGCGATACCGTGTGGGAGCGACTTGGACCCGCAACGACGGCAGTTCCCGAATATTCCACTCATGCGCATGCTGAGCGAAACAATACAAGATGGCCGCTTGCCACGCGGAATGATCGAGTTCGGCGGGTGGGCGCTCTTCAATCTTTCCATCTACGTATTCCGCGTCGGGCTCGTAGGAAGAGTGGAGATATAACTCGACTGGAATGAATGTATGCGCCGGAGTTGCCATCCTCTCGCCTCCTGCTCGAGTCTAGCACCGCGCCGGGTGCTATCATTACTCATGTGCCGGGTCCTACGCGGCGCAATCCCGCCAACCCCGCCAGGTCCGGAAGGAAGCAACGGTAACGGGCTAGTGCGAGCGCAGTAGGTTGCCCGGTACATAAAGATTCGCCAGCCAGGGCCAATTACAAAACCCTTACACTCCCTTCGATAGACAGCCCTTCACGCCTCAGCGACAATAACTCTTTTGAACTCATTTCAGTGGAGAGCTTCTTGAGTCTTGCCGTGCGTCAGCCCGTCTCACGACGCGCTAAAATCAGCGCCCTTGGAACCTACGTTCCGCCCCGTCTGCTCACCAACCAAGACCTGGAAAGGATGGTCGACACCTCCGACGAGTGGATTTACAGCCGCGTCGGCATCCGCGAGCGTCACCTGGTCGAACCGGGGATGGCCACCAGCGACATGGCCGTCGAAGCGGCGAAGCGCTGCCTCGCTGAGCGGGGAGTTGCGCCCTCCGAGGTCGAGGCCATCATCGTCGCGACCGTCACGCCCGACATGCTCTTCCCTGCAACGGCCTGCCTCGTCCAGGACAGGCTCGGGGCAAAGGGCGCTTGGGGATTCGACCTCTCCGCCGCCTGCTCCGGCTTTGTTTATGGACTTCAGATGGGTGCCAAGCTGGTGGAGAGTGGAGCTCACTCGAAGGTTCTGGTCATTGGTGCCGATACCATGTCCTCGATTATCGACTACACCGACCGCTCTACCTGCGTTCTCTTCGGAGACGGCGCTGGCGCAGTGCTCATTGAGCCGGCCGCAGAAGGCGAGATCGGCATGATCGACTTCGTCCACGAGATCGACGGCTCCGGGGGCGGGGCGCTCAAGATGCCCGGCGGTGGCAGCCTCCACCCCTCCACTGTCGAGACCGTAACTAAGAAAATGCACTACGTCCATCAGGATGGCCAGACTGTCTACAAGTTCGCGGTACGGAAGATGGTCGAAGCCTCGGAGAAGGTCCTGAGCCGCAGCGGCATCGGAATCGACGAAGTTGCCTGCTTCATTCCGCACCAGGCCAACAAGCGCATCATCACTTCGAGCGCCGAACGCATGGGATTGCCGATCGAGCGGGTCGTCATTAACATCGACCGCTACGGAAACACCACGGCCGGCACCATTCCTCTCGCGATGGACACCGCCCGCCAGGAAAACCGTCTGCACAAGGGCGACCTGGTGCTCATAGCGAGTGTCGGTGCCGGATTCACTGTTGGGGCCTCACTGCTGCGCTGGGAGATCGACTGATTCAGGCGGCATGGGCCCGCTTACTCGAGGCAAACCGCCGTTTGTCGCGTCTGTACTTCCAGAAGCCAAAAATTGCCGCAGCAACGACGAGTCCGAGTAAGCTCCAGATAATGACATCGGACCATCCCGACAGGTACTGCGCCCACGCACGGATGACTTGCCGACCATAGACCGCACTTAGCCATGCTTCCAGCGCGTAACGTGCACCCCGGGCAATGAAAAACGACACGAGAAACGACCTGAGGCTCAGTCCCAGTGCTCCCGCCGAAAGCAGGAACGGCAACAGCGGAATGGGAGGCGGCAGGACAGCCGCTATGCTCACAGTCAGGACGCCGTTTCGCTTCATCCAGCGCGTAATCGACTTCAGGTAGCGCTTGGGCACGTGGCGCTGCAGCATGGTCTCGCCGCCCTTTTTCCCAGCGCCCCAGGTTAGATAGGCACCAAGCATGCTGCCGGAGATCGCCGCTCCCGCCAGAAGCCACGGATTCCCCTGGTTCGCTACAAGCAGCAGGATCAGCAGGTCGGTGCTCCCCGGCACGGGCAGCAGGATGATGGACGCATCCAGGAGAGAGACCCCGAAGACACCCAGCGCACCTAGATGAAGCAGCCAGGTCAGATGCTTATAGGCGGCGTGCGATGGGGCAAAGATCACGCACACTTGGACGCCCATGAAGGCCTTCAAGTCGCCTGAAGGCCCCGATTTATAGGAAATCCAGTGACGGCGCCTCTGCCAATGCCCCGCACTCGACCGCGTAGCGATAGAAGAGCGCGAGACCGTCCAGACACACATCATCGAGAAAGTAGTGGATGTTATCGAAGAGATAGGTCTTGATCGTCGCAGCAGGCACCGCGATGCGTGTCGACCACTCCGCGACGATCTCATCGAGATGGTCGAGGCCGCCATCACGGGACCGTTCGAAGTCCTCGACAATCTGTGCCGGACACAGACCGGTGCGGTCAAGAGCTTCTTTGCGCACGGCCCAGAAGGCCGAGACCCAGGCAGTTTTCGTCCACGCACGCCACTCGTGTGCCAGGTCCAGATACAGGAGCTGCTCCCCCGTACGCTGTTCCCGCGATTCACGGTCCTCCAGCGCGAGCAAGGCGGGATCGCCGATCAGCAGCGCCGCGTCAGCCACGCGTAGCATTGCATCGAGATCAGCCGTGTGAGGAAGGAACGCGGGATCGTTGTTCCACAGTTTGCGAAACAGAATTCGAGTGTAAGTTGCCGAGGTGATCGAAGCAGTATCCAAGGCAACCCGCTTCACCTCGCGAACCCCGCCCGGGTTACGCACCGCGAGAAGGATGGAGCGGACTTCATCAAGCGAGGCGATTGCACAGCGCGGGACAACAGCGGCATTGGTCAGCGAGGGATAAGCTGCGACCGGCACGAGACCGATGTCTGCCGTGCCCGTGCGCAAATGCCGCGCACACTCAGCGGGCGTTGAAGAAATGATTGAGTAACGCCGCGCCAGGTCGCTCGCGCGAGGTTCGTGTTCAAAGTCCCACATCAAGGGCGCTGGATTCAGAAAATCAATGGCAGCAATGACCAGTCGTTGCGAAGAAAGCGTCACCAGCTAGTGTAGCAATCATGTCTTTCGTAACGTGAACCACGGGCCCTTTGCCTTGACTTAACTCCGGTGCCTCGCTAACCTCCGAGCAACCACTCCACTATGAATGTTGCAGCAAGTTCGGCAGGGCCGTCGCTCCCTGCCTCGACCGAAGACCGCGTAGCCTGGCTCGCGCTGGCTCTTACGCCGCAGCTCGGTCCACGACGCATCTTGCGCGCAATCGAAAATTGCGGGTCGGCGTCAGGAATACTCGAACTGGGGCTCACCGATCTTGAAGCGCTGAATTTCCCTGTCGAGAGCACCCGATTTATTGCAGATGGTAATGCCGTTGGCGCGGCGCACCAGCAGCTTGAGCAGCTTGCGAAGACCGGCGGCCAGTTCCTCACTTATGCGGACGAGGGTTACCCTGCGAATCTCCGCGAAATATTCGATCCTCCCGCCGTGCTGTGGATTCGCGGCGGGCTTCACGCACTGAGCCTTCCGTCGATCGCCGTTGTCGGAACCCGCCATCCTACGCCGTACGGAACAGGCATGGCGGAGATGCTCTCGCGCGATCTCGCGCAGCGAGGGCTGGTCATTCTCAGCGGAATGGCAAGAGGCGTCGACACAGCGGCCCACAAAGGAGCCCTCTCCGCAAAGCGCCCAACCATTGCTGTGTGGGGAACAGGCATCGACGTCATCTATCCCAAGGAGAACAAATCTCTCTCCGAGCAGATCGTTGCCGGAGGCGGCGCAATCATTTCCGAATACCCGCTGGGCGTTTATCCTGCACCGCAGAACTTTCCCCGCCGCAATCGTATCCTGAGCGGAATGAGTGTGGGTGTCCTCGTGGTCGAAGCCGCCGAGTACAGCGGAACCCGGGTCACAGCACGCTGCGCGCTTGAGCAGAACCGGGACGTCTATGCGGTACCGGGCAATGTCACCACGAAAAATGCGTGGGGCCCTAACATGCTGATAAAACAGGGCGCAAAGCTTACGGCTACCTGGGAGGATGTGTGGGAAGATCTGCCAACGCCCGTTCGCCTGAGGCTCGAGACCGAACAAGGGGTTGCATCGAAGGAGCACGGTACTGCATCCTTATTTACGGAAGAGCCGCTTCCTGCAACTGAAGCATCTGTGATGGCGGTGCTTCGCCATGACGAGGCGCTTCAACTTGATGAAATCATGGAAAAGCTGGAGTCTGAACTTACCTCTGCCGAGGTGTTCACGGCGCTTTTTGAACTGGAACTGGCCGGCCGCGTGCGGCAACTTCCAGGCAAGAATTACGTCAAAAGCTTCTAAACGGTTGCTACTGCCTCGCGTTCCGAATCATCCATTTGCAGGGTGCTAAAAGAAGAAATGCGTGCTGCGCATTGCAGCGGGTAGATTCGAAGCGGCAAGGCATGGTAGCTTCCAAAGAACTTCGTTGTTGATACGTGCGCCGGATGCGGTCTGCTACCATGCGTTCCGGCGCAAGGGAAAAGAATGAGCAAATCTCTCGTGATCGTCGAGTCGCCCGCAAAGGCTAAAACGATCAGCAAATATCTCGGGAAGGATTTTGCGGTCGAGGCCTCGGTCGGTCACATCAAGGATCTTCCGAAGAACAAGATCGGTGTAGATATCGCCGAGCGCACCTTCGAACCGGAACTTATCGTCATTCCCGGAAAAGAAAAGGTAGTCGACAAGCTCCGCAAACTGGCGAAGACATCGGAGAATGTCTACCTCGCCCCCGACCCCGACCGCGAAGGCGAAGCGATCGCTGCGCATCTCGCCGACATCTTGAAGGGCGCGGTCAAGAAAAACGCAATTCATCGCGTCACCTTCAACGAGATCACGCCCAAGGCCGTTAAGGCGGCGTTCGCTCAGGCCCGCGATGTTGATCAGAATCTTGTCGACGCACAACAGACGCGCCGCGTCCTCGATAGAATCGTGGGCTATCAGATTTCCCCGCTGCTGTGGGACAAGGTGCGGCGCGGTCTCTCCGCAGGACGCGTGCAGACCGTCGCTCTGCGTCTCATTGTCGAACGAGAACAGGAAATCAAGGCATTTAATCCGGTTGAATACTGGACCATCGACGCCGCTCTCCATCCAGCGCCCCGAGGCCAGGAATTCGTCGCTCGCTTTATCGGCATCGATGGCGAGCGGGCGCGTGTCGACACGGTCGATGCTCCGTCTCTGCCCAACCAGAAGCTGACCGACGAAGCGATTGCGCAGTTGAATAAAGCAACATGGTCGGTTCGCAACGTCGATCGCAAGGAGCGTAAGCGAAACCCCGCCGCTCCATTTACGACAAGCAAACTGCAGCAGGATGCCTCGCGGCAGCTTGGCTTTAATGTCAAGCGAACGATGGGAGTAGCGCAGCGGCTGTATGAAGGCATCGAGCTCGGCAGCGAAGGCGCCGTAGGTCTCATCACCTACATGCGTACCGATTCGACGCGTGTTTCACCCGAAGCCATCACCGCTGTGCGCGGCTGGATCAAGCAGAAGCTCGGCAATGCTTATCTGCCCGACTCGCCGAATGCTTTCAAATCGAAGAAGGACGCGCAGGACGCGCACGAGGCGATTCGCCCCGCGAATCCCGAACTGCATCCGGACGAAATACGCAAATATCTCTCCGATGAGCAGTACAAGCTTTACCGGCTTATCTGGCAGCGCTTTGTTGCTTCGCAGATGATGCCAGCCATCTACGATCAGACCACGGTCGATATCGTCGCAAAGGCCGACCGGAATTACGACTTCCGCGTCACCGGTTCGGTACTCAAGTTCGACGGATTTCTGAAGGTCTACGAAGAGTCGAAGGAAAAGAAGGACGAGGACGACGAGTCTCTCTCGAACAAACTTCCTGAGCTGAACGCCGGCGATCGGCTTGCTCTCAAAGAGTTGAAGCCCGAGCAGCACTTCACCGAGCCGCCTCCGCGCTACAACGAGGCGTCGCTCGTCAAGGAGCTGGAAGAGCGCGGCATTGGCCGCCCGTCGACGTACGCGTCGATCATCAACACGATTCAGGATCGCGAGTATGTTCAGAAGATGGGTGGGCGCAACGGGCGGTTTGTCCCGACAGAAATCGGAACGGTGGTCACGGATCTGCTCGTCAAAAACTTCCCTTACATCTTCGACACAAAGTACACGGCGCGCCTCGAAGAGGAGCTCGACGACATCGAAGACGGCAAGGAGAAGTGGACTGATCTGCTCAACGGCTTTTACGGCCACTTCGAAGAAGAGCTCGTCGAAGCCGGCGAGAACATGGAAGACATCAAGCGCATGGAGAAGCCGACCGACCAGGTCTGCGACCTGTGCGGATCTCCGCTTGTGCTGAAGTGGGGCAAGTTCGGCTCTTTCTACGCCTGCAGCGCTTATGACAAGAAGAAGCCGGGAAGCTGCACCTTCACGAAAGAGAATTTCGACGCGAAACCCAACCTTGTCATACCGGGCCAGGAGAACGAGCAGGAAGAGGAATACTGCGAGAACTGCGGCCGCGTGATGGTGCTCCGCAACGGCCCATGGGGGCCGTACATGGCCTGCCCCGGCTACAACGAGGACCCGCCGTGCAAGACGGTGCGCAGGCTGCATCAGAAGCAGCAGCAGAAGCCTCCGCAGCCTCTCGATGAGAAGTGTCCCAAGTGCGGAGAACATCTCGTGCTGCGCAATGGGCCGTACGGTGAGTTCGTCTCCTGCTCGGCCTATCCGAAGTGCAAATACATCAAGCAGAACACCATCGGGGTAAAGTGCCCGGTCTGCCATGAGGGCGACATAGTCGAGAAGAAGGCGCGTCGCGGCAACCTCTTCTACGGCTGCTCGGAGTACCCGAAGTGCACCTTCACGGCAAACTACAAGCCTGTCGACAAGAAATGCCCGGAATGCGGCAGCCCATATCTCCTTGAGAAGACACTGAAGTCCGGCGTCTATCTCGTCTGCCCCAACAACAAAAAGCCTGCGTCAGACGAAGAAGCCGCGCCGAAACGCCGCAAGAAGAAGGACCAGCCCGAGAGCGCGGTCGTGTGCAGCTTTACCAAGCGCCTCGGAGACGCCCCTGTTCCTGCCGCGGCTACTACGGCTCCGACTGCAAAGACGCACGGGCCGCTCGTTGAGCAGCCTGTAGCCTAAGTAATTCGCCTCGAAGACGCCGCTCGCGATACACTCAGCCGGAGAATGCCATGTTCGAGACGACTCTCGCCACCACCGCCGATGCTGAACTGATCCTCAGGCTGTACGAGCTGCGCACTGAGGCAACGATGCGCGAGGCGCGCGCCTGGATCACGGGCAAGTTTTTTCCCAGGACAGCCGAAGAGTTCTTCGCCGTGGCCAACGCCCGCGGCTCGCAGGAGAATGCCTGGTATCGGCAGGTGACCAGCTATTGGGAGATGGCGGCCGCCTTTGTCCTTCACGGCGCCCTCAACGGCGATCTGTTCGTCGACTGTAACTCCGAGCCCTTCTTTCTCTACGCCAAGTTTCTGCCGATCCTTCCCGAGATCCGGCAGAAGATGCCCACCTTCCTCGCGAAGCTGAGCCTGGTCATTGAGCAGTCTCCAACGGCCAAGGCGAAGGTAGAGGGGATGTCAAAGACCCTGGCCGGCATGCTGGCCAACTCCGACAAGAAGTAGGTTTTCTTCCGGGATCAGCTCGTAGCGCACCGGGACGCGATGCCTCCGCATCTGCTAATGTGTATAGGCTGACCACCCTAATACGGTGGAGAGGAAGGGTATTACTCAATGGCGAAGGCAGTCTGGAACGGCAAGGTTGTTGCGGAAAGCGATAAGGTTGAAACAGTTGAGGGAAATGTCTATTTTCCCGAGAGTTCCGTGAAGCGGGAGTATCTGCGACCCAGCTCGACGACCTCGACTTGCCCATGGAAGGGGCAGGCCCGATATTACACGCTATTGATTGATGGGCAGGAGAATCAGGACGCGGCATGGTACTATCCCGATCCCAAGCCGGCTGCCCGTAACATCAAGAATCATATTGCCTTCTGGAGAGGCGTCGAAGTCGAGAAGTAGCCGGCGCCGGGGCGTCCCTTTAGTGTTGACCCGGCGCGTTTGCCGCGACGCGGTTTGCGCCGAAAAAGCAGTGGTGGAGCCGCAATCGCCATCCTTTCAACGAGGTAATGAGCGGTCCAGACACAGTTCATCCTTCGCGCGTAGAATGGCGGCAAGGCGGAGGGACATTTTGTTCACATCGCATATCCTGCGGAAGCAAGAGCGCCACCTGCTCGCTCGGCGGGCGTTCCCTTTCCTCTTGGGTTCATTTTTCATTTTTTTTCTGGGAGTTGCGCGTCCGGCGCTGTGCCAGGACGACAAATCCGGCGAGTTGATTATCCCCGCCGGCACACCTATTGAGGCGAAGCTCAGCCGGCACATTCCGATGAAATTGGGGCAGCCGGTCGAGGCGACGCTGGCGCATCCCGTTTACGCGAACAACAAACTGGCGCTGCCCGAGGGTGCCCGTCTCCAGGGATCCGTCGTCAGCCTGGAGCCCGACCGCGACCTCCGAAACGATGCTCGGCTAAATGTGGATTTCACTCCCTATCACAAGCCGACGGTGACATTTACCGGTGCGACTCTTGCCGATGGCACAAAGGTCCCTCTTTCCACCACGCCTTCGTCCGATGGTGCGCCGGCGATCCACCTCACTCCATCAGCGAGCAAGCCCTCCACCCTCATCGCCATGGGTGTCGAATCGGTGAAGGGCTGGATCTCATCGACCAGGGAAGCTCTGTTCTCGCCCGGCCTTGGCGACCGTATGGTCCAGCTGTTCTACAAGCAGCTACCGTATCACCCGGAGCGAATCCAGCAGGGCACGACGTGGACCTGTGAGCTTCGCGAACCCGTAACAGTCCCCGGCCCACCCGCA
Source organism: Silvibacterium sp. (assembly GCA_019234945.1). Taxonomy (GTDB): domain Bacteria; phylum Acidobacteriota; class Terriglobia; order Terriglobales; family Acidobacteriaceae; genus Silvibacterium. The sequence continues at coordinate 29,908 of JAFAKX010000050.1, forward strand.
AACGCGGTGAACGCAGGGAACCCGATTGGGCATCCACTCTCAGTCTCTGATTCTTCCGACAAGAAGAATCTCGAGCTGCATGCGTACCTCGATGAAGAGTTAAGCTCGGCGAACGCCAAAGTTGGCCAGCAGTTTCAGGCGACTGTAACGGAGCCGGTGTTCGGCGCAGACCACTCCCTCATCGTTCCGCAGGGCGCCGTTCTCATCGGGAGGGTCACACGGGCCAATCCAGCAAAGTCTTTCCATCGGGACGGCAAGCTGCGTTTCGATTTCCGCCAGCTTCAGATGCCGAGTGGTACTCAGGAGCAGATCACCGGCTCTCTGAACGGCATGGAGGCGAAGAGCGGCGCGTCGCTCAAGATGGACTCGGAAGGAGGTGTCCAGTCGCAGCAGCAAGGCAAGGTCATTGTCCCGCTTATCCTGACGGCGCTGGCCAGCCGCCCTCTTTCTGACGACTGGAGCGCGCAGGGGGGCGCAGCCGTGGGCTCGAATGGAATGGGCCTGATCGGCAGGGTAGTCGGCATAACGGCGGCTTCTCGGAATCTGGCAGCTGGCATCGGCTTCTATGGGGCAGGCGTGTCCGTCTACCGGCGCTGGCTACGTCACGGAAAGGACCTCACCTTTCCCAAAGACAATCGTATCGATATCGAGGTCTCGCAGCGCTCCGGGCAACAGCTCTCGCAGCGCTGACCTCGTTTGAATTTCGGATGGCCGCTTCTAGCGGCCGTCGCGCAGGCGAGTTGCCAGCCGATCCGGCAGGCCTGCCTGCATGATCGATGCCTGTGCAAGCCGGACATCATAGGGCACGCGGCAGAAGGTCACGGTCATCTGCGCATCGTCGTAAATTGCGAAGGCGGCTCGCCAATCGCCGTCGCGCGGCTGGCCCACTGACCCCGGATTCACCAGGTAGCGCACATTGTCGCGGAGCTTCAGCTCAAACTCCTCGGCCTGGGTGTGGGAGTGATAGCGCGGCGTCAGCCGGAACCACTCGTGGCCGTTCGTCGCGAACCCCCCTTGCAGATGGGTGTGCCCGAAGAAGTTGATCCGGGTCTGGGCCTCGTGCAGCGGAGCCCACGCATCGCGCAGGGTCATCACGTACTCGTCCTCATCGAGCAGGGAACCATGCACGCAACTTACTTGTGGTCCGTCGGGCATGACTGGCCCGGACGGCATATGCCTCAGCCATTCAATGTGCTCGGCCGAGAGCACGTTTCGCGTCCATCGCGCCGCTCTTCCGGCAATCGGATTGAACTCTTCGAGCCCGGTCAATCCCGAGCAGGCCCGGTCGTGGTTCCCGCGCACGAAGACGATCCCAGCCTCACGCACCCGGTCGATCACCTCATTGGGGTTGGCGCCGTATCCCACCACGTCTCCCAGGTTCCACACCACATCGTGTTGCGGAGCGGCCTCAAGCACAGCATTCAGCGCCTGCAGGTTGGAGTGGATATCGGAAACGATGAGGGCACGCATTTATAAAAACCGCTGGATCAGCCGGCAAACCGGCCACATAACAATCTAGTCCTACTCAGCATCGATGCAAAGCGCCAAGCTGGCGTAATTTTACGCAGTCGAACGCACCCAGTGCCCCGGCGAACACTCCCTAAGCGGCAGGACAGCCGACTCCCGAGCCTTTTCTACGACCGCGAGCGGCCGCGCAATATCGGTCGACATCGTCGGGACCGCGCCCATCAGCGCCTTCGTGTAGGAGTGCACAGGCTTGTGAAATACCGCTTCCCGCGGCCCTTCCTCGAGTAACAAGCCATGCCGCATCACGGCGACCCGGTCCGCCACCTGGGATACCACCGCCAGATCGTGCGAGATGAACAGCATCGTAAGCCCGAAGCGCTCACGCAGGTCCGCCAGCAACTCGAGAATCTGTTTCTGGACCGTCACATCGAGGGCCGTTGTAGGCTCATCGGCAATGAGCAGCCGTGGCCGGTTGGCGATCGCCATCGCAATCATGATTCGCTGCCTTTGCCCGCCCGAAAACTGGTGCGGGTAATCGCGGTAGCGCCGTGCCGGATCAGGAATAGCGACCGATTCCATCGCCTGCAGCACCGAGTCGCGCACCTCGCTCCGCGATCGCCCTGGATTGTGCGCGCGCACAGCCTCGGCAATCTGCTCTCCAACGCACATCACAGGATTCAGCGCGGTCATTGGCTCTTGAAAGATCATCGCGATGTCGCGGCCGCGCAGCTTTCGCATCGCTTCAGGACCAAGAGCCAGCAGGTTTGTCCCGTCAAAGCGAATCGCGCCCTCGACCCGCGCGGCATCCAGCAGTCGCAGCACCGCCAGCGCCGTTACGGATTTGCCCGAGCCGGACTCGCCGACCAGCCCCAGTACCTGAGCCTGCCCAATCCGCAGGCTTAGATCATCCACAGCCACTTTCGAGCCGAAGCGGATCGTCAGATTTTTAATTTCAAGAAGAGAGCCCACGGTCCAATGTTATCCAATGTGGCTGTCTACGCCTTCAGCTCCAGCGTTCCGATGGAATCTGCCGGCAGTTCGACCGTAGCCGCGCGCCCAGAAACGTTGGCCTCAATCAGCTGCGGATACGGCATCTCATTGCGCACCAGCAGCACCACCGAGCCATCGGGATTCGCAAACGCCAGCGCATCGTCGCACGTTCCTGTCGTATCGAGCGTACGGGCGCCGACATCCACAAAATGCGTGAGGTGCCTCAGCAGATAGTAATCGTGATTGAAGCGATACTTCTTGGCCCCTGTATCGACGCTCACCAGCGAGTTTTGCGCCCACCCCCACGTGCTCATTCCGCCCTGCGCGGTGGAAATGTTCCAGTACATGTAGCCGGTTGCGCCGCTGCGGAAATAATGCTTCATGAGCTGCCAGCAGTAGGCCGTGTAGCTCCAGCTGTTCGACCCGTCGCCGCACTCCTGCTCAGACTGGAAGACGATCAGGGACGGGAATTCCTGATGAATCGCCTGCAGCGCGTTTTTCCCCGCCCATTGAACACCTACGCCCTTGATATACCGCGCGGCTTCAGTGTCGTCCATCACGGTTTCGAGCAGCCGCGGATTGCCCCGCTCCATCGTTCCGAAGAAGATCTCCACGCCACGCCGCTCCATCTCCGGACCCAGAGAATGCAGAAAGCGCGCCAGCCCTTCGGGCGTCCAGGTGCAGCTCGGGAAATTCTGCGCCGAGTTGAATTCGTTCTGCGGCATCACCATCCCCACGTGAATCCCTTGATCCCGATAAGCATCGATGAAGCGGCCAAAATAGCGTGCATAGGCCTCGAAATAGCGAGGCTCCTGGATGAACATATCCTCGCCTTCGTGCCCCACTTGGTCAGGGCGTATGCCGTTCTCGCGCATGCCTGGATAGGCCTTCGCCTCAGCGTAGAAGTGATTGCGCTTCATCCACGCCGGAGGGCTCCATGGCGACGCCCATATCCTCAGCTTTGGCTGATGGCGAAGCGCGGCCTGAATAAACGGCACCAGCGTATTTCGGTCGTGGTTGATGCTGAAATGGCGCAGATCGAAGTCGCCGGCGGTGTCATCGTAGCTATATGCATCGGTCGCGAAATCGTTCGCGCCGATCGGCATTCGGCAATAGGTGAAACGCGCTCCAGCTGTCGGATCGAAAAGCTCGCGCAGCACGCTCTCGCGGTCACCTTCGCTGAGAGCCTGGAGCGACGTCCAGCCGAGTTCGTTGAAGCATCCACCAAAACCCTCGATTGTTTTGGTCCCGAGCGTTCGGGCGGGATCGACATTCAGGTTGAGAAGCGTCCAGCGAAATGCCGGCTTGTATACATTGCCCGGCTGCCATGCAGCGGATTCGGTCGTAGTGATCACGCTCACGCGAGGGTCGCCAAGCGGCTCCAGCGGAGGAAACTGCGCCAGCGCGTTCGACCCGAGTCCGGCCAGCGAAGCCCCGGCCCCAATCCGCGCGCCCGAACTCAAAACCTGGCGCCGCGTCCACGGTTTCCCTTGCATCGTCTAGTCCCCCGGTACTCGCAAACGCAACCCGCCATCACTTTTTCACAGCCGGCCATTCTGTCACCGACTGTTGTCCTGGACCGGGCAGTGCCCTCTTCCTTCCTCCGCCGGCTTCACCCTCGAAAAGCGCCTCCAGGCTTGGATAAGGGTAGACCGTTGGCGCGTTGTTTTGCATCAGGCCACCCGTATCTGCTGTAGGGCCATAATTGCTGTATTCCTCACGCCCGAGCATGCGAAGAAGGGCCAACTGCTGCCCGCGATGATGTGCGGTATGGGTCATGCGGCGAGTCATAACCCAGGCGCGCGATCTACGCACGTCGAAGAACGTCGTCTCTCCTTCCCACCACGTCTCGTCCTTGTCCCGCAGCACCGCCAGACGCTTTCCACTGTCTTCCGCGTATTGCCGCATGAACTCTAGTCTGGTCTCATCTTTTGGTAAGGGCGGCGCTCCGACGTCAATGTCTAGCATTGTCCGAAACCAGAAATCTTCGCTGACACACTGATGCACCATATGCTCGTGGAGACTTCGTCCGCGGGTATCAGTGGGGTGAGGTCGGATCGGGAGGTCCTGGTCAGTGAACATGCTCCATGCGCTGACTACCTTGACGCGCTCCGTCTCATAAGTCTCAATCAGAAACTCGTATCTCATGGCGCACCTCTTTCAGCTAACTCCACTGCCGTAGGCTAACGCACGTCAAACTAACGATACGCAGCGTCGCTGAAACCATATCACTTCTTGTGCAGTACATAGCCATCAGCCATGGTCTTCATGAATGCGACAATCTGGTTCTGGCCCCGCTCCAGATTGTTTTCAGCAACCGCAGCGGGGGCGATCGAAGGAGAAAAGAATAGGGAGAGATTCGGCGCCGCATGCGGATGCGGCTATGGCTTATGCGGATCGATTTGACGAGGCAATCTGTTCGAGGATGCCGTCAGCTCATGCAACCACTGAAAGACCGGGACGGAAAGCTGCTCCTCAGTGAAACGCCAGCGCCAGTTTCCATCGGCGTGTCCAGGCACATTCATTCGAGCTTCGCTGCCAAGATTGAGTACGTCCTGCAACGGAGCCATCGCGAGTGCTGCGGGCGAAGCCCACGCCAGGCCTATCAGCGCCGGCGCTGCTGCTGCCGCATTCTTTTCGGCAGCGCGATTGAGATAGTTCCACAGGTTCTGCGGCTGATCAGCTGGCAGCTCCTCGTACCACTCGCGAGTCGTGGCATTATCATGCGTGCCGGTGTAAACGACGGTATTGTGGACGAAGTTATTCGGCAGATACGGGTTGTCAGGGTGGCCATCAAAAGCAAATTGCAAAATTCGAGTTCCTGGCACGCGGAATTGATCTCGCAGTGCCTGCACATCGGCCGTAATGACCCCCAGGTCTTCGGCGATAAAGGGAAGGCGGCCCAGCTCATTCTGCGCGGCCTGGAAGAACGACGCGCCCGGACCCGACACCCATTGTCCAGACTGCGCCGTTGGCGCACCGGCTGGGACGTGCCATGCTGCCGCGAAGCCCCGGAAATGGTCAAGTCGAATCAGGTCCACGTGAGCCAGCAGTGCACGTAGCCGGTCGATACACCAGCGATAGCCGGTAGCGCGAACAGCATCCCAGTTGTAAACGGGATTGCCCCATAGCTGTCCATCCGCGCTGAAATAGTCGGGAGGAACTCCGGCAACAAAGCGTGGATGACGATGCTCGTCGAGCAGGAAGAACTCAGGATTCGCCCAAACATCGCTCGAGTCCGGGGAGACAAAGAATGGCAGGTCCCCGATCAGGGCCACTTCCTTGGAGTGGGCATAGTCCTTGAGCCGATCGGCCTGGCGAAACAACAGAAATTGCGCGAAGCGAACCTGATCGATTTGACTTGCCATCTCTCGCCGCGCGTCTGCCAGAGCTTTTGGTCTGCGCTGAACTAACTCTGCGGGCCACTCGAGGTAGTAAGCGCCGTGATACTTAAATTTCAAGGCTCGGAATAGAGCGTAGTCCTCGAGCCAACTTTCCTGATCAGTGCAGAACTCTTCGTAAGGGAGACGCAAATCTTCACGCTTGCCAGCCCTGAAGTTCATCCATGCTTTTTCAAGCAATTGGTACTTAAACGCTGTAACGCGAGAGTAGTCGACCACGTTCGGCGGAAAGTTTGGCTCGCAATCGCTCGCCTGCAGTAAGCCATCTGAGATGAGACATTCAGGGCTGATCAACAAGGCATTTCCTGCAAAGGAAGAAAGTGATTGATAGGGGGAGTTTCCGTAGCCCGTCGGGCCAATCGGCAGTGCCTGCCACCATTGCTGCCCGGCATCATGAAGACGATCGATCCATGCCAATGCCGAAGGGCCCAGATCGCCAATCCCGTATGGAGATGGCAAAGACGTTACGTGCAGCAGCAAGCCGGAGGCGCGGTACTCCGGTGGAAACGGAGGAACCTGGATTTCTTCGGCAGAGCTACTCACTGCCCGGCTCCTGGCGAGCGTAGAGCATTGTTAACTATCTCCTGGGCTTCACTGACGATAGCGTTCAGGTGTGGCTCGCTCTCAAAGCTTTCAGCGTAAATCTTGTAGATATTCTACCGGGCATGGTTCCACCTTCCAGATATCAGATGCGTATTCCGCAATCGCGCGATCACTCGAAAACTTGCCGGAGCTCGTAACATTCAGGATCGCTTTGCGCGCCCAGGCTTGAGGATCGGCGTACAACAAGCTGAGCTTCTCCTGCGCCTCAAAATAAGAGGTCAGGTCCGCCAGGTGCATGTAGTGATCGTCCTGCGTGAGAAGTGTTTCGCGCAGCGGCGCAAACACCCCAGGTTCGTCAGGACTGAAGTGGTCGGAGAAGATCAGATCGAGAGCAGCCCGGATTTCCGGCTCATTTTCATAGTGCCAGTATGGGCTGTACCAACTGCGGCTGCCCTCAACTTGTTCTACCGTGAGCCCAAACAGGAAGAGGTTTTCCTCTCCTGCTTCTTTTCGATCGTCGCGCCGTCGCGCGTCAAGGCTCCGTTCATCATGAACTTCATGTTGCTTGTTCCGCTGGCTTCGTATCCGGCGGTTGAAATCTGGTTGGATACATCGCTTGCCGGAATCAACCGTTCGGCCAGCGTGACATTGTATTCGGGAACAAAGACAACCTTGAGGCGGTTGCGTACTGCCGGATCACGGTCAATCGTGGCCGCCAGATTGTTGATGAACTTTATGATCAGCTTAGCCAGCCGGTAGGCGGGGGCAGCTTTGCCAGCGAAAAGGAATGTACGGTAAACATCGTGCCCTTCAAGCGCTCCTCGAGCTGCTTCGCGTTTCGCTCTCCGCCGGGTGTCAGAGACAAATCGGTGCGGCCAGTGTGTTGGCCCGATTCAGTCCACGCCATGTCCCTCATCTGCTGAGTTCCTCATGGCCGACAGCGGCCTGAATGGCCGAATGAGAACCCTTATTGCTCCGAAGATCGCCTTCTCTGAAGATTGGGGGATAGTTGACATCCTTCTGTGCCCCGTTGACCGGGACGCGGAAACAGCAATCATGCCTGCCTCCCAGTCAAAGCACAGGGCGACCTTCACCGCACATTGGTCGCAGAGCCAGTAATACTCGCGCCTTGAAGGAGCCCCAAAAAAGTGAGCTTCTACCTCGAATAACTTTCCCTGCCGCAGGTAGAGGAACTCGGATAGGCAGACAGGATTCGCACATTTGGAAAGCACGGTAGCTCCTGGTAACAAAACGCACCGTCAAAACCCTTCGACCTTTTACAAGCCTGTGCGGTGCCTGCTTGAGTTCTAAGCACTTCAATGACCAACTCTTATATGCGCTGGAAGTTGGCCATTATCACCAATGGAAACTTGCCCAAGGCCTCGTAAAGCGCCAATTCTCTCGTCGCCGTTAGTGTGTCTCGTGCACGGCGGGTTCATCGCGTGCCGAAAATTTAGCAAGTGACGGACTCCTTAACGGCGCACAAGACCTGCTCCTTCCGATGTTTCTTCGGTTTTCTGGCTGCTCTCGCTCGCGCGTACGGGCTTCCAGCATTCCGCCGCAATTTGCCCAGTCCTCCTCTGCTCGAATTACGAGGATGCGGGCGCGAATCCTGGGTCGCGATATCCCGGTCCAGAAAGTTTGTTCATTCGCTGTGCGATCCAATTTCAGTCCGAGAAACCCAAGCTTGCAGGCGATGCACGAAGATCGCGAATGCAGCTTCGCTCTGTCATTCCCTTGCGGTCATCGCCGCAAGGATGTCACGCTGGATCCCGAATTCAGCACAAGGATTTTCATAAGTGGACGATCCGCTCCGTGACTGCTTGTCGCGGCTTTGCGGTCTGTACCAGAGCAAATCAGCTTCCAGAGACAAGCCGGTCAGAGCGGTTGAAAACAAAGGATGGCGAGTTTGAGATCGAATCGAAAGATTGGCAAGTGACAAACAATGACAGTTTCGTTATCATCCGCCTTTCGGATGGCCGTCGGCGATTGGTAGAAGAAATGCTGAGAGAAGGACTGAGTGCGCATGTACGAAAGGTGCGCTCGCTCCTCCGACACGAATTTTCAGCCGATGGCAGATGATCTGAAGATGGAATTTCCCGAGCGCCGCACGACGAACGTTCTGTTGACAATTCTGCTCTTCGCGGCTGTGTGCGCGATCGCTTACGGTGCCAGGCGTGTCATTCTTTTGTTCGCGCTGTCGGTCTTCTTCGCCTATCTGATGAACCCCGCGGTTAAATTTCTGCAGCTTCACTCTCTGTTTTTCAGGGATCTGAGAGGAGCGGCCGTGATCGAGGCGTATATCGGGGTACTGATCCTGATCGGTCTGGCCACCTATAACTTCGCACCGGCTGTTGTAAGAAACACAGTGAAGGCAGTCGACCAGGTTCCGATTATCCTTGATCGCGTGTCAACCGGCGAGATCGCGGCCGACATTGGCGACAAGTACGGCTGGAACGATGAACAGAAAGCGCGACTCAGAACAGTGCTGGTTCGGCATAGGGAGGATTCTCAGGGTCTTCTGAAGTGGCTGGACCACTCACTTTCGCAGGCCGCACAAATCGTCGGATGGCTGGCGCTGATTCCCATATTGGCCATCTTCCTGCTGCGAGACGGCAATCGCATTGTGGAGGCCGCCCTACAAATGCTCTTTCCTGAGAAGCATCGGCATCCTGCCAGGATAATCGCGTACCAGATACACGCCATGCTGGCCAACTACATCCGGGCGCAGGTTCTTCTCTGCCTCTTTTCGCTGGCGTTTTACACGATAGTTCTGCTCATCTTCAGATTTCCGCACGCAATTGCGTTGGGCGTTTTCGGGGGAATGCTCGAATTCATTCCGGTCATCGGCTGGATGAGCACCGCGGCGGTGATCATCGGTGTTGGCATGGTCAACGATCTGCACTGGGTATGGATGATCGTATTGCTGCTTTTGTGGCGAGTAGCCCAGGACTATTTCAACCTGCCGCGGGCCCTGGGACACAGGCTGGAAATCCATCCATTGACCGTAATCTTCGCCGTGCTGGCCGGTGCCGAGGTTGGTGGAATTGTAGGTATCTACCTTGCCGTACCTTTGGTGGCCTCGCTGCTCCTGATCTGGAGACTGCGTATCAGCTCAGCGGAAAGCCCGCTAGGCAAAGATGCCGCGTCGGAACTTCCGCCGAGCCTTGTTTCGACAGCGCGTGACTGAGGGAGCACACGTGTGACAACATTTGCTCCCACGATTTCTGGAAACTTCAGATCGAAGCGGGCTTGATCGGTGACCTGACAGCGGCCAATGGGCGCGAGCGTTTCGATTTCAGGACGGGTTGCCATCGACACCTCCGGCCAGATGCGGAGCAAGCTCGTCGACGCGCTGCGCTCGAAACCCGACGTCATCGCCGGCATCCGGCTCGCGAGAGAAAAAACAGGCAAAGGTGAGAGTCGTTTCGAGGCCCAGGCAGTCAAAGAATCAGTGGAGCTGGCCCACGATTCATACGATTTTTCAGCCGCAGCGCTCATGAGGTTGAGAAAATAGAGTAGCCATGAATATCAGTGATCCGATTGTTCTGGAGAAAGATTTCCTCTTGTGCGAAGTCGATCAGGCCCTCGCTCACGCATTTCTTCAGGATGCAGTAAGAGCGGTGAAGAACGCCGGAGACGAGGATACCCGCGACCTGCAGTCCGCAGTGATCAAATCCATGCTGGTGTTTCATCAGCACCGCGAGGCATGCGAAGAGTGTAAGGCGGCATAGCAGTAACAGATTCGCCGGTCAGTTTAGTTTTCGTTGCAGCACCACTCGGCAAGTTGCGATTAAATATTGGGCGGTGCAAATGCAAGGGCCTGCCTACAGGCGAATCAAATCAATTCGTGGTCGATTCAACGAGGGATTCAACGCAAAAGACGCAGCAAACCGTACAAACGATGATGGCGAAGAAAGCGCTTGATGGCATGGCGACGCTGCCGCGGCAAGCGCCTTTGCTGCAAGCTTTTTGAGGCGGAAACGCGGCGGCATGAAATCCGCACAAAAGCCGCCGAGAGGGGTCCAGCTTGATGCCGACGCAAGGCGGATAACCGAAATAGTTAGTCTCAAGATGTCCGTCGAAATTGAGATCAAAGCTCTTCCTGTTTCTTGCATCGATCACTTATTACTGTTTCGTCGAAGGCGAGCGGGAAAAGACTATCTCCCTCGCTCAGCAGGCTGTCGAAAAAGTGTCCTGGGTGCCCGGCAGGGAAGCGGAGTCTTTGATGACGTGACGCTGCTCAAGATGTGGACCGAAACGTCACACGCTGGTGATGTGAAGATGGCTTCGGCTTGTAAGTTGTTGATTCGTATGGTGGGCCCGGAGGGATTCGAACCCCCAACCAAGGGATTATGAGTCCCCTGCTCTGACCATTGAGCTACAGGCCCTTCAATGACTTACAGCAACCCACTCTCCGAGTGTAGCGGAAACTGTAGCGGATAGCTCGGCTCGATTTCGACCAACTGCCTCAGGTGTCGGATGGATCTATCGTTGCGAAATGACTATGCTGCTGTGCCCTGCAATCCGCATGATCGTGAACGCATCCACTCCCGATCACCGAGCCTAGTCAGCATTGTATGGCGAAGAGAGTGCAAGACAAAAATCCCCATGCAACATGGGAACTCGCTTCCCGTTTACCTTGCGCGAAAGCATCCCGGTGCATTTGATTCAGCGATGTGACGAGGTAAGACTTTCCCTCGCGGTTGGCAAAGCCAAACGGCGCAGAACTGGTCTCCATGCGCTCCCGCTGCATCGCAGCGGCCCGATCGGTCAAAGGAACCACCCGGCGCGCGTTCTTGCTCTTACCCTCTCACCTGCACAAATCCGAAGCGAGAACCGCTGATTCACTGCAGAGCTACATCTGCCGCGGCTTGCGCTCAACCGCTCCGCGACGTTGCAAATCCTCCTGCGCCATTCACGCGCCGGATCATCATCGGGGGGTGGGAGTGTCCTGCGGTGGCACAAGGGTTGCCAAGTCGCAAAAGTACTTTGAATTCAGTGCCATGCTGAGTCTCAACCCTCTTTGGATTTTTCTTGGTTTTCTTTTGGAGTTTGTTAACAGCCCCTTAAGGACTTTCACTTTTGACTGCGGCAGAGTGCGAGCTGCTACTAGTCTAATTCGACTTGACATAAGGAATGCAATGAACTCTTCAATTACCAAAATGGCAGACGGATTTCGTAAGCTTCTGGATCGACCGGACGCAATCGAAATGCCTGCGTGTTACGACGTCCTGAGCGCGATGCTACTCGAGGAAGCCGGTTTCCAAACGATTTTCCTTAGCGGCTACGGTATCGCTGCCAGCCTTTTCGGAAATCCCGATATTGGGCTGACAAGTCTCACGGAAACGGCGCTGGCAGCGAGGAATGTGGTTAACGCCGTGCGCATTCCACTCGTTGTCGATGCCGACAACGGTTACGGTAACGAAGACAATGTAGTGCGCACGGTGTACGAATTGGAGTCTGCCGGCGCAGCCGCAATGACACTCGAAGACCAGGTGTTTCCTAAGCGCTGCGGGCATAGCGCCAATAAGGCAGTCATACCGCTGGATCAGTACATGCGCAAGCTGGAATCCGCTCTCAAGGCGCGCCAAACGAAACTTTGTATTATCGCCCGCACTGATGCCCCGTCCCTCGATGAGGCAATTTTGAGGGCCAAAGTCTTTCATGCCGCGGGAGCCGATGTAACTCTCCTCGATGGACTCGCATCTCTCGATGCGCTGAAGCGTGTCGGTAACGAAGTGCCAGGCCACAAACAGGTGAACCTGATTTACGGCGGCAAGACCCCGATACTCTCCGTAGCCGAACTGCAGAAACTCGGATTCAAAGTCGTGCTCTATTCGACGCCTGCGCTTTATGTTGCCGCCAATGCCGTTTCGAAAC
>JAFAKX010000019.1 GCA_019234945.1 Silvibacterium sp.
ACTGGTCAGATTCCTGACTGGACCGACAACATCTCTCGTTCACGCCACCCTTTGAATACGGGCGATGACAACGCCGCCTCGTCTAAGAACACAGTCGATCCGAAGTCGCAGAAAACACGCTGACTTTTTCAACACCCACGCCTGTTGGCGCCACTTACAGCAGCGCGCGGGCTTCGTTTAAGTTCCCAAGATTTCTTGCCGCATTCGGCGCTTAGAGGCAAGATTGGGGAGTGCAAGAACTGTCCCCAGGAACCGGTTGCTCCAGAGCAGCGCCACAACAAGTAGATTGGCTGGTAGAAGACTTAATCTGGAAGGCTCCCACGGTGATAAACGCGTTGTATTCGACCTCCCGGTGCCTGACGGTTAAGTTTGGCATGTTCTTCTTCGTGTGCCTGCTTTCTGCCTCGCTCCGCATTTCAAGCCCCGCACAGGCCCAGCAGCCGATTCCCATTGAGTTCACGAACTCTACCGCAGCAGCCGGCATCAAGTTTATCCACTTTAAGGGCAACAACGGCATCTCGATCAACCGGGAGGAGTTTGGCCCCGGAGTCTGTGTGGCCGACTTTGACGGTGACGGTTGGCCCGACATCTATTTTGTAAATGGGCGCGATCTTTACAACCGCAGCATCTCGGTTCGCAACGCGCTTTATCGCAACAATGGCGATGGCACATTCACTGATGTCACCGAAAAAGCTGGCGTGCATGGTACTGGTTACGGGTTGGGATGTGTCTGGGGTGACTATGACAACGATGGTTTTCCCGACCTGTTCGTTACCCAATACGGCCGCAACGTTCTCTACCACAACAACGGAGATGGAACGTTCACCGACGTAACCGACAAGGCCGGAGTTGCAGGCACAGAGTCAGGAGCATTTCATTCGGGAGCGACATTCTTTGACTATGATCGCGATGGCCGACTCGATCTCTACGTCGGCAGTTACGTCGAACTGGGCGACAAGCGTTATTGCGACTTGGCCGGAGTACAAAGCAGTTGTCCCCCCAGTGCTTACCGTGGCAGTCCCGACGCCCTCTACCATAACAATGGCGATGGAACCTTTACCAACGTTACCGCCAAAGCCAAAATCTATCAGCCTGAGGGAAAAAACCTTTCGGTGGGCGTCGCTGATTATGATAACGATGGCTGGCCCGACCTCTTCGTCGCTAACGATGGGCTAAGGGCCTATCTTTACCATAACCGGCATGATGGCACTTTTGAGGAGATAGCTGCGCCCACCGGCATGGCTTTTAACGAACAAGGCGGCGTCATGGCCGCGATGTGTATCTCGCTGGGAGACTTTAATAACGACGGTTGGCTTGATCTGTACATCTCTGATTTTCAGCGATCCTCCGACCACCTTTGGCAGAACGATGGCAAAGGCTTCTTCGACGATGTCAGCAACCAGTCCGGAATCATGCGCGCCACTCATGACGTCCTGAGCTTTGGAGGAGGTTTTTTCGACTACGACAACGACGGCTGGCTCGATATCTTTATAGCTAACGGTCACGTTTATCCCGAAGTTGAGCGAACCGCCCAGGGAATTCACTACAAGCAACTGAACTCCCTGTTTCACAACGAACACAACGGCAAGTTTGTGGATATGAGCACGTCCGCGGGTAGCGGATTTCAGACCCCTTATGTTGGTCGCGGGGTCGCGTTTCTGGACTTTGATAATGACGGATTCGTCGATGTTGTGGTCGCTAACAATGGAGATGCGCCTCTGTTACTGCACAACAGCGGCGGCAACGGGAATCACTTCCTGAATTTCAAGCTCGTGGGCACTACGAGCAATCGTGACGCTATGGGGGCCCGGATACGGATTGTAGCCGGCGGCGTTTCGCAGATTCGGGAAATTGAAGGCGGCGGAAGCTATCTTTCGCAGAGCGATCTGCGGGCGAATTTCGGCTTGGGAAAAACCGCTCGTGCCGAAACCGTCGAGGTCAAGTGGCCCAGCGGTCTGCAACAAACATTCCGCAATGTGGAGGCCGACAAATTCTACCTGATCGAGGAAGGCACCGATCGGCTGAACCTCCAGCGATTTGGCACGCCGGCCAGGGGCAATCCCTCTGGACTCCCAGCCATTTCCGAGCGGTAAATTGTTTGGACGATGCGCAAGCCGACATTCTGGACGTATGACCGGCAATACTGACGTTTCGCAACACTCCGACCGACGGCCGAAAAGGTCGGGTTGGCCGCCATAGCAATCAGGCATTAACTTGCGAATTACCACAAACCGTCTCGCCAGGGCGGCCAAACCCTGATCTCGGAGCAATCCATCCACAATATCTCGGCGAAAAGAATCCTTAGATAAGGATATTGCATCTACTCACTGTGCGGCGAAAAGGCTGCACGGCGAGTCTTCAAGGAGCTGAACCTGAATGTCGAAGAAGCCAAATGCCGGGCAACTCTGGGTGGTCCTGGCGCGATGCCACAAGTCATTGAGCCTCCTGGTCGAACGCAGCGTCGCGAATGCAGGATTGGGGCTGAGCGACTTCATGATCCTTGAGGCGCTGCTCAACAAGGGGCCTCTGACGATCGGCGAGATTCAGGTGAAAGTGCTGCTCGCCAGCGGATCCATGACAGCAGCCGTAGATCGGCTTGAGAGGAAAGGATGTATCGTCCGCAAGGCGGACGCTCATGACCGGCGCGCGAGGGTCCTCGAACTGACGCGCGAAGGCAGAAAGCTCATTAAGAAGGTTTCAGCAGACCACCTGGCCGAATTGCAGACGTGGGTGTCGGTCCTCAACGAGAAAGAAATGGAACAGGCTTACGCCGTCCTGAAGAAGCTTGGCCTGCACGCCACCGCCATTCATGAGGCAGAGCGGAACGCATCCGCGAAGACAGCAAGTTAAGCCAAAGACAACGCGCCATTCAGAGCAGGGGATGGCGAAACCAACGCGAACAGCAGAAGGGAATCACAATGAAAACGCCAATTGCCGGTCTACATCACGTAACAGCGATCGCTTCCGATCCACAGCGTAACCTGGACTTCTACACCCAGGTGCTTGGCCTGCGCTTCGTGAAACGCACCATCAACTTCGACGACCCGGGCACATACCACTTCTATTTCGGCGACGACACGGGCAAGCCCGGCACCATCCTTACCTTCTTTCCTTGGCCGCATGCCAGGAAAGGACAGATGGGCGCAGGCGAGGTGATTGCAACCGCATTCTCGATCCCGGTCGGCTCGAAAGAATTCTGGCATGATCGGCTGAAGGCCAACGGCATCGCCGTTCAGGAGCACACGCGTTTCGACTCTCAGGTCATTTCTTTCAGCGATCGTGACGGCATGGTTATCGAACTCGTCGAGCAGGAAGAAGCGCATCCCGGAGCCGCTCCGCGCTACTCGGATGTCCCAGGATCGAAGGCGATTCAGGGCTTTTACGGCGTTACGTTGCTGGAGCGGAGCCTGGAAGATACGGAGACGGTTCTCGAGATCATGGGCCTTCGCAAAGTCGCCGAAGAGGGCAACGCCGAAAACGAAAGATTGATCCGGTTTGCTCCTGAAGGATACGCGCTCGGCCGGTTCGTCGATATCAAACTCGATGCGGCAGCACGTCATGGCAGGATGGGCGCAGGCACGGTCCATCACATCGCCTTCCGCAACACGGATGACGCGGCGCAGGCCGAATGGCGCAGGACCCTGGCGCGGTATCTCTCGGTCACGCCCGTGCAGGACCGCACCTACTTCCACTCGATCTACTTCCGCGAGCCGGGAGGCGTGCTCTTCGAGATGGCGACGGACAACCCCGGCTTCCTGATCGATGAGCCAATCGAAAGCCTGGGAGAGGAACTGCGCATCCCCGAGTGGTACGAGCCGAATCGCAGCGCCATGGAGGCTCAGATTCTTCCCATCACTTTGCACAAAGCGGCAGTTGCAAAGGAAGAGACTGCCACGGACGAAACGATAGGAGCGTCACGATGACCATGCTTGATCCACATGCGGCACAGCCGATCCTACGAGCGGGCACGCCTCTTGACCGTGCAGCGGGAGCACTTATCCTGCTGCACGGCCGCGGAGGCTCGGCGGAAGATATTCTCAGTTTGGGCGAGGCCATCGCAGACGATCGATTCGCGCTGCTGGCTCCCCAGGCTGCCGGGCATATGTGGTATCCCAACTCGTTCCTTGCGCCGCGCCGCCAGAACGAGCCATATCTCTCTTCTGCACTTCGCAAAGTGGAAGCCGCGCTCGCTCTGGCAAAAGGGGCCGGCATCCTGACCGATCGCATCGCAATCGTCGGATTTTCTCAGGGAGCCTGTCTCGCCACCGAGTTCGTGGGACGTCATCCGCAGCGCTATGCCGCTCTGCTCGCCTATACAGGAGGGCTGATCGGACCGCTGGATGAGCCGATCACGCTCACGGGCAGCCTCGACGGAACTCCCGTCCTCTTCAGCTCGGGTGATCCCGACCCGCACGTGCCCTGGCAGAGGGTGCAGCAGTCGGCGGATCTCTTCGCGAAGATCGGCGCCCAGGTATTCGTCGAGCGGCATCCGGGACGCCCGCATACGATCCTGGCCACTGAAGTCAGGCAGGGAAAAGAGCTGCTGTCCGCAGTGCCCACACTGTAAACTCACGGCGACAAGCGACGGTGCCCCATTCACGCCCGAGTTGGCTTGAGTGGGGTAACCGTAAATGCATCCTTTGCGTTCTTGGCCTCTTTGCGGTGAAATCTCCTCTGACCGTCGATGAGCCAGGAATCTTCCACCTACGCCACCTACCCCAGCCTTCGCGACCGCGTCGTGGCGGTCACGGGGGGAGCCACCGGAATCGGCGAGCATATCGTCGAGCACTTCGCGCATCAAGGCTCGCGTGTCGCCTTCCTCGACATTCAGGACGAGGCCTCCGCGCACCTCATCGCCAGCCTCAAAGACGTGCCCACGCCTCCCATCTACATCCACTGCGACGTAACGGACATCGCCGCGCTCGCCGCTGCCATCAACGACATTGCCGCCCGCCTCGGAACCATCGACGTGCTGGTCAACAACGCCGGCAATGACACGCGCCACGCCACCGAAGACGTCACGCCCGAGTACTGGGACCGCTGCACTGCCATCAACCTTCGCCAGCAGTTCTTCGCCATCCAGGCCGTTATCCCCATCATGAAGCGCGCCGGCCGCGGCTCCATCGTCAATCTCAGCTCAATCAGCTGGCTCATTCCCGGCATCGGACTCCCCGTCTACATCGCCTCGAAAGCAGGCGTCGTGGGACTCACCAAGACCCTCGCGCACGAGCTCGGCCCGCACAACATTCGCGTCAACGCCGTGCTCCCGGGAGCCATCGCCACCGAGCGCCAGCGCCGCCTCTGGTACACCGAGGAATACAAGGCGGAAATCCTCCACAACCAGGCCCTCAAGCGCATCCTTACGCCCGAAGAAGTCGCGCGCCTCATCCTCTTCCTCGTCGCCGACGACAGCTCTGCCATCACCAGTCAGGGCTACATCATCGATGGCGGCTGGGTCTGAAGCCGCATTAAATCCTTGACAAACGGCGTTTCAGGCTCAAACCTCATCTGGGGCTTTGTATCGCCCAAAATCCGGATTTCTAATCGTCTTCGCAGTGGGCCATTTCTCGTAACGATCGAGGAGGAACCGTGACCGCCTTTGCCCGCAGACAATCCCCATCGCTTCTCTCCAGAGCTGCTGCCATCCTCACGCTCGCGGCCTTTATCCAGCCCGCCGGCACGCAAAACCCCGAAATGCAACAGAAAGTGCAGGAGATCAAGCAATCGCAGGCCGCGAACAAGCAGCAGCTCGCGCACTACTCATGGCAGGAGACGCAGACCATCAGCCTCAAGGGCGAGGTAAAAAAGATCAACACCTATCTGGTGAGGATCGGTCCCGACGGACAGCAGCAGAAGCAGGAAGTCAACGCCCAGCCCGCAGCAGCCCCGCCCAGCGGCGGCCGATTGAAACAGCACGTTGTCGCGAAAAAGAAAGAGGAGTTCGAGGAATACGCGCAGCAAATTGCCGCCCTCGCGAAGCAGTATGCGCAGTTCGATCCCGATACCTTACAGCAAGCGTTTCAGCAGGGCAACATCTCCTTCGCGCCCGGCAGCGAAGGTGTGATCACTATGACGATCAAAAGCTATCTCAAGCCCAATGATCAGGTATCGCTCACCTTCAATCGCCAGCAGAAAGGCATCCAGAGTTTCAACGTCTCGAGCTATTTGAACGACCCGAGTGACGCGGTGAAAATCTCGGCCCAGTTCGAACGGATCCCCGGGGGCCCCAACCATGTCTCGAGCATGCTGATTAACGGAGTCAGCAAGCAGCTCACCGTCAACCAGCAAAACTCGAACTACCAGCTCGCCTCGTAGTGAGAAAATGCGGGTGCCCGGCTTCACGCAGCTAAGGTGGCTGACGAGCGTCCCTGGCGCTCTTTGGCGTCCTGCCTTGAGCGCATGCCTATCGTGCAACTCGAATGAGTCCGTGCAATTGTTACCGGTTGCGCGTACGAATTTTGTGAATTTTCTACGTGGGCCGGCCTTTGATGCGGCATTTGCGCCAAATGATGCCTTATTCGGTCAAAAAATACTTGCTTCTACCGCGAAAGCGTGTAGGATGCCTCTAGCAACTCCCTCACATTTTCCCGGTTAAGTCCCGCCTCAAGGATTGGTCGCGGGAGGGTCGAAGACACGAGCGGTCGCAGAGTCGCAGTTTGCCTAAAGCCGCCATCCCTGCTTTGTCCCTCCTGAATCCGCTCAGGACGCCATTCCTCCCTTTGTCTGCCTTCATTGTGGGTTAGATCGTCGTGCCATGTGAGCACGCGGCAGCCCGGCACATAAACCAACAACCAGACAAGGGGTTAGCTGAACGTCCATGCGCAAAAATCTGATTCTTCTATCCTCGCTTCTTGCATGCGCGGCCGCGCCCGCGTTTGCCAGTGTAACCGTCAGCAGTCCAATCAACGGTACTAGCGTCTCATCGCCGTTCACTCTATCCGCCAATGCCTCTACGTGTTCCTTGCAGCAGGTTGCCGCGATGGGCTACTCCTTCGACAACAGCCCTGATGCCGCCATCGTGAATAACACCTGGATTCAGGCGAACGTCTCGTCCGCAACCGGTTTTCACACGCTGCATGTAAAGGCATGGGGCAACCAGGGCGCTGTTTGCGTCGCCGATGTCGCACTCTACGTTACAGTTTCTTCCACTGGACCGAGCGTTCCCTCCTGGGCCACCAGCGTCAGCGCCATCCAGACGTTGAGTAATTGGACAGGTGTCAATGATTCCAACACCGGCGGCGGATACTCCGCAGGCAGCACAAACCTCACCGGCTCGCCCTCACTGAGCGGCCAAGCCCGGCAGTTTTCCAGTCAGCTCGCAAGCTACGGGGGCGTGCGCTATTACGCCACCTTCGGCGACGACGAATCGGCGACCAACTTCCTCTACGACGGCTATATCTATCTGGATAATTCGGCCAGCAGGATCGGCAATCTTGAGATGGATATGAATCAGGTGATGCCCAACGGACAGACCGTGATCTTCGGAGTCCAATGCGACGGCTTCACGAGCACCTGGGACTACACCGCAAACACAGGAAGCGCCTGGGCGCCCGTAGACCAGTGGATCCACTCAAGCGCCTACTGCAACCCCCGAACGTGGAGCCGAAAAGTCTGGCACCACGTTCAGATCCAATACTCCCGCGACAACTCCGGCAACGTCACCTATAGCACCGTGTGGCTCGATGGCTATCAAATGAACATCAATGCGACAGTCTTCTCGGCGTTCGCGCTGGGTTGGGGCCCGAGCCTCCTCACCAACTTCCAGGTTGACGCGGTCGGCTCCGGCGGATCGCCGATCGTCTATCTCGACAACCTCACCATTTATCGCTGGTGACCTAACGTCACCACTTCCTGCGTGTCCGCCTGCACCCTCCCGGGCGGACACGCAGTCCTGTCCCACCTCCGTGATTGGTTCGTGAACCTCGGTCACCGGATCTTGTCGTGCCGGCCCGGGTATCTCGCCCCGGCCGCTAGTAGCCGAAACGCTGATCGCTGAACGCAGTTAAAATCGCCTGTGATGAAGCCCCTCCTTTGGATCGCCCTGCTGGCTCTCCCGGCTGCCGCGATCTCCCAGACCCCATCCGGTTCCGACCAAACCGCCGCAACTAAAGCCTTCCGCGCCGGCCGCGCCGCCATGGAGCAGAACGACCTTGCCCGCGCCCACGCCGAATTCGCCAAGGTCGTCCAGCTCGCCCCCAACGTTGCCGCCGGACACTCCGCCCTCGGGGCCGTCCTCTATGCCGAAGGAAACCCCTCCGCCGCCATGCCTGAGCTCGAGAAGGCGCACTCCCTCGATCCGAAAGACAGCACCGCAACCCTCAACCTCGCCCTGAGCCATTCCGCGCTTGGGGCTTATGACAAAGCACTTCCGCTCTTCCGTCAGCTCGACTCCGCCAGTATGGCCTTCGCCCCTGGTGATCTCGCTGCCTATGCGCGCGCCCTCGATGCCGCCGGAGATACCGAATCTGCCCGCGCCAAACTCTCCGCCGCGCTCACGCAGGACCCCAGCAACGCCGTCCTCCACGACGCAATGGGCACCGTCCTCGCCGAGCAGAGCAAGCTCGCCGACGCCCGCCCCGAGTTCGACCGCGCCCTCCAGCTCGACCCGAACCTGGCCTCCGCGCATCTGCACCTTGGATCGCTGCTCCTCGTCCAGCAGAACTACCCTGAAGCCATCGCTGAGCTGCAGAAGGCCGTCGCCCTCGCTCCAAACGACCTGCAATCCAATCTGCAATTAGGCCGCGCCCTTGCCGCCGCCGGACAGGATGACGCTGCCATATCTACCCTTCGCCACGCGGCGGAACTCGACCCCAGGTCCGTCGATGCCAAATACGCCCTTGCGCTCGCCCTCCAGGCATTCGGCCAGACCAAAGAAGCGATCCCGCTCTTTCAGGACGTCATCGCCGCCCGTCCCAGCGACTCCGGCGCCCTCACCAACCTCGGACTCGCCCTCGTCCAGACCGGAGAAGCCAAGGCAGGCCTCACGTACTACCAGCGCGCCCTTGCCCTCGACCCCAAAAACGCCATCCTCCACGAAGACACCGGTGTCGCCTACCTCCAGCAGGCTGACCTCGACCGCGCTATCGCAGAATTCCGCTCCGGCCTCGCCCTCGACCCCAACAATCCGCAGCTCAACTACGATCTGGGCCTGGCCCTCAAGCTGCAGGACAAGGCCGCCGAAGCCATCCCCGCCCTGGAAAAGGCCGCGCAGCTCGACCCCAGCCTGGCTGACCCGCCCTTCACGCTGGGCATTATCTATATGCAGATGGGCCGATTCTCCGACGCTGCCCGCGAGCTCGAGAAGAACCTAGCCATGCGTCCCGAAAACGGAGACGCCTGGGCGATCCTCGGTAGTGTCTACAAGCAAATGGACCAGCCCGACAAGGCTGTCCCCGCCTTGCGTCGCGCCATCGAGCTCCAGCCCGAGCAGCCCAGCCCGCACATCAACCTCGCCGCTATCCTCGCCGCCCAGGGAGACACCGCCGGAGCCGCCGCCGAGCGCAAAAAAGCGGCTGACCTGAGCCGTGTGGCCGTCAGCCGCCAGCGCGCCAAATTCAACCTCGACAGCGGAACTCAGCTACTCAAGCAGGGCAAAGTCGCCGAAGCCCTCGTGCAGTTGAAGCAGGCCGTAGCCGCCGACCCCAACTACGCCGATGCCCACCGCGCTCTCGCCGACGCTCTCGCGCAGCAGGGAGACGCCGCTGGAGCCGCCCTCGAACGCCAAAAGGCTGCCGCTTTAGAAACTCCGCCGCCCCAGAGCGCTCTACCGTAGCCTCATCGCCTCGTCTGGCCTGCCACAATCCCCAGAGTTGTCATCCCGAGCGGAGTCCGCCGTGGCGGACGTAGTCGAGGGACCTGCTTTTGGTTTCTCTTTGCGTTCTTCGCGTCTTCGCAGTGAAGCTTCTCTGTGCTCTCTGTGTCCTCTGTGGTGAAAGAACTCAGAACTGAGGACTGCCGACTGACAACTAGAAGCTAGTAGCTTGTAGCTGGAGCTACTTCCCATGCATCTGCTGCTCAAGCTGATCCAGCGTCTTCTTCTGGTCGTCGTTCAGGATCTCGCGCATTCGGCTGTCGGCCTTCATGAACGCGGCATGTTTCTGCGTGTTCCGTTCATCGTCCGACAGGCTCTGATCCTGCTCTGCCTTCTCCCATGAGCCATGCATCTCCTGAAGGATAGGCCTTACGCGGTCCTCCTGATCTGGTGTTAGGCTCAACTGTTCGCTCAGCTTTTTCAGATGGTTCTCAACGGGATCAGTGCTGTTTTGCGTGCTGTTATGGTTTGCTTTCTCCGTGTCCGCCGAAGCAGGGCCTGCCGACGATGTGGCAGTCTGCTGCGCAGCCGCCGTCAGCGCAAACACCATAAGCGTCCCGACTGCAAACAAACGAATGCGATTCATGGTTTATCTCCGACGTGCTGAAATGAAATTCTGTTCTGCCCGAAGTTCTCCGTGTTAGGAGCGGCCGCTCGTCTTATGATTCGCACTGTAGCTCGCAAGGACAGCGCCGTCGAGAGCCAGTTCCGACTTGCTGAACAAAGAGGCAGTCTATGTTCGGAAAAACGGGGTCCGGAAACCCGCGTCATAACCCGCAAGAACATATGCCGGCGAGACTGAAGCACCGCAAACTCGACGCCCGGGCCAGCCGCACACGCAACCGCCTCGGCATGGCCTTCCTCGAGCTGATCCACGAGAGGCCCATCGAAGATGTCACCGTGCAGGACGTGCTCGATCGCGCGTCCGTCGGACGCTCCACCTTCTATTTGCACTTCCGCGACAAGAACGACCTGCTCCTCAGCCAGCTCGAAAGATTCCTTGAACACACGAGCACGGTGCTCACCGTTCAGAAGGAGAAATCGCTTCGAGTGGCTCCTGTCGCGGAGATGTTCGACCACCTCGAACAACAGCGAAAGCTCTACTGCATTCTTCGCGATGCAGGCCGTCTCGCCGACTTCTTCGATCTCGCCCAGGAATACTTCGCGCGCGGCATCGAGCAGCGCCTCATCGACTCCGGACGCCTCACGAAACTCTCCAAGCCCGAGCTCGCCGCCCGCGCCAACGCCCTCGCCGGAAGCCTGCTGTCACTGCTCCGCTGGTGGATGGACCGAGTCGAAAAGGAACCGGCTGCAGCAATGGACGAACTCTTCCACCGCATGGTTTGGAACGGGTTGCGTTAGCTCTGTGTTATGTTTCTGTCTAAAAACAATGACCCGAAAGACATATCTTTTTGCCATTCTGCTTGCCACGAATCACGTCGTCCTCTCACAGGTTAGAACTCCGTCAAAGGGAGTGTCTGATACCGCGCTAACCGTGCCATTTATAGGCTGTCCAGCGGATGGGCAAGCGGGACCGCTCGATGCGCCGAAACGTAGCAGTAAAGTAGTTCATATACCAAAAGAAGCAGCACAGCAGCTGGCCTTTTATAAGGCCGAACAAGGATTTGGCGTCCTCGCGCCGCGTGGATGGTATTGCTTCGAGACTTACGGCTCGAACGGTGGTTCTCTCTTTGTGAGCCCACAACCTATCGATGGAAATATGTTGTTCTCGGATACATGGAAAGGGTTCACCGGCCCAGTAATCCAAATGTCCGCCGAAGGCGGCGGCACATCCGGGAGGTTCGGCGTTGCTCGCATAATTGCACGTGTTTTTCCTTCCCATCGGGCATTCGTTCGCAAAGTCATCTCAGAGGGCATAGAGCCAGCCAGCGATTTTCCGTCTGGCCCTTACCCAAAGGACAAGCTCGTTTACAAAAGCAAAGAACTTGTGGAATATCAAACCCCAGCCCAAACAGAGGGGCTGGGAACTCAATCAAGACTGGTGAAGAATGCAGATCCGATCCGTGGGGTTGCCATTCTTGTAGGTCTTGTAGGAGACGGAGAACCCAGCCTTGTTTTCTTCGCTTCCCGTCTTCCTTCCGAAATGACAAACTTCACATCTGCCATCATTCAGCAAACGGAGTACGACGCAGCCCATTCTGAAGCAGACCAGTGAGTCGAGCACCCCGTAGCTAGCACCTTACCCCCGACGCTATACTCAATCCACACTCCACGGAGCCTGATTCGTTTGTCCCCAAGCCGTCCCGAGATCCCAAGCTGTCCCGGAATCTGGAGTCGCCGCAAACTTCTCCGATCTCTCTCAGCCACAGCTCTGGTCCTGGGTCTCGAAGATGTCCTCGCTCTCGCCATCCCGCCGCAGCAAGCACCCGGAACCATGGCGCCGCAGCAAAACTCCCGCCCCGAATACAACGCTCCTGCGCGCCCCGCGCCCAAAGCTCTGCCGTCGGCCGTCACCGGAACCCCGCTCGGTGTCAGCTTCATCGACGTGGCAAAGCAGTCCGGCCTCAACGCACGCACCATTTACGGAGGCGAGCACAAAAACAAGTACCTCCTCGAAACCACAGGCTGCGGAGTCGCCTTCTACGACTACGACCACGACGACTGGATCGACATCTTCCTCGTGAATGGCACGCGCCTCGAAGGCTTTCCCAAGGGTCAGGAGCCTGTCTGCCGTCTCTTCAAGAACAACCGCGACGGCACCTTCACCGACGTCACCCTCAAGGCCGGGCTCGCCCGCAGCGGCTGGGGACAGGGCGTCTGCGTCGGCGACTACAACAATGATGGCTGGGACGACCTCTTCATCACCTATTACGGCCAGAACGCCCTCTTCCGCAACAACGGAGACGGAACCTTCACCGACGTCACCGCCAAGGCCGGCCTGCTCCAAGCCACCACGCGCTGGAACTCCGGCTGCGCCTTCCTCGACTACGACCGCGACGGACATCTTGATCTGTTCGTCTCCAACTACATCGACTTCGACATCAAAACCGCGCCCGATCCCGCCGCCGCCGGCTGCGCCTACAAAGGCATTCAGGTCGCCTGCGGTCCGCCCGGCCTGCAGGGCGGCAAGAACATCCTCTATCACAACAACGGAGACGGCACTTTCACCGACGTCAGCGAAAGAGCCGGCATCCTCGACACCATCGGCACCTACGGATTGAGCGTCGCGGTCGCCGACCTCGACGACGATGGCTGGCCCGACATCTACGTCGCCAACGATTCCACCGCCGCCACCCTCTACCAGAACCAGAAGAATGGCACCTTCAAAGACGTCGCCATTGAATCCGGCGTTGCCTACTCACCCGATGGCAAGCCCCAGGCCGGCATGGGCGTCTCCATCGCCGACTTCAACCGCGACGGCCTCCTCGACATCGTCAAGACCAACTTCGCCGGAGACACCGCCTCCCTCTACCAGAACCTCGGGGGCCTAAACTTCGACGACCGGACGTATTTATCGGGGATAGGCATCAACACCCGCTACCTCGGCTGGGGCGTCGGCTTCTTCGACATGGACAACGACGGATGGCCCGACATCCTTATCTGCAACGGACACGTCTATCCCGAAGTGGACGGTTCACACACCGACGCGCCTTACGCCGAGCGCAAATATCTCTACCGCAATCTGCGCAACGGCCAGTTCGAAGAAGTCACCGACCAGGCTGGCTCCGGCATGACCACTCCCGTCCCCGCCCGCGGCTGCGCCTTCGGAGACTACGACAACAACGGGACTGTGGACGTGGTGGTGAACTGCATCAACGCCATGCCGCAGCTTCTGCGCTGCGACTCCACTCTCAACCGCAACTGGATCAAGATCCGCACCGTCGGCGTCAAGTCAAACCGGACGGGCATCGGCGCGCGAATCAAAGTCACGGCGCAAAATACGTCCAGCGGAAAACCTCTCGTCCAGATCGACGAAGTCCGCAGCGGCGGCAGCTACTTCTCGCAGAACGACCTTCGCATCCACTTCGGCCTCGACCAGGCCAAAACCGCCGACGTCGAAATCCGCTGGCCCTCCGGCCAGACCGACTCCCTCAAAAATCTTGATGCGAACCGCCTCTACGTCATCCAGGAAGGCGGCAAGATCCTCAAGTCCGACCCGTTGCGGGGCTTAGGCGGAAAAGCGGAAGGGAAGAAGTGAGTATTCAGTCCACCGCGCGAAGGGTGGGAAGCATCGCTCACCTCACCATCATCAACAGGCCAGCTACCGTCCCAAGCACCGCCGTCGCCGCGGCCAGTTTCAGAGGAACACTGCTGCCTAACTGCCGTCCCAGCGCCAAAAGCGAATACGCGCTTACGGGGCCGAGAGTGCAAAGCAGCGCAGCGACATACGGCGGGGGTACTCCAGAGCGATACAGGACCCATGCCAGTCCTACGTCAAAGGCCATCGGCACCGGCAGCACTGTCCCCAGCACCGCAACGCCGACCACTCCCAGCACAGATACGGGCAGCCGGGTGCCATAGGCTGGAATCGCCTCCGCTGCCAGTCCGCCGATTAGCGCAGCCAGCAGCATCCAGGGCAGCGTCATAAGAGTGAGTCGCACCAGGTTCCGGAAAAAGCTTCGTGCCAGAATCCAGGCGCGTGCTATCGGCGAGACCG
The DNA here is from genome assembly GCA_019234945.1 of Silvibacterium sp. Classification (GTDB taxonomy): domain Bacteria; phylum Acidobacteriota; class Terriglobia; order Terriglobales; family Acidobacteriaceae; genus Silvibacterium. The sequence goes on from JAFAKX010000019.1 coordinate 14,430, forward strand.
GCTCTTCAGGCAGCCGCAAACCCATCGGCTCCACTTCGCGTTCGCGCACAATCAGAGGCAGAGCCAGCAGGAGCAGCGCCGGAACAACCAGGCGCATGACTGCCATCCGTGCCGGAAAAAGCACGAAGGCCATCGCAATCACCACGGGATTGAAAGACGGCGAGCTGATCATCGCTGCCACTGCCAGCCGCGTGCTGGTTCCCCCGGCCAGCAGACTCTGCCCGACAGGCGTCGCGCAGTTTGCGCACACTCCAAGTGGAGCACCCACCATCGCGCCGCAGAACACGTTC
>JAFAKX010000026.1 GCA_019234945.1 Silvibacterium sp.
TGTTTGTCGGCACCAAGCGCCAGGCGCAGGACGCCATCGCCGAGGAGGCGAACCGCTGCGGCATGTTCTATGTGAACCAGCGCTGGCTTGGGGGCCTGCTCACCAACTGGGTGACGGTGCAGAAGTCGGTGAAGCGCCTTCAGGAACTCGATGAGATGGCTACAGACGGCCGGTACGAACTGCTGACCAAGAAGGAAGTCATCAAGCTGGAGCGCGAGCGCAAGCACCTGCAGGCGAACCTCGCCGGCATCAAGAACATGCGCCGGCTTCCCGATGCGCTCTTCGTAGTCGACTCGAACAACGAGGCCATCGCTGTAAAGGAAGCCCGCAAGCTGGGTATTCCGGTCGTCGCCGTGGTCGATACCAACTGCGACCCGACAGTGGTCGACATGGTGATCCCGGGCAACGACGACGCACTGCGCGCGATCCGGTTGTTCACCTCGAAGGTGTCCGATTCGGTGATCGAAGGCGTCCAGATGGCTGGCGACAAGCAGCACATCGAAGTTGCCGGTGTCTCGGCCGAGAGCCAGGTGGATCTGCATGCTGGCGCCGAGGGCGAAGAAGGCGCTGCTGCTGCCGCGGATTCGACGGCTGACAGTGATGATGTCGATCTCGAGGCGGTGCTGGGCGGCGGAATCCGGAAGGCTCCTGCCGTGGTCGCAGCGCTTGAAGAGGCCGAGGCGGCTGAAAGCAGCTATTAAGACTTTATGCGGTGGCAAGGCTGCCGCTGGAAGCTTCGGAAGCGTGGCTGCGTAACATAAACGGCCACGCTTTCTTTGTCTAGCGCCGATTTCCCAGGTCCGAAGATACGGACCTGGGGCAACCGCATTCACTGGCTGTTCACAGGGCGTGGCGGCGTCTGTGGGATTCTACAATGGGAAGGGATGGTTGAAGGGAAATGTCAACGGTGACTGAGAAGATCGATGCAAAGCAGGTAAAGGAGTTGCGCGACAAGTCCGGCGCGCCGATGGGCGACTGCCTGAAGGCGCTGCAGGAGGCGAAAGGCGACATCGAAGAGGCGTTCGTGGTCCTGCGCAAGCGCGGCATGGCGTCGGCGGCGAAGAAGGCCTCGCGCACCACGAATGAGGGCGCCGTGGGCACCTACATCCACGCCGGAGGCAAGATCGGTGTGCTGGTCGAGGTTAACTGTGAGAGCGACTTTGTGGCGCGCACGGCGGATTTCCAGGAGCTGATGAAGGACATCGCCATGCACATCGCGGCGACCGATCCGCGCTACATCCGCAAGGAAGATGTGACGCCCCAGGACCTCGAGCGCGAGAAGGAGATCTACCGCGCGCAGGCGGCGCAGACCGGCAAGCCGGCTCCTGTAGTCGAGAAGATCGTCGAGGGCAAGATGAGCAAGTTCTACGAGGAGGTCTGCCTGCTTGAGCAGCCCTTCATCAAGGACCAGTCGCTGGCCATCAAGGACCTGATTGCCGGTAAGGTAGCCAAGCTAGGCGAGAACATTACGGTTCGCCGGTTCGCGCGCTTCAAGGTGGGCGATCCCACGTGGACCGTCGCGCAGACCAAGCCGACGGACGAGGCGCAGGCTTAGCTTTCAGGAAAGCAATCAAGGAAGCCCGGGATTCGCTCCCGGGCTTTTCTCTTTGAGCTCGCCCTGAGACCTCAGGGCTTAGCTCTGGGCTGGGGGCTTCGCGGCGGAGATCCACTCCTCCCGCTTGCGGCCCGGCTCGACCTTGGGTTTGGGCTTGGGCTTCTTCTTGACTTCTTTCCGACCTTTATCTTTGCTTGCCATGCGCAACAGTTTATAGCAGGCTGGGGATTTGAGCAGCAGGAGGGACCATGGACGTTTCAGCGCGGCGGGCGGCGTTTCGCAAGCTTCATGAGAGCGGTTGCTTTGTGATTCCCAACCCTTGGGATGCGGGATCGGCGCGGTATCTCGAACGGTTGGGATTCAAGGCGCTGGCGACGACGAGCTCGGGGTTTGCGTTCTCGTGTGGGCTGCCGGATGCGGAGTGGGCGGTGCCATGCGATCTTATGCTCCACCACATCGCAGAGCTTGTGGCCGCAGTGGATTTGCCGGTGAATGCGGATTTTCAGGCGGGCTACGGCGAAAGGCCCGAGGATGTTGCCGAGAGCGTCCGGCTGTGCGTCGAGTCGGGCGTGTCCGGGCTCTCGATCGAAGACCGTTCGGGCGATCGCGGGAAGCCTCTGTACGATTTTCCGCTCGCTCTTGAGAGGCTCAAGGCCGCGCGCGAGGCCATCGATGTGTCGAAAGCCGGTGTGATGCTCACGGCGCGGGCGGAATGCTTTCTGGTGGATCATCCTGATCCGCTAAACGAGGCGGTGAAGCGGCTTCAGGCTTACGCTGAGTTGGGCGCCGATGTGCTGTATGCTCCGGGGCTAAAGCACCGATGGGAGATTGAGACGGTTGTGGCGGCGGTGAGCCCAAAGCCAGTTAATGTGCTCATGCACGCAGATTTCGGGCTGCGCGTCGCCGATCTCGCCACGATGGGTGTGCGGCGGATCAGTGTGGGTTCTTCGCTGGCAAGGGCTGCGTGGACGGGATTCATTCATGCGGCGAAGTTGATCGCGGAAGCGGGAAGCTTTGCGGGTTTTGAAGGATTGGTCTCGGGTCAAGAGTTGAATGAGTTCTTCAGGAAGGTATAGGGGGTGGGGATGGGGTTTAAGCGAATCCCACCGTTTTTGCGCCACGGGCCGTTTTCAAAGTCAGGGACGGATGCGCCTCAGCATGTGTAACAAAAAATCATCGTCGAGGCGCACCAGTTCGCCCTCCCGCACATAGCGATCTTTGTACGTGACACCTTGGCCATCAGGAACATAACCATCCTTCACATACAGTCTCTGTGCGTTGTTGTAGCCGGGATGCAGGCCCACGCCTAATCCGGCAACGTCAGAGCGGGTGACGATTTCGGCTTCGGCTTGAACCAACAGGGTTGTGCCAATGCCCTTTCGGCGGAAGGGCGGAAGGACATTCAGGTCTTGGATTTCCGGAATTCTCTTTTCCGCGAAGAACGGGTAAGTCGGTTTCCAATTGACTGTTACGTATCCCGCAAAAACAGCCTCAAGATGTGCCACCCAACATGACCTGGTTCCTGCCGCCTGCTCGGCTAAATAGCGTTCAAACAATGTGACAGGCTTAATCCAGCCAATACTGCTGAACGCTGCCGCTGCCGCCGGCAAATCGGCACTGCTCATAGATCGCACGCGAAAGCTGTCCATCATGTTCGTGATGGTAGTGTCGCGTTCGTTGCCGAATCAAGTTGCACAAGGGATCCTTTGGGGCAACTGAGGTTCGAAAGGATGGGGCACCAGCAGCATCGTAACTATAGAAGTTACATTTTGCTCACATCCACCATATTGTCGTCGGGGTTGCGGTCGATGAGCTTGTTGTAAGGGTCGATGCCTGCACGGGTTGGTTTCTCGTCGACGACGAACTCAATGGTCTCGTCGTTCTTCGTGATCCACTGCTTCTCGACGTGGATCGGCTGTTCGTGGTCCTTGCTGCCGGAGAAGACGCCCACCTCGATCAGGTCGTGGATGGGTACCTCCGTCTCGACGCCCTCTCCATTGGCCTTGAGCTTGCGCGACTTTACTGTAAGCATGACTTTGTATTTGTGGTCGGGCGTCTCCTGCCAGGTGGCCGAGACTGCGTGATTGTCGTAGAGAGTTATGCTCTCGAACATGTCGGTGACGAGATATTGCAGATCTGGTGGGGTCGCCGTGCGCAGGGCAGCCACAAAGCTGCGCGTGTCGGGATAGGGCGGCTGACTGTAGCGGTTCTGGCGGAGATAGTTGCCGAGCGCCTCGTTCAGCTTGTCCTCGCCGATATAATCGCTCAGCGCATAGAGCACGAGCGAGCCCTTCTGGTACCAGACGTACGGCTCGTTCTGCACGAGCACAAGCGGAGGCTCGTGGCGGACTTCGCCGGCGCGGCCGCGCAGGTATCCGTCGAGCTCGTACTTGAGGAAGCGGCGCATCTGTGCGTCTCCATACTGGTGCTGCATGACGCGCAGCGCCGAATACTCGGCGAGACTCTCGGACATCATGTTCGAGCCCTCAACCATGGCTCCGATGAGCTGGTGTCCCCACCATTGATGCGCAAGTTCGTGCGCGGTGACGAAGTAAGTGAAGTCGATGTCGTCGGGCTTCTTCAATCGGCCGATGAAGCCCAGGTCTTCGGAGTAGGGGACGGTGTTCGGGAACGATTGGGCGAACTGGCGGTAGCGCGGGAATTCGAGGATTCGATACTGCTGAAACTGGTAAGGGCTGTAATTGACCGTGTAGTAACCGAGGCCGCGCTGCGATGACGAGATCATCTTGTCGAGGTCGTAGGTATGCTGCGGCTCGTAGTAAATCTCCAGATTCACATCCTGCCATTTGTCGCGCTTGATCGCGTAGTGTCCGGAGATGTAGGAGAAGAAGTCGTTAATGTCGGTCGAGCCCATGCTGTACTCGTAGTAATTGCGGCCGTCCTGGGTCCAGTGGCGTTGCAGATATCCAGGAGCGAGGGCCATCTGGTCTCCGCTGGTGCTGACGACGGTGTGATACGTGATCCAGTCGGAATCGGGCCGGAAGAGATTGAGTTGCGAATAGTAAGGGTCGCCGCGCGGGGGAAGTTCTTCATAGGCCCCGAGCTTCTCTTCGCGACGGCGCACAGGATTGTCGAGCTCGACGCCACGGTTGTAGCCAAGGTAAGGGAAGTAGTCGGAGTCGAAAAATGTTCCGTTGTAGGCGAATTCCGGGCGCTCATTTCCATCTTTGAAGCCGTGCGATGTCCAGGAGCAGCGGAAATCAATGCGCATCTTTTCGCCGGGAGCGAGGGGCTGGGCGAGGCGATAGATGAAATACCAGTGCGGCTTGTCGTTCAGGACTACCTGCGCGGGCCGGTCGAAGCGGATTTCGTCGATGGAGTCGCGCTGCCCGGTGATGTGAATGTCGGAGATGGGCTGCGAAGTCTTGTTCTGCAGAATGTACCAGCCGGTTGCGGAGAACGAGCGGCGCTCGGGGTAGATGTTGACGGTCGTGTCGACGGCAACGATCTTTGGCAGAGGCTGTTTCTCGTATTTCTTGTAGAGCTTTTCGTACTGCGCCTGCAGTTCGCGGCGCTGCTTTCCTGTCTGGAATACATTCAGGCGATGGGCGTTGTAGTAGAACCAGCCTCCGCTGCCGAGGACAATCAGGGCCAGTACGATGGTTGCGGACAGGACTGCAGGTATGCGCTCCGCGGCACTGTGGAAACGCGCTTTCCATGAAAGGTCGCTGCCTCGCCGCGCCATGACGGTGGCGAAGATGCCCAGCAGTCCACCCCACGCGAGCCAGTAGACGCTCGACCAGAAGAGCGCGGGCACGAAATGTCCGTAGCCGTTCATGTCGGAGTAGGTGTAGGGCGTGACTTCGCCATACATGACGAGGCGGTTCTCGATTCCGAAGCGGTAGAGGATCGGGATCAGGATGAAGAATCCGATGACGATGCCGTGGCCGAGGAACTTGTTCGGAACCAGTGTCTGCACGCACAGCGCGAGCAGCGCGTAGATGAGCACTTGGCCGAAGGTGATGAGATAGAGCTCCTTGAAGTATTGCAGGAACTCGTAGTGGTAGTAGCCCTGGATGGTCTGCGAGAAGACGGCGCAGAACATGACGATGGTGAGCAGGATGGCCTCGACGACAGCCAGGGCGCAGAATTTGCTGAGCCAGTCGATCCCCTCGCGCATGGGCAGTGAGTCGTGGATCTGCTCGAAGGACGTGTCGCGCTCGCGCCAGATGAGCTCGCCGGCATAGAGCGTGGACACGACGATGTAGAAGAGCATCGCCGAGCCTTCGACGGCCTGGAGCATGAGGTAGGTTACGGGCCAGACGTCGCGGTCCATGATGCGGCCGGCGAAGTGTCCGTTGATGAGGACGTAGGCGACCATCACCAGCGCGATAGCCCAAAAGACGATCTCGCGAGTGATGTTGCGGATGCGCATGCGCACCAGCGTCGAGAACTGCAGCCATGAAGTGCGTGGCCCGAAATATTGATGCACGCGCGGTAGTGAGACACCGAAGAGCGGACGCGGCGGACGGGCTTCTTCCTGCTCGATCTTCTTCTTCTTGCGCGAGGCGCGGGCGGTAAGCGCTTCGGCAGACATGGGGAAGAATATCCATGTGATGGCCAGCGCAAGGACGCCAACGCCCATCCAGACGACGCGGTTCCAGAGGAACATGCCGGTCCAGGTGGG
>JAFAKX010000105.1 GCA_019234945.1 Silvibacterium sp.
TGCGTGAGCCAATTAACCAGAAATTGCCAAAGTACTGGACTTATAAAATGCATCGTTCCCTTTTATCCGTTCGGGTATTTCCTGTCTCGTTCGACATCGCGCCGGAACATCATTGTCATATATCCGCCAAGGCCGAAAACCGTTACCAGGCACCCCAACTGCACCACCCGCGCAATCACAAGGCTGTGCCGGTTCAGCTGCGGATCGTAGCGGTAGCAATACGTCAGAATCGCATCCACCGGCGAGCCGATCTTCCCCGCCGACGCCTCCACAAGTCCCAGCCGCAAATCGTTCGGCGGATACTCGACCCCGAGGTAATACTGTGCAATCTTTCCTTCGGCCGTCAAAATCTCGATGGCGCTGGCATGCGCAAACTGACTCATCTGCCCGTCCGGACCCGGCACGCGTGCGTACTGGAACCCGACGGAGCTCGACACTGCGTTGATCGCCGGCTGTTGGCCGGTCAGAAAATGCCATCCATTCGCCGTCTCCGGATGCCCGTATCGCTTGAGGTAAACTGCCTTCTCGCGGGCAGCAATCTCTGGCGTCTCGGCCGGGTCGAAGCTGACGAAGACTACGTCGAAGTCCCGGCCCGGCACGAACTTCACCATCTCAAGCGCGCTGACCAGCCCGTTGATCTCCTCCGGACACACCATCTTGCACTGGAAGTACACGAGCGACAGCACGACCGGCTTCTTACCGAAGTAGTCCCCAAGTCTGACGGTCTTTCCGGACTCGTCCCGAAATTCCGCATCCAGCGGAACCTGGGCATTCAGCCGCTGTTTGACCTTGACCCTATCAAGCACCGGCGGAGCCTGATCGCTAACCTGCCCCATCTGCTTATTGGCGTAGCTCGAAACCTGCCCGCGTGCGACCGGAGCCAGCAGACAGACGAGTGCCGGCGCGAGCAGCCCGCCGGCTGCTTTCATCGTCCATGTTCGTGCTGTTCTGACTCCGCGCATCGAAATCTGTTCCTAATCCCTAATCCCAGCTCTGACCCCTGCTACCTATTATTCGCCTTCGTTGACGCCTGTTCACCTGGCAGCCTTGTCGGGCCCATTTCCTCTTGCTCAAATCCCGTCCGGGCAAAGCCATCCGTCAGCGGAGACTGCACCGTTGGCCTTGATTCCCCTGCCATTAATTGCTCAATCTGGGCCTGCGTCCCCATCACTTTCAGGCGGCCCGGCTGTGCAATCAACTCCATCGCCCGCTCGATCGGAATCCTCACCTTCGTGTGCGAGGTATCCACCCAGGTGTAGTGGTTGAGGAGCAGGTCCTCGCGCCCATGCAGATTCGCCAGGTCCTGGTTCCCGTCGTCGGTTTCAAGCCGAGGCGTGGGGAACCTCTGTGTCAATTGTTGCAGCTTTTGCTGCTGCTCGGCGGGATTCGACTGCATCTCCAGCTTGCCCTGCTGCGGAACATTCGTGGCATTCCACTTGTTCGCCGGTCCGTCGTACTTGGCGAGGCCGTAGTTGATCACTTTTCCCAGCCCGAAACACAGCACGAAGAAGACTCCCAGCGACAGAAACAGGCCCACCAGGAAGACCAGGATCCCCTGCACGCTGACGTCGGTGACCTCGTAGCCCTCCTGCATCGAGGCTTTCTTGTCGTGCGACTCGTGCTCATCATGCGTGTGCATGTTCAGGCTCCAGAATTTCATCGAGATGCGGATCGTTCGTCGCGATCACCGGCCGCTGCTTGAGCTGCGTGAAGAAGTACGCCAGCCAGAAACTCACGAGGGCCACCGGCAGCGTCGCGTACTCCAGCATGCCTACGCTGAAGTGCAGGTTGCGCCGCGCATCGGGGAAGTTCGGCTCGATCAGCCACCAGAGGTCCCAGGCGCGCGCGAAGATCATCACGCAGCACACCACCGCCAGTCGGCTCTTGATGCGCTTCAAGGATGCCGAGAGCAGCAACGAGAACGGGATCAGCCAATGGAAGATCACGTCGAGCGTCGCAACCACTCCCCAATTGCCGCGGATGCGGTCCAGATACCATGGAATCTCTTCCGGCGAGTTCCCGGACCAGATGATCAGAAACGCCGCGAAGGCCAGATACATGTTCAGCATCGTGAAGGCGAAGCACAGCTTGCCCAGGTCGTGCTGTTCGGTCAGGCGGAAGAGCGACTTGATCGGCTCCGCCTTCGAGAGACCGATCAGCGTGAGAATCGACAGCGCCAGAACGCCATAAGCCTCGGCCACCAGGTATTGGAAACCGTAGACCGTCGAATACCACGTCGGATCAAGCGACATGATCCAGTAAATCGCGACGATAAAGAGCAGGATCGAGTAAAGCACGATGCCAAAACCGCTCAGGTTCTCGAACTTCGTTCTCCAGTAGGAGACGTTCGGCTCCGGGTCGGCGTCGCGTTGAAGCGACCACTTGTTCAGCAGCGTTACGTACAGCGCCAGGATGGCGAATACGATCAGCGAGACCACCCAGAATGACCAAACGTTCAGAATCCCGTGCTTGTAGTGGATAGCATGCGCTACCTCGTGCGAGATGAGGCCATTCTTCAGCGCGGTAGCCCAGTCGGCATACTTCGCCCAGATGTACAGCTTGCCCATCGATGCCCCGAAGATGCCGACCGGCAGAAACAGCAAAAACACCATCGGGATCGTGCGGCTCATAGCCTCCAGCGGACGCCGAATGATCAGACCCCACTTGCCGCCGCTCAGATACTGCAACATCAGTATCAGCATGCCGCCAAAGCACAAGTTGAAGCACATCATGAACCCGTGCAGCCAGGCGCGCAGAAAATGTTCCCAATGGTCGCCGCTCAGAAAACCGAGAATGACGGCGAGGACCAGGAATACCCCGCCCACCATCAGCGCGCGGGACCGCCACGTATCCACAAATGCCGGCGCATTCAGTTCTCTCGGCAGCGCTTTCGCTTGATATCCGTGTGCCATGCGTTTCCTTATTTCGTAACCGGCTTGGCGCCTTCGCCGCCGCGCGTGGTCGAACTCCCCACATTTTTAGGATTCTGAATCGTCGCATTCGGAGCGTTCGCGGGCGTTGCCGGCGCACCGGCCGCAATTCCTGTCTCCGGCGTCGCCGAAACCGCCGTCGCCGGCAGCTCCCACGGCCCGGCCCACTCCGGATGCCCTTCCTTCTCCGCAATATCGTTCAGGTTTTCGATAGCCGTGCCCGCCGGAACATCCGCCTGCGTGGCATTCTGGCTCAGTTGCAGCGCCCGGATATAGGCGGCCACCGCCCACCGGTCCGCCGGCGTGAGCTGCGCCGAGTAGTCCGGCATGGCACCGTATCCGTTGGTCATGACGAAGAAGTAGTGGCTCAGTGGCTGCGCCAGGCGCTTCGCGTCGTGATAATTGCCCGCCGGCTTGTAGCCGCGCTCGACGATCATCCCCAGCCCGTTGCCTACCCGCGAGTGGCACGGCGTGCAGTAAATGTTGAACCGCTCCTCCCCGCGCTCCAGTACCTGCATGGTCGCGGGAAATGGCAGCGCATCCTGCTCCTTGCCGTCCACCAGCCCGGTGTGGAAATACTCGTCCTCGTGCAGCTGATCGCGCGAAACCGTCCCTACCACCTGCGGACGCGCCGAGCGTCCGTCGGCGAAAAACTCCGTCCCGCGCTGCGGAATCATCTTCGGCTGATCCTGCATGTCCTGCCGGCACCCGGCGGCAAAGATCAGCGCCGCCCCTGCAACGCACAGAAGTGGAAGCCGGAGCGTTGAACGCGGATCGCTGAACGCTGGCCTGATCCCTGTTCCCTGATCCCTGTTCCCTGTCTTCCTAATACTCCACCTCCACCACCGAAACCGGCGCGAAGCTCTCAAGAAATGCGCGTGCCTCGGCAACCTCAAACTTCGGATCGGTCGATTCGAGACACAGAAAGAATTTGTCGCTGGTCGCTCCGCTGCGAAAATTCGGCGCATTGAACAGCGGGTGATACACCTGTGGCAGCCCGCAAACGGCCAGCATGCAGAAGGCTGCTGAAAGGCCGGACCACAGGATCGTCCACTCGTATGCCGGCACGATAAACGCCGGCCACGAGAAGTAGGGCCGCCCGGCGATATTCAGTGGGTAGCTCCATACCGAGATCCAGGTCTCAAGCAGGAACATCGCTCCCACCCCGAGCAAACCACCGATCAAGGTCATTAACGGCACCTCGTTCTTGTGAAAGCCGATCGCCTCCGCCGCTTCCTCCAGCGGATACGGACTGTAGCAGTCCATCCTCCGGTATCCGGCCGCATAGGCGTTCTCCGCGGCGCGCACCAGTTGAGACGGCGTTTCGAATTCGGCCAGCAGGCCGTAGGTTCCTTCGCGTTCAGCCATCAGTCACCCGCCTCGAGTTGTGGCTCGGCTTCCCGCCGCATCTTCGCCTGCGGCAGCAGCATGCGAATCTCCGACATTGGGATCATGGGCAGGAAGCGGATAAAGAGGAAGAAGAGAAACGTGAACAGCCCCAGCGTGCCCACGAACGTCGCGTAATCCCACTTCGTCGCCCGATAAGTGCCCCAGGCAGACGGCAGGTAGTCGCGGTACAGGCTGGTCACGACAATCACAAACCGCTCAAACCACATGCCTGTATTGATGATGAGAGACATGATGAAGGTAAAAGCTACATTTTGTCGGAGCTTTCTCGACCAGAGTAACTGCGGCAGCGCGATGTTGCAGGTGATGAGCACCCAGTAAGACCACCCCATGGGACCGAACATGCGGTTCCACATCATGAAGTATTCCCAGTGACTCGCCGAGTACCAGTACGACATCACAACTTCGGTCGAATACCCATAGGCCACGATCAGACCCGTCGCCAGCATCACCTTGTTCATGTTGTCGATGTGGCGCATCGTGATCAGGTCTTCAAGGTGATAGAACTTGCGGATCGGAATGGCGAGCGTGATGACCATCGCGAAGCCGGAATAGATAGCTCCAGCGACGAAGTAGGGCGGGAAAATCGTCGTGTGCCAGCCCGGAACCAGCGCCACGGCGAAATCGAAGCTGATGACCGTGTGCACGGAGAGCACCAGTGGAGTCGACAGGCCGGCCAGCAGCAGTGAAGCTGTTTCATACCGCACCCAGTGCCGCACCGAGCCACGCCAGCCCATCGAGAGCGTGCCATAGAAAAACTGAGCGAACTTCGAAGTAGCTCGGTCTCGCAGGGTCCCGAGGTCGGGGATCATGCCGACATACCAGAACACTACCGAGATGGTCGCGTAGGTAGACACCGCGAAGACGTCCCAGAGCAGCGGCGAGCGGAACTGAGGCCACACATTCATCGTGCTGGGATAGGGAAACAGCCAATATCCCAACCACGGACGCCCGACGTGGATCAACGGGAACATGCCGGCGCAGATCACGGCGAAAATCGTCATCGCCTCGGCGAAGCGATTGATCGAGTTGCGCCATCCCTGTTTGAACAGAAGCAGAATCGCCGAGATCAGCGTTCCCGCGTGGCCGATACCGATCCACCAGACAAAATTGACAATCGCGAATCCCCAGGCCACCGGCATCGAGATGGCCCAGATTCCAACGCCTGTGAGGAACAGCCACGTGACTGCTGTCAGCAGCACGAAAACAAATCCGCCCGCCAGCATGAAGCCGAAATACCAGCCGAGCGGCGTATGAGGCGTGAGTACGATCCGCGAAATCTTTTCCGTGACCGACTTGAAGGTGTGCCCGGGAGCGACCTCCCGGTACTCCCCGGTCCGGGGGTCGATCATCGGGTCTTTGATCTCTGGTTCTTTGGTTGCCATCGCCTTAACCTCTCAGCCCCGAACCTGGGTAAACCGTTCCCTGTTTCCTCACGATGCAAACTCCCCGCGCGCCTTGGACAATTCCTCGTTGAGATTCAGCACCTCGGCCACATACGTCGTCCTGGGCTGCGTGCTGATATCCGCCAGCACGCCGTAGCTGCGCTCCTCCTTCTTGAGCTTCGCCACGCGGCTGTTGCCGTCATTGATGTTCCCGAAGACAATCGCGTCGGTCGGGCAGGCCTGTTGGCACGCCGTCACTACTTCACCATCGCGGATCAGCCGGTTTTCCTTGTCCGCCTGAATCTTCGCCGCCGTGATCCTCTGCACGCAGTAGCTGCACTTCTCCATCACGCCGCGGCTGCGCACCGACACGTCTGGATTGCGCATCAGCTTGAGGCTCTCGGTCTCGTAATCGGCGTAGAGCAGGAAGTTGAACCGCCGCACCTTGTATGGGCAGTTGTTCGAACAGTACCGTGTGCCCACGCAACGGTTGTAGACCATCATGTTCAGGCCTTCCGGCGTGTGCACCGTTGCGCCAACCGGGCAGACCTGCTCGCAGGGCGCATGCTCGCAATGCTGGCACGCCATCGGCTGGAAATGTGCACGCGGAGCCGCCAGATCGCCTTCATAATAGGTGTCGATCCGCAGCCACTGCATCATGCGGCCGATCCGCACCTGCTGTTTGCCCACCACCGGAATATTGTTCTCCGCGTAGCAGCTCACCACGCAGGCGTTGCAACCCACACACGAGTTCATGTCGATCGACATGCCCCACGCGTTCTGGTTATAGAGGTACGACGGGAACATGCTCGTCGTCGGCTCAGGCACGTCCCGGCCCTCGCCGGTATGCGCGAACTCGGGCTCCTTCTTGAACTCCTCGAGAGTCGCCCAGCGAATGATCCCGCGGTCGATTGCCTCGTTGCCTTCGATCGAATGCGTCCCGCTGCCGTCGCCGCCTACTGCAACCGAGCGATGGTCCTGGTAGTGGCTCTTCGTGACCGCGAAACCCCACGTGCCGGGCATCTTCTTCACAGTTGCGCCCGTCGCGTGCAGGGGCGAGCCTGAAGGCCGAATCTGGTAGGCATCGAAGCCCACGCCGCCGCTCACGCGGCCCGCCATGCGGCCCTGACCCAGGTGCAGCGTGATGCTCCCATCGGCGTGCCCCGGAACCGCCATCGCCGGAGCTAGAACCTTCTTGCCGTTCAGCGTGATCTCGACGATGTTCTGCTCTTCGAGGCCCAGCCTCTCGAGCGTCGCGTAGCTCATCAGCGCTGCGTTGTCCCACGACACATTCGTTACTGGCCGCGGAATCTCCTGCAGCCACCCGACATTTGCATATCGCCCGTCATATACGTTCGGATCGGGCCGGAAGACCACCTCAAGCGTATCTAAGCCGACTTGTGCCGCAGGCGCTGGAACCTGCGCCTTGCCTCCAGCGCTCTTAGACGTGAATGCCGTGTCCGCGATCCAGCCGTCGTGCAGCACCTTGCGCCAGCCAAAGTCCGCATCCGAGGCCTTGCCGGGCGTCTTGTCTTTCCACGTCTCGCGTACCGCTGCGTAAGCCGAAATATCCGGATTGTCGAGGAACGACTGCAGAAACTCGTGCGCCGTGTGCCCGCCATACAGCGGATCGATCATCGGCTGCACCACGGACACGGTGCCGTCATACGCGCGCGCGTCCGACCAGCTCTCAAGGTAGTGCGCCGAGTTCACATGCCACTCGACCGCCCGGCCCGTCTCGTCGTAATGCGACCCAAGGTGGGCAACGGACTTCACCTTGCCCATCGCGTCCTCAAACTCGAGATCCACCGGAGCCGAATACACCGGATTCGCGTTCAGAATCAGAAGGTAGTCGACCTTGCCGGCATTCATGTCCGCGACCAGCGACTTCAGGTCGTCGCCCTGAATTGACGGCAATGGATTCACGGTCTCGGTATAGATGACCGTCTTGCCAACGTTTCCAAGCGCCTGATTGATCGCAATCGCCGCCAGATGCACCGCCGGCGTCTGCAACTCGCCCGGAATCACGACGCACTTGCCGCCGTTGGCCTTCAGGTCTTCAGCGGCGAACTTCAGAAATGCCTCAGCGTCACTCGACCAGGTATATCCACTCGGAGCTGAAACCGCGCCGACCGCCGCCGCCAAGGCCGCCGCAAACGCCGGAATATCGCTCGCCCTCAGCGCCAGCCGGTGATCGGCCTTGAGACCGGTCGTCGTCGTCATGCACTCGACCGCGTACAGGCGGTTCATGCCGTAGTCGCCTGACTTCGCGCCTTCGAGCTTCCGCTTCTTCGCGTAATCCTTCGCCAGCCGATGGAATCCCGGATGCGCCGCGCCCGACAGGAAATCCGCATCGAGCGAGACGATTACGTCGGCCGCATCCAGCTTGTACTGCGCATCGACATAGTCACCAAACGCCGCCTTCGACGCCGTGTACGCCGAATCCCGGTTCACCGGGTCATACTGAACAAATTTCGCCTTTGGATACGCCGCCTGCGCCGCCTTCCACTGCCGCGCCAGCGTCGGCGACGTGACCGTCGAGCTCAGCACAGCCAGCCCCTCGCCGCCTGACGCCTTTTTATCCGCCAGCGCCCCGCGGAAATTCGCCAGAAACACCGGCCAGGTGCTCGACTCGCCGCGATGCATCACGCGCTGCGACCGGTCGGGATCGTACAGGTCGAGCAGTGTCCCCTGCGTAATCGGGTCCGACCCGCCCCGGTTGTAAGGATGCTCCGGGTTCCCATCGACCTTCACCGGCCGATACGCATCGCTCTTCACCAAAAGCGGTACAGCACCGGTGGCGAATGGGAATGCCGTCGCGAAATACACCGGCTTGCCCAAAATCAGGTCTTCCGGTGCCTTGACATAAGGATAGATAGGCTCATCCGGCTGCTTCGTGCACCCCGCCAGGCCGGCCAGCGCCATCGACGCGCCCATGACCTTGAGAAAGGATCGCCGCGACACCGTATCGATCCACTCCGAGGCCTGCTCGGGAAACTCCTCGCGCACCGCCGCCTCGAACTCCGGCGTGCCGGCCAGCTCGTCGATCGACCGCCAGTAACGCTTGCCCTTCTGTCCGGCCAGCTTCGCCCGTACCTGGGCGAGAGTCAATTTCGTGCCCTGATTTCCTTGCTGCATCTCGTTTGCGTCGCCCACTGCGCCCTGCGCGCTGTGCTCTGTGCTCTGCTCTCTCATCTGTGGCACACCTCGCAGCTTGAAAGCTCCCGCGGAGAGCGGATGTGATAGTGCTCAATCAGGAACTGGCCCAGGGCCTCCTGGCTCGTGAACTTCGTATAGTTCAACTGCGGAGCCGCCATGGCCCCCGCCGGTGCATCCGTCACCTGCGCATTCGCCGCCGGAATCAAATGCAGCGACGCTTGCTCGGAGCCGCCTGCCCCCGTCCCGCCGCCAGGATTGGTCGTCGTACAGCTCACCGTCCCCGCGGTCGGCGTGCCCGGCTTCGCATCCACCGCCGCGCACCACACCGGATTCAGATCCGACGCCGGCTTCCACGCCATGTTGTAGATCTCGCTCGTCGGCCGCAGATTTACCGCGGGGTTGCGGTGGCAGTTCAGGCACCACTCCATCTGCAGCGTGTTCTGCTGATACATGATGGGCATCTCGTCCACGCGGCCATGGCAGCTCGAACAGCCCAGCCCCTTGTTCACGTGAATCTCGTGGCTGAAGTAGGCATAATCCGGCAGGTCGTGAATCTTCGTCCACACCAGCGACTGACCCGATGCCCAGCTCTCCCGCACCGGCTCAAGTAGATTCGCATTGGTCCAGATCTGGGCGTGGCAGTTCATGCAGGTTCTGGTCGGAGGAATCCCCGCATAGCTCGACTTCTCCACCGACGTGTGGCAGTACTGGCACTGCAGCCCCAGCCCCTCCACGTGATGTTTATGACTGAATGGAACTGGCTGGTCCGCCCTTTGCCCTTGTCGCGTTACCCAGGGGGACCGTTGCAATTGATCGAGCGTCACACCCAGGGCTATGACAATCAACCCCGTCAAGACCAGGCTAGCCCGTGCCAGCGCGTTCGAGCTGCGGTCAAAAATCTGCGCCATGAATGCGTCCTTGCGTCCTCATTGAATCGTATGGGTTGGAGGGAGCCGCGCCCTTACACGCAGCAGTTCCCGGTTTGGCATCAGTCTGGAGTCAAGTTTTTTGTGAAGAAACAATATAGCAGGCGAAACCCTACGATGATCAAGCCACGCCGCTAACCCAAGGAAATCGCGGCCCGTTGTGGCGACAAAGGTAAACGACCAATTCAGTCGCATTTCTTGATTTGCCAAGCCAGCTGGTTAGCAACAGAAGATCGCCATTCAGAAAGGATCTTGCGCCTTTTTGGAGGCCTTGAGAGCATGGTTCGCCATGAAATCTCTCAAGCTCACATTCGCCATATCCGCACTCATAACCACGGCTCTCTTTTATGATCCGGCCGTTGAGGCTGTCTGGTCGCAGAACTCACCGGCCTCAGCCGCAGTGCTGGCGGGTCCCCAACGAGATGGATCGCACGACTTCGACTTCCTCATCGGCGACTGGAAAGCCCACGTCCGTCGCCTTCCGGATCGCCTCGTCGGCTCGAATACCTGGATCGAATACGACGGCATCTCGAACCACAAAAAGATCCTCGGCAGCAACGCTAACTTCGAGGAATTCGACGTCCGCAACACCGAGAAGAACCTTCGCATCAAGGCCCAGACACTCCGCCTCTACAATCCTCAATCGCATCAGTGGAGCATCTACCTTGTGGACGTCGATAACGGCACGCTCAGCCTCCCGCCGGTTGTCGGTCAGTTCGATGGCAACCGGGGAGAGTTCTACGACCAGGAAGACTGGAAAGGCCGCGCAATCCTTGTGCGCTATGTATGGATGAACATTTCACCGAAATCCGCGCGCATGGAACAGTCGTTCTCACCCGACGGCGGAAAGAGTTGGGAGGTGAACTGGATCTGCGAGCTCTCGCGATAGCCACGCTCAACGATCTTCAAATCTGCTGGGCGCCGCATCCTTCGCGGAATGAAGGGTGGGAAGCAGGATCCCGATAACTTAACCCCGATCTTTGCGGACGCGCCCTGACCTCAATTGCTGAACCGTGATCGTTGAACGCTGTACCCTGTCTTCCATGTCTTCCGTGAACGGCCGTCTTGCCCCACGCTACGACTTCGCCCTCGCCATCCGCGAGCTCACGCAAGCCGATCCCGTCCTCGGACGCCTCATCGAGCGCGCCGGCCCCTATACGCTGCGCCTCAAGAGCCAGCACTCTCCCTTCGAGTCACTCCTCGAATCGATCATCTATCAGCAGCTCCACGGCAAAGCCGCGGCCGCCATCCTCAAGCGCCTTATCACCTACTTCGGCGAGTACCATCCCAGCCCTGAGCACCTCATCGCCGCGCCCGACGACCGGCTACGCGGCTGTGGACTCTCCGCAAACAAGCTTCTCGCGCTGCGCGATCTCGCTGCCAAGACCCTCGACGGAACCGTCCCCACGCTCGCCCAGATCCGCCGCCTCTCCGATCACGAGATCATCGAACGCCTCACCAAGGTCCGCGGCATCGGCCCCTGGACCGTCGAGATGCTCCTCATCTTCCGCCTCGGCCGCCCCGACGTTCTGCCTGTCACCGA
>JAFAKX010000220.1 GCA_019234945.1 Silvibacterium sp.
TGCCCGCGTACCAGTCTCGAAGTCGTCGGCTGAGGTAGTGCCGCCGAACGGCATGTCGAGATGCGTGTGCGCGTCAATGCCGCCCGGCAGGACGAGCAGCCCGGAAGTTTCGACTATTGTGTGTCCCTGAGGATCAATTCCCGCGCGCACATCGCGAATTTTGTCACCCTCAATCAGCACATCGGCGGAGACGGTGCGATCAGCGTTGGCCACAGCCCCGTGCCTTATCAGCAGTCCCATCTGGATCTTTTCCTGTTCATCCGTGCATCGCCGGCGGGGCACATTCTTTCGAACGCGCCCGCTCTTCCCAGGTCTCTGACGGAAGCCCCGTCGGAACTTCCACCATCGTGATGCACTCGTCCACCGGGCAGACCAGTGCGCAAAGGTTGCACCCCACGCACTCTGTCTCGTCGACTCGGGGAATTCGTTCAACCGGAGTTTTATCTTTCGAGCCGTCGCGGGTGTGCGCATCGAGCCTTGGAATGGGTGTCACTGCAATCGTTGCTCTTGTCGCCGCTTCAATCGACGCAGGTACAGTGTGCAACTCTACTGGCCCATCCACGGGGCCGGTCACCCGATCACGATGAATGCACTGGTGCGCGCCATCCCAGCATGCGATGTAACACAGATCGCACCCGATACACTTCGCCTCGTCGATGTGCGCCACAATTTTGTAATTCAGGTTGAGATGTTTCCACTCTGTGACGTGCGGCAATGTCAGCCCGCGAAAATCCTCGATGGTCGCAAAGCCCTTCTCGCGCATCCAGTCTTCGAGCCCGTCAATCATGTCTTCCACGATGCGATAACCGTAGTGCATCACGGCCGTGCACACCTGCACCGTTCCGCAGCCAAGAAGGAAGAACTCCGCTGCGTCCCGCCACGTTGAAACCCCGCCAATGCCGGAGATAGGGAGCGCCGCTTTGGGATCGCTCGTCACCTGCTGCACCATGTTCAGCGCGATGGGCTTTACCGCCGGCCCGCAATATCCGCCGTGCGTTGATTTGCCATCAACATTTGGCCTAGGTGTAAACGTATCGAGATCGATGCCCGTAATCGAATTAATGGTGTTGATCGCTGACACCGCATCTGCGCCTCCGCGCTTTGCCGCCCGCGCAATTACACGAATGTCAGAGATGTTTGGGGTCAGCTTCACGATCACCGGGGTGCGCGCCTTTTCCTTAGCCCACGAGGTGATCATTTCCGTGTATTCGGGAACCTGGCCCACGGCGGACCCCATCCCGCGCTCGCTCATTCCATGCGGACATCCAAAGTTCAGTTCCAGGCCGTCGGCGCCCGCATCTTCAGCCTGAACGACGATTCTGTGCCACGCTTCGCGTTTCGACTCGACCATGAGGGAGGCAATGACCGCGTTCTTGGGATAGCGTTTCTTCACCTCGGCAATTTCACACAGGTTCACATCGAGGGGTCTATCGCTGATCAACTCAATGTTGTTGAGCCCCATCATGCGCTGGCCGTTCCAGTCGATCGACGAGTAGCGTGACGCTGTATTTGTCACTTGCTCGCCGATAGTCTTCCAGACCGCGCCGCCCCATCCCGCGTCGAAGGCGCGCATAACCTGCTCGCCGCAATTCGTGGGGGGAGCCGACGCCAGCCAGAATGGATTGGGCGACGCGATGCCGGCAAAGTTAACCGCAAGATCAGGCATAGGTAGCCTCGAAGTGGCGGGTCATCGCAATTGCGGCGCGCTTCCCGTCGGCGACCGCGTCCACCACTTCGCGTCCGCCGTTCACGCAATCACCTCCGGCAAAATATCTGGGGTTCGTCGTCCGGCCTGTTCTGCGCTCGATCACTACTCGCCCTTTTTCGAGGGTTACCCCCTTCAATTCCTCGAGCAGGTCGAGCAATGGCGACTGGCCAACTGCTGTAATGATCAGATCGCATGGCAGCAAGAACTCCGATCCCGCAACGGGCAGCACTGCATCGTCCACTCGCGTGCACTCCATAAACTCGAGCATCCCGCCATCCGTAATCACACGCACCGGCAGCGTTTGCCACAGAAACCGCACGCCTTCCTGCTTCGCGTGCTCATACTCGAATCCGAAGGCCGACATGTTCTCCCGTTTACGCCGGTACACAATTGATACTTCCGCTGCGCCTAGCCGGAGCGCCGCATTCGCCGCATCGATCGCTGTATTGCCAGCGCCGATCACCGCGACCTTACCATTTGTGCTCGTGATCTTCGCCGTCTTGTACGCCGCGATAAACTCCAGCGCGTCTACCACACCTGAATGGTCGCCGCCCGGAATCTTCAGGCCGTGCCCCGCGCCCAGCCCCACGCCGATAAAAACAAGATCGAACTCCCGCTCAATCTCCGCCAGCTTTTCCGCATCGATCTCAGCGCCAAACTGGAACTCCACGCCCAGATCTTCGATCAGCTCAATCTCGCGCAGGCTAGCCCATGCCGGCAGCTTGTACTCCGCGACTCCGTACGTATTCAGGCCACCCGGCAGGGGACGCCGCTCGAACACAGTTACCCCGAACCCTTGCTGAGCCAGTTCCGCCGCGCACGCCAGCGATGCCGGCCCCGCGCCGATGCAGGCAATGTGTCCCGGCCGCGAGTCCTCAAACTTTTTCGGCAATCTTCCGCCAAGCGCGTGAAACCCATCCATTGCAAACCGCTGCAATCGCGCAATCTCGATTGGCTGCTTATTGTAGCGATGCATTACGCACGCGCCCTCGCACAGCACATCGACGGGGCACACTCGCGAGCAGCTCGCGCCCAGCACATTCGCATCCAGAATCGTTCGCGCCGATCCGCCGAGATTCCCCGAAGCGATTTTCTTAATGAACTTTGGTACGTCGATATGCGTCGGACACGCCGCTGTGCACGGCGCGTCAAAGCAGTTCAGGCAGCGATTCGCCTCAACAGTCGCCGCCTGTGCGGCGAACGGCGGATGCAGATCCGGGAAGCGCTCGGCGATGATCGGGTGTTGTTCGCGCATGGACGTTTATGGCCTCACAAGATCTCCATAGAGGTCCGGCCGCCGATCGCGGAAGAACTGCCAGGTTTTGCGCACCTCGGCAATCTTGTCGAGATCCAGGTCTGCTGTAAGAACTTCGTCTTTGTCGCGCGACGCCTGCGCAAAGATCTGACCTCTGGGATCGCAGAAGTAGCTCTGCCCATAAAACTCGCCTATATTCCAGGGAGCCTCGGTCCCTACCCGATTGATCGCACCGATAAAGTACCCGTTTGCCGCAGCGTGTGCAGGCTGCTCCAGTTTCCAGAGATACTCGCTCAGTCCCGCCACTGTCGCCGAGGGATTAAACACAATTTCAGCACCGTTCAGCCCTAGAGCTCGCGCACCTTCGGGGAAATGCCGATCGTAACAAATGTAGACGCCGATTCTGCAGAAGCCAAGATCGAATACGGGATAGCCGAGGTTCCCCGGCCGGAAATAAAACTTCTCCCAGAAGCCCGGCGCCACGTGCGGAATATGCGTCTTCCTGTATTTGCCGAGATATTTTCCCTCCCGATCGATGACGGCAGCCGTGTTGTAGTAAATTCCCTCAGCTTCAATTTCATAAACAGGCACAACAAGGGCCAGCTTCAGTTCCTTGGCCAGATTCTGCATCAGCTGGATGGTCGGTCCGTTGGGAACTGGTTCTGTGAAGTCGTACCAGCGCGTTGTCTGTTCTGCACAGAAATATGGGCCGTAGAAAATCTCCTGCAGACACGCGATCTGGGCGCCAGCCGCAGCAGCTTCGCGAATCAGGCCGACGTGCTTATCGATCATCGCCTGCTTGATCACGCCGAGCGAACTCTCGGGCCGTTCTGCATTTCTGGCCTGTATCAATGAACAACGAACAATCCGAGACATCTTTCGTCGGCTCCCAATGGTCAAAACGTGCTTCCAAGTCTCGCAGAAGACTAAGAGAGACCTTAGTGTACGCGAATTTGTTCCAATCTCAAGCCTGTCGCGCAACAGCGGGGGGAATCACTTCCAGCGTTGCCTCTGGATATAGTCCTGACAGGTTCCTTAAAAGCTGCGGATCGGCTCCCCGCAAGGTCTTATCAAAGAAAGCCAGCGCATAGGCCCGCACAATTTCGCATTCACGGTTCTTTGGTATCGTGCCAGCTCCCGACAGACGTGTCAGAGGGGAAAACAGGCTGTGGTCCGTAAAGCTTTCATGAGTCGACCCGTGTAGAAAAATTCTGTACGCTCCGAACTTCTTGATCGCCTCAAGGTCACTGGCGTTCAAAGCATCATTGATCAGGTCCGCCGCCGAAGGTTCTGGCGGAGCTGCATAGACGGGTTCTGTAATGAACATAAATGGCTTTGGCAGGCCCTCACGCTGCACCTGCCCAAACAAAGAGCCGTCCAGGTCCAGCGCTGCTTTGATTCGTTCGTCTTTGAGCGCTGCCTCTGCCGCTACAGCGCCGCCGAATGAGTGTCCGAGTGCGCCCACACGGTTTAAGTCCAGCCTCTGATAGAGAGGGTCACCCGCGTTCTGATTCATATGCGCAAGTGCACTGAGCACGCCAATTTCATCCGTGGTCTGGCGTTCTAACTCCCGTGCGCCGTGACCCTTGATTTCCTCGAGGCTGAGCGTCGCAAAATCCATTGCATCACCCGTCGCGGGCTGGCCAACATGCCCGTCTTCGTATAGCGTTGGTCCGGAATTTCCCGGGTGATCGATTGCAGCTACGACGAACCCGTGGCTGGCTAGATCTTCCACTAGGTACGTATTTTGCGTACGCCGCCCACCCCATGCTGGACTGAACAAGAGCACCGGAAACATTCCGCTCGCGACCGGAGCGTTCAGGCGGGAGTTGGTAGGGAGTACGGCTTGGTAGGAGGACGAGCGGGTCGTCTCCTCGCGCCTTCTGTACGAAGCGAAAGACTGGTGCGACGGGGAGGCGGGATACCACAACTGCACGACGACGTCCCGGCCGCTCGCGCCGTCTGTTCGTATCTGCAGGATTCGCGTTCCCAGAGGATAAGGACCTGTAGGAGCGGGTAGCCGGAACATCGGCAGTAGAGCCGATAAACCACAACTTGCGACGCATAACAACAGGACTGTTGTAACGCCCGCCGGTGGCCAAGCCCTCAGCATCAGAGTTCCCGCAAACACCACCACAGCGACATAGGTGGGAATCATCTGCCAGTGGCCGCCCTCAACGATCAGGTGTGCAGCGAGGATGCATACATCGGCAGCCAGCCAGATCCATGGCCGCAGCCCCCTGAAGGCCAGGCTGCAAGCGCTGACCACGAGCAAGACGGTCAACACAATTTCAAGCGGACGCATGCAGCCAGATTAACCTGAGCGGATTGAATGCCATGAAAAATTATGCCGGGTGTGCGGGTGGCAGGCGAATGAATGAGAGCAGCGATTGAATGATGCCGGCGCACGTAGCTGACAAGATTCTCTTTCGACGAACACTGGCGCGATTAGATTACGGCTATTCAGGAGTCGGACGCATCAGGCCGCAGCCAATCCGACGAATGCC
Organism: Silvibacterium sp.; assembly: GCA_019234945.1. Lineage (GTDB taxonomy): Bacteria > Acidobacteriota > Terriglobia > Terriglobales > Acidobacteriaceae > Silvibacterium. The sequence continues at coordinate 5,471 of JAFAKX010000220.1, forward strand.
TTTCAATTGTAATCCTGACCAATTGGCTTCGAGTTCGTACGCCAGCTTTTTGGAACAATTCCTGAATAACAGCCTTCACCGAGCTTTCCGATACTTTAAGGTTCCACGCGATCTCCTTGTTCGTAAGACCATCCAGAATGCCCCTCAGCACTTCGCTCTGGCGCGATGTGAGAGGACGCGCACGCTCGAAACGCTCCCTCCACGTGCTTTTCCCGCCAAAGAGAGAACGTGCGGCTGAGGTGTCCAGCCAAATCTCTCCTTGGGCGACCCTCTCGATTGCTGTCACAAGTTGGCTGAGACTGCTGTGTTTCAGGAAGATTCCAGCAGCTCCGCCTTCCATCGCCTGGAATGTCGTTGCATCTGACATGCCGGCAGTCACCATAAGAACTTTCGCCGTCCCGAAACGGCGCTTCAGCTCGGGAAGTAAGCGGGTCCCCTGCTCTTCGCCAAGATCATAGTCGAGCAAGACTACATCTACCGGCGTCTCAGAGTAGGAGCTGATGGCCTCGCTTACGGTCGCACATTGGCCGACGACAAGAAAGCGGGAGTCAGCTTCGAGAAGCCTGCTCAGGCTCTCGCGAAAGAGGCTGTGGTCGTCCACCATGAGTATGCGAATTGCAGCCATGAAGCTACTCCTGCCCCGAGGATAATGCCGGGGTTAAGTTGACGACAAAGCAGGCGCCATTCGGGACAGGGTGATAATGCAGCTCGCCTCCGAAGGACCGCATGAATGCCCGGGACAGATAGAGTCCAAGCCCGGTGGCTTCGGCGCCGGCCTGAAACGGGCGGAAAAGATGTTCGGGGTGGGCAACCCCACCTCCATTGTCAGAAACTTCCACCACGACCTGGCTGCCACCGTTTCTGGCGGTAACGGAGAGCAGCCGATCGGAGCCTTTTGAGAGCGCTCGAATGCTGTTAGTGATAAGGTTCAGGAATACCTGCATTAGGCTTGGCCGATCGGCCCACACCGGTGGTAGTCCTGGCTCCACGGTCCAGTGGGCCTCGATGTCCTCTTCCTGTAAAGAGGGCGTTACGACAATCTTTAGTTCATCAATCAATGCAGACAGATCGATCTCGGCGGCCTGATTGGAAGACTGTCGCAGATTAATGCTGGCAATGCGTTCCAGTGCTGAGATGAGATTACCGAGTGCATCGAAGTCTTTGCTGCCGGCGAGCAATCCACTATGGGCTAAGTTCTGATGAACTGCAGCGATCGCTCCTGAAACGTTGCGAATCTCATGCGATACGGCGCCGATTGCGATCCGGGAACCGGCGAGCAACTGATGCAGCCCCAAAACTTCTTGCGTTCTGAATTCTTCTGAAGTATCCAGAACCATAACGGTAAGGCGCAGCCCTGCGTTGGTGCGATAGGTTGAGAAGCATATATCAGCCAGAAAGGTCTCTCCATCGTCACGCTGTCCGCGCGCCTGCATTACGCTGCGAAAATATTGCCGCGATGCTTCGTGCCGGACCACGTTGGTGAGCGATGGCAGATAGCGATGAATTGTCTTCCCAGGCAACTCTCCCTGAGGCACCACAAGGAGACGGTGCGCAGCCTCATTTGCCATGAGCACTTTGCCGTCCCCTTCCGCAGTTACAATAGCCGCAGGGCTGCTTTCAATCAGGCTTCGCAACTGCTCTTCTGCCTCACGGCGCGCGTCCCTCTGACGCTCGATTTCACGCAGTTGCTCGAGTACGATTCTGCGGTTGCGATTCACCTCTCGTACAAATAAGCCTGTGCCCAGAAAGGCTGCAAAGTATAGAACCAGACGTGACAGCCCAGTTCGGAGAGTCCACGGAAGGTCGTCGAAGATTTCCGCCAGAAAAGTACATACGGCTGCAACGGCCCCGATCTGCCACGGTTCCAGAACCGCTCCTACAATCAGCATCGGGGCCAGGTAAAGGAAGCCGAGCGGAATCTCACCCACCACCAGCCAGTCAACCAAAGCGATGGCAGTGATCATGATGCCTGCTCTGATGAGAGCCGACTGTCTATTTCCACCAAAGAACAGTGCGAACATAAGCACTCGGGAAGCCAAATTTCTGTGCGGCACGTTCCCTTTGCCATTGTAGGCAGCGGCGGTATCCCGAATCCCGAAATGTTTCATTGAAATGAATTCTTACCCAAAAGATAGGCTGCCGAGCACGAAAGATGAAGGCCGAAGAACGAAAGATAGCGCCTCTTTTCGTCGCCGGCGAATCTATTCTGAAAGATCATTCACTAGCCCACAGGCAACGCTGCGACAAAAGGCGTGTGTTCAGCAGCTTTCGACAGTACCATCAGAGCTGAGAATGTCAGGAATGCGATTATTTTTGAGGGGGGTCTGTGGTCCTGCCCTCCTAAGTTCCCTTTTTGCCTGTGTTCCTTTCGCTGCCGCGCAGCAGAGCCTCA
>JAFAKX010000020.1 GCA_019234945.1 Silvibacterium sp.
GATGCCATACATGGCCGGCGGGGACCAGTTGTGGTTGAAGTTCGGGCCCGTACGGCAAGTCATCGGACCGCGGCCGCCAGTTCCTCCAATGCCGACCGCAAATTTCTTCACGCTGGGCAGAACTATGATGCAATCGGCCTTCGCGAGTACGCCGGCTGGAATGTCCTTGCTGCTAACCATCGCCTGTAACACCGTGGAGGCGTTCCGAATGGTCTCTTCGTCCTTGGTCTTGTCGTCACCCGACATAGGAAGGGTCGAACTGACCAGGAGCGCGGACGTGAGCAAACTAAGCACAGCTCTTTTCTTACGTGGCATACGTGATAGCACCGCCTTTCGTGCGCGAAGAATAACAGATTGTCACCGATTTTGGCTGCTCGCCCCTGCTGCGATGCGTGAGTCTCGTCGCGGCCACTTGTGTGTATTTGGGAACTCGAACGCAGCGGCTTGCGTCGAAGTTCGCATCCTCCTCTGCGTGAGAGACTGTTCCTCTCGCAGCGGCTTCCGTTTCCGACAGTAGTGTTGGAAACCGAAATCCTTGCGAATAAACACAAGTCATTCGTCCCATTCTCTCTAGCCATTCGCACGGATTCTTCAGTGAAAGCGCACGACGTGTTGCAGCGGATTCGGTTTCCAACCGTATCCGCTCGCACCAGCAAGTGAGACGGAGCAGACTGCAGCCGTGGCAAGAGGGGAGAAGTTATACTCGCAGCGGCGTTCCGGCGAGCGGATTCGTATTGGTCTTTCGCGAAGACGCAGGATTACCCTACTAATCAGCCTCGGAGGCTCACGAGGCTGACCGCCGGTGAATCAGGATTGTCCCTATGCCACCTTCTTTGGTGAGGCCCTGCGCAACTCCGATAAAAGGGTTGCGGCTGACGCTGGTGCCTTTACGCTTCCCGAAAAGATTTCCGGTCCCGAGACTTTCTTCCCGTATACCTTTTCGTTATCGCCATCATCGGGACCTAGAGAGGTTCCCTCGAGGGACACACCCCCAAACACGCCCTTCGCCCGAGAGTAGGAAAGCATCTGGGCTTGCATGGTGGCGGTCGTTGAAGCTTCCGCATCGCGGCCCACGGGACCAGCCGCAACGCTGGCGTCAGCACCGAGCTTGGCCCTCCCTTTCATCACTGAACGCGCACCTTCGGGATTCATCACGAGGATGACGAAGTCCGTTGCTTCTCCGCCAAGCTGAAGACCGATGCTTCCGCCACTGGACTGCATCATGATTGGGGCGCTCCAGGCGCCGGTAAAGTTCTCACCGCTTCGGCAGCTCATTACTCCTTTGCCATATTGGCCTCCGATGCCGATCGCGGCCTTTTTTACCGAGGGCAGTATGATGATGCAATCAGCCTTGTTCAGCAGGTTGTGGGGAATGCCGGGGTGGCCGCTGATAAGCTCCTGGAACACCTGACCTGACGCGGTGATCCTGTCGCTTTCACTTTCCGCTCTCGCCAGCAATGAGACGGAGCAGAGTGCAGTAGCGACGAGGGTGAATACCGCTTTCGTGAGTCGATAGCAAATTTTTTGCTGGATCATGGAACCTCCTCAAGTGCGTGGTTGGATACAGAACTTAGTCGCGATGAATTGGCGACGTTCATCGCGTGGGACCTCCACGAGGAGTCTGCCAAGACAACCGCCACAATTCAACTCATGCTTCGCAACTAGCTATGATGTTTTGTTGAGATCGTCGTCTTTCGAGTACTTGGTTCCTGTGCCCGTGATTTCCACGGCGACCCCCTTGTCGGTCAGCTGATACATCCAGACACCGTCGGAAACCGACGCCGCGCCCTGCATGGATCCGCCTTTCTCAGGACTGGTCTTGGCGGCCGCGTCGGCTTGCCCTCCGAACTGCCAGCCGGAATTCACAAAGCCGTCGAACGCCTTCTGATTGTCGAAGACGAACACGACCCGGAACTTCTTTACCCCAAAACCCAGGCCGGCCTGGATCTGTAACATCTTCATAAACGTTTCGTTCTTGGTCCCGTTACTTACGGCCACGCCTTTACCATTGCCCGAGCCGCCCAGAAGAATCTTGATGCCCGTGTTGCTGAAGACCGCGTACCCATAAGCTTTTTGGACAGCTGCTTGGGCGGGAGGCTCTGCCTTGTAAAGTCGGTTGAGGGTGTCTTGAGCCATCTGGCGGATCTCCGTCCGCTCTTGCTCTTTCTTTTGTTCATCGTCGGCAGCGAAGGAACCCATCGCAAACAGGCAAACCAGCGATACAACCAGGAATCGATGGACTTTCATTGTGGCCTCCTTTGTTCCCGTCACGAGGAGTGAAATGCGCTCACGGGTTGCGAGCGCTCGCAGACCTTGGGGGATCTGGAGAATCAATCAGGGAGCGATTGCCCGCGACGAGACATAATTCTCCCTTGGGCATTCGTTGCGTAACTGTCAAAAGAAACAGTCCGATGACGGCCTGCGATGATCCCTGCGACTGATGGCTAATGGCTAGGGGGCTAATCCCTAAACTCCCACCAGCACATTCGACGCCTTCACGATCGCGCTCACCATGTCGCCCTGCTTCAGATCAAGTGCGCTTGCGCTCATCTTGGTGATCGAGGCCACCACCGGAGTTCCGCCAGCCAGCCGAATCTCCACCTCGCTGTTCACCGCGCCCGGCTCAAGCCTTGCGACTTCGCCCGCGAGCACGTTGCGGGCGCTCAGCTTCGCCTTCTCCACGCCTTTGCCGATCATCACTTCCGACGCCTTGACGATGGCGAACGCGGAGCCGCCCTCGCGCAGGCCGAGAGAATCAACGCTGTGGTTCGTGATGATGGCGACTACCGTGTCGCCTCCCTCAAGAGCGAGTGTCACCTCGGCATTCACCGCCCCCTTGGTGACATTTCTGACCTTACCGGCAAGCACATTCCGCGCGCTGATTTTCATTCCTGCACCTCTCGCAAGTCTCGGGAGCAATGTATCGCCCTCAAAGGGCCAGGCACAAGCTGAGCCGGCCAGCGGCTAATGGCCAGACTGAACACTCATCACTGAACGTGATCGCTGACCCTTGACTCGCTGAGCCCTGAGCCCTGAAAGAGTATCCTTGCTCGCATGATTCGCGCCGCCGCAGTCCTGCTCGCCGCAGTCCTCCCAGTCACGCCTCTCCTCGCGCAGACCATCCAGCCGCCGCTCCACACCGAAGGACACAACGTCCTCGACGCAGCCGGTCACCCCGTCCGCCTCATTTCCGTCAACTGGTATGGCTTCGACCAGAAGGAATACGTCGCAGGCGGCCTCGACCACGCGCCGCTCGCGACCATCGTCCGCGAGATTCAGGAGCTCGGCGTAAACTCCGTGCGTCTGCCCTGGGCCAACGAGACGCTCGAGCGCAACCCGCTCGTCCCCGACTACGCCGTCAAGGCCAACCCTCAGTTCCGCGGCAAGCACGCGATGGACGTCATGGATGTCGTTATCGACGCGCTCGCCGCAGCGCACATCATGGTTGTACTCGACAATCATGTCAGCCGCGCCGACTGGTGCTGCACCGAGACCGACGGCAACGGCCTCTGGTACAACGCTGACTATCCCGAGTCAAAGTGGCTCGCCGACTGGCAGACCATCGTGCGCCGCTACAAGCGCCAGCCCTGGGTCATCGGCGCCGACCTCCGCAACGAGCTGCGCAGCGGAGCCGCCTGGGGAGGTTCCGACCCCAAACTCGACTGGCACGCCGCCGCCGAGCGCGGAGGCAACGCCGTACTCGCCGCCAACCCGCGGCTTCTCATCATGGTTGAGAGCCCCGACTACTCCACCAACTTCACCGGATTCGACAAGCTCCCCGTCGTCCTCAAGGTAAAGCAGCGCCTCGTCTACTCGCCGCACGCCTACAACATCGAGGGACATCCGTTCGCAAGCTACGACGAGTTGAAGCAGACCTACGACGCGCGCGCCGGCTTCCTGCTGCACTCCGAGCCCGCCGTGCCTCTTTGGGTCGGCGAGTTCGGAACCTGCCAGACCCTCGACTGCGGAGCCACCTCCGACTGGTTCGTCCTCTTCATCCGCTATCTCAAGGAGAACCATCTCGCCTGGAGCTACTGGCCCCTCAACGGCACACAATCGAGCGGCGCAAGCCGCAAATACGACACGGTCGAAACCTACGGACTTCTCTCCACCGACTACCAGCACTTCGCCGCACCCAAAATCATCGACCTTCTAAGGACGATCGAAGATCAGCCTTCAACGCATTGACGCCACACCCGATATCTCCCAGCTTCCAGGTCGCCCTGCTGACCGAATGGCGGAGAAGTAAACGCCGCGCTGCAGATCTTGCCGCCGATATACTGCGCGTACGACAATGCTTTTTGTATCGGGCTTCGCCGGCGAGATGAGTTGCCTGAGAGACGGTCCTCCATCGTGCTTGCCTGGACGTGCATCGCAATCAGCACGATATACGGCCGAGTGCCATGCCCGCGGGAGCCTTCTCGCGCCGAGCCGAATTCCCGCGAGAGCATTTGGCCTGATCGTTGTCCTTCTTTCAATTTGTGCGTCTTCAGGCGCGAATGCGGAGGCTGACACTGCGGAAAGCCACTCCGCGACCAGAGGAATCCGTGAGGCGTTAGTCGACGCACATCGTATCCAGCTACCAATTGTCGACAGCGCAGACATTCGGTTTCTGCGCTTTGAAACCCTCGAGGGGCCATCCAAATCCAATGCCGGGCCCCTTCTGCAGGACAATCAGGGATTCATCTGGTTCGGCACGCCGTATGGGCTGAACCGCTTCGACGGCTACACCTTCCGCATGTTCACGCACGATCCCAAAAATCCCACGAGTATCAGTTGCTCCCTCATCACCGCTCTTTTCAAGGATCGAGCAGGAGTGCTTTGGGTCGGGTGTAACCATTTCCTGAACCGGCTCAATACTCAAACGGAAACCTTCACGCAGTACCCGGTGCCGTATGTCTTCGACATCAGCCAGGATGCCTCGGGCAAATTGTGGTTATCTACGCCCACTGGTCTGTACACTCTCGATCCCGCCAGCGGAGACATCCGTCGATATGTGCACGACCCGAGCGATCCGGCGAGCCTCGAAAGCAACGACATCAAGTCAACAGGTGAGGACAGAGAAGGCCAGTTCTGGGTAGCTACCAGCGAGGGACTGGACGCCTTCGATCGCAGCACCGGCAGGGTGACCCTGCGTATCCCGATCAGAGAGTCGTCGTACCCGTTCTCTTTCTATGAGGACCGTTACGGCGTGTTTTGGATCTATCACGTGTCCGGCGACTCATTGGCTGTCTACGACCGGAAAACAAACGTGCTCACCGGCTACTCCTTTCAGGGAGAGAGCCCGTCCGCTTCGAGCGTAACAGGCGTGACAGGGATGCTGGAGGATAAGGACGGAACGCTCTGGCTTTCGACGAACGGTGGTGGGCTGCTGAAATTTGATCGAAGTCATCAGAGGTTCATCGGTTACCGTCACAGGTCCGGAGATTCATACAGCCTCGCTCAGAACAGTATCCGTTGCATGTTCGCGGATCGCGAAGGCGTTATCTGGCTCAGCCTGGGCGGCTATGGCCTCACGCGATTTACGCCGAAGCCTTTGGCGTTCCTGCGATATCGCAGCGATTTCGGAAACGCCGCCGACCGCGACGAACCGTTCGTAGGGGCGATTCTGGAGGATGATCGGGGGATCTTGTGGATAGGCACACACAGCGCGTTGCATCGCATCGATCGCAGGACCGGCAAATTCGCGGACTTCGCGCTGACAGGGCGCGGGCAGGGCACGGACGCCATTAGCATCTGCCAGGATCGGTCAGGCAACCTGTGGATTGGCACGTACGGTCACGGACTTTTCCGGTTAGATCCACGAACTCTCCAGATCCGGAGGTTCCGGCACGATCCGCAGGTTTCATCCAGTCTCAGCAATGACATCGTCACCCGCGTATTTGTCGACAGACACGGAAACGTGTGGGCCGCTACCCACGATGGCCTGGATCGCTATGATGCCGCTACGGGGAAGCTCACCACGTACAGAACTGATGTAGAGGGCATTCACCCGTACTACCTGGGCGAAGCCGAAGACAGCAGAGGGATCATCTGGCTCGGAACAGAATCGTCTGGGCTTCTGCGTTTCGATCCGCGCACGGAGCGCTTTCAGTTGTATCAGCATCAGTTCCGCGATCCGCATTCTTTGAGTGACAACCGCGTGAACTCGATCTATTTCGATCGTACAGGCACCATGTGGGTCGGAACTCAGGAAGGCCTCGATCGCTTTGAGGAAAAGAGCGCCAGCTTCATCTCCTTCTCGCGACGGGACGGGCTTCCGGGCAACGTTGTCTCCTGCATTCTGCAGGACGACCGCGGCCACCTGTGGATGAGCACCGAGAATGGCATCGCGAAATTTGATCCGCAAACATATCAGGTAGAGAGCTACTCCACGGCGGATGGCCTTCCCGGTCCCGATCTGACGGGCTGGGGAACCTGCTTCCGCGGCAGCCGGGACGAGATGTTTTTCGGCGGATTCAACGGGGCCACTGCCTTCTTCCCTCAAACGGTCACCGATAGCTCCTGGTCGCCGCCGGTTGCGCTCACGGATTTCAGGCTGTTCGGATCCTCGGTACTCCCAGGCGGCGGTTCACCGCTGAACAGGACGATCAACTATACCGATAGCGTCACCCTCACCCATAACCAGAACAGATTCTCCGTGGGATTCTCCGCTCTGAGTTATCTGAATCCGGCGGCAAATCGCTACCGCTATATGCTCCAACCGCTGGATAAGCGATGGATCCAGGTCGGGACCGACGAACGGATTGCCAGCTACACTACGCTGCCGGTTGGCACCTACACGTTTGAAGTCCAGGGTGCAACCAGCCGCGGTCCCTGGAGCGAACCCGGTGTGCGGATGCGCATCGAGATCTTGCCGGCGTGGTATCAAACGATCTGGTTTCGCAGCATTTGCGTCCTCGCATTCCTCGCTCTATTGTGGTCAATCTATTTGTTACGGCTCCAGGAACTGGAGCGACAATTTCATACGGCTCTTGAGGCGCGAGTGGGCGAGCGCACACGCATCGCTCGGGAATTGCACGACACGATGCTGCAGAGCTTTCTGGGCGTGATGATGAAGCTTCACACCTTAACCTCCGTCCTGGATCGGCCCGCCGAAGTCCGCAAGAGACTGGAGGGCATCCTGGAGCAAGGCCAGGAGGCCATCAACGAGGGACGGGCGGCGGTGCAGGGGATGCGCTCATCGACCGTCATCCAAAACGACCTCGCGTATGCCCTTGTCACAGTCGGAGAAACGCTTGCAGCCGAGCAAAATAGTCATAGTCCAGTGGATTTTCGTGTGGTGGTGAAAGGCGAATCGCGAGATTTGCACCCGATCCTGAGGGACGAGGTGTACCGCATCGCCCGCGAGGCCACGTGCAATGCCTTCCGGCACTCCGGCGCGGGGCGGATCAAAGTCGAAATCTGCTACGACAAAAAACAGCTTCGAGTGCTCGTCCAGGACAACGGAAAAGGCATCGACGCACACTTTCTGGATGGCGGCGGCCGTGAAGGACATTTTGGCTTGCCGGGCATGCGGGAGCGCGCCAAACTTGCTGGGGGGAAATTAACTGTTCGCAGTAAACTCGATTCCGGTACGGAGATCGAACTGACGATTCCTGCCTCGACGGCATACTCCAAATCGCCCGCTCCGGGTTCATTGATTTCTTGAAAACAGGGCACCTCTAAGGATTGACAGGATCGATAGGCAGTTAGCTTGGCTGCCTGGTGCACCATACAACCTGGTGTTGACGTGCTCGGGACAAGAAAGTCCGCCCAAACCAACGTAACGGACGGTGCCCCACTCAAGCCCTCCTTTGGCTTGAGTGGGATCGGACTAACCAGTAACCTGACCGGGTGACGCAGGGACTGAAGCGCTTTCACCAATCCAGAGAGCCGCACTTCATCACCTTTTCCTGTTATCGCCGCACTCCGCTCTTGAACTCTCCCCATGCGAAAAACACATTTGCGACCGCGCTCGAACGCGTGCGACGCAGTTATGGCCTGCGAGTCTTCGGATACGTCGTCATGCCTGAACACGTCCATCTTTTGCTCAGCGAACCGAACCGGGACACCCTCGCAGTCGCGATCAAGTCTCTCAAGCAGGGAGTCTCACGCCGGCTGATCGGCGCAGCAGAACACTTCTGGCAGAAACGTTATTACGATTTCAACGTCCGGAATTACGACCAGCTTGTCGAGAAGCTGCAGTATATTCATCGCAATCCGGTAAAGCGGGGACTGTGCGCAGCGCCCGAAGATTGGAAATGGGGCAGCTTTCGCCACTATGCAACCGGAGCCGAAGGGCGAGTGGAGATCGAATCGGAATGGACCGCCAGAAAGCGAGATCGAGCAGCAGGACGGCTCTGTCCGGTTGTCGTACCTTCCCACTCAAGCCAAAATCAGGCTTGAGTGGGGCACCGGGCGGAGCTCGGCTGCGATCGCGCAAACCCTCCAGCCCTTCGCGGACGTAGCGGCGCAGCCACACATACCCGGTCTCCCGAGACACCCCGTAGTTCCGGCACAAACTCCGCCATGCTCAACAACCCGCGTTCGTACTCCAAAACAAACCTCGTCCGCTCCTCCACAACACCGCTCGCTTTCCAGGGCATGCTCTGGTTCTACATACCCCCGCTGCAGTGTCAGCAATCTT
>JAFAKX010000122.1 GCA_019234945.1 Silvibacterium sp.
ACGCCGCGTCCGCCGAGCACCTGCAGATAGAGCCAGTAGGATCCGGCAGCGGGCACGGTGAGGTCGCCGGTCCAGGTGGCGGTGGTGTTTGGCGGGAGAGCCTTGCCGTTGCTCTGTGTGAAGTCAAGCGTGGCGTCGAGGCTGGTCGCGCCGCTCATGGTGCGGGTGAGACCGGGCTGTCCGTTGTGAGTCAGCGCAGATGCCGGGATGGGAGTGCCGGTCATGTCGTCGTCGACTGCGAAGACGACCTTTGCATCGGGCGAGAGCTTGCGCAGCGCATCGACGGGGCTGACCTGGCGCTCAGGAATGCCCGGAGACCGCTCGCCGAAGGTGCCGATCGCGGCGACCTGGCCGGCTGTGGGGCCGATCATGGCGAGCGAAGCGAGGTCGGCGGCCTTCAGCGGCAGGATGTTGTCGTCATTCTTGAGCAGGACGGCCGCTTCTTCGGCGGTGCGCTCGATGAGCTTGGCGTTGGCGTCGACGTCCTGCGGCGTGATGTTGTGCTTCTGCTTGCCGTCGAGATAGCCAAAGCGATCATATTCGTAGAGCACGCGGCGCGCGGCGGCGGTGACGGTCGCCTCGGTAATGATGCCTTGTTTCAGCGCGTCACCCATAGTGAGAGGGTCGGTATCGCGGGGGAAAGTGCTAAGGTCGAGGTTCACGCCATGAGGCTCTTCAGGGATGACGCCGCCGAGCATGCCGGCGAGGGCTGCGAGATTTAGCTTAGCGGCGGGAGCAGTCGGCGTGGGGCTGGTTCGGAAGTAGGTGTGCATCATGCCCGCGAATGGGCTGCTGGGGCTCACTTCGCCGGGCATCTCCATGTCGAGACCCTCGTTGATGAAGCGCACGTTGTGGACGGCGCCCCAGTCGGAGGTGACAAAGCCCTTAAAGCCGAGTTCGCCCTTGAGGATGGTCTTGAGGGTGTCGGCGTTGCCGCAGGCGAAGGGGCCATTGATGTGGTTGTAAGAGCACATGATCGAAGAGACGCCGGCGTTTATGGCTTCGACGAAGGGCGCGACGTAGACCTCATGGAGCGTCTGCTGATCGATCTTCACATTGAAGCTGTCGGTGTCGTATCCAACGTAGTGCTTGGCCTGGGACATGATGTCCTGAGCCTGCACACCGCGCACTTCGGCTGCGCCGATCTGGCCGGAGAGGTAAGGATCCTCACCGAAGGTGTTGTAGCCGCGCGCGAAGGTGATGTCACGGTCGATATTGATGAAGGGCTGAAGGACGACATCGATGCCTAGTGAGCGAGCTTCGCGGCCGATGACCGCGCCGTTATCTTCAGCGGTGCGGCGGCTGAAGGTGGCGGCGACTCCCATGGTCGCGGTCTCGGCCTGCGCGGGCACGCGGGTGAGCAGTCCCGGAGGTCCGTCGGCCATGCGCAGCGAAGGAATGCCGAGGCGGCCCACTCCGGGGAGATAGCCGGCCTGTCCCTGGTTGGTGCTCGCGGGCTCCACGTCTCCACGGATCAGGTTCATCTTCTCTTCGAGGGTCATCTGGCCGAGCAACTTGTCGATGCGCGCTTCATTTGCCTGCTCGGGCGGAACGGCTTGCGACCAGAGGCTAAGTGTCGAGGCGAGCAGGGCGGCTAAGAAAGATCGTCTCAGCAGAGGGCGGAGCATAGGGCAGGTTCCTCCGGAAATGGTCACGAAAAAATTGAATTGGGCCGGCTGCTACATCTTGCGCGTTTTGAGCGCAGCGCTGGCCGCGTAATGCATACGGCGCACCACGATAAACAAGTAAGGCGGTAGTTGTACAGAGTACGAAGGACAGCCGATGTGTGCTAAGGCGCGATAGGATGCTCGAATGCAAGAGCAATATATTCCCTTTCTGACTCCGCTGGCGGTCGGCGCAATCCTCGTGGTGCTGAACCTTGCGATTCATTCGCTGGCGGTGATAGCGACCGTGCAGTTGTTCCGCCGTGAGAAGAAGGCTGGACGCGCAGGCTCAAGCACCCTGATGGATGTTTCCATCGTTTTTCGAGTAAACGGTTTTGCGTTCCTCGCGCACGTTGTCGAGATCGGCTTGTGGGCCGTGTTGTTTATGATGTGCGGAGAGTTCCGGTATTTCGGGACTGCGCTTTATCACTCCGCCGTGAATTATTCGACCCTGGGCTACGGAGATATCGTGATGAGTCCCGCGTGGCGGCTGCTGGGACCGATCGAAGCCGCAAACGGAGCGTTGCTGTTTGGGGTTTCGACGGCGATGCTCTTTGCTGTCATCCAGCAACTGGTCGCGATCAGATTTCGGGATCTCAGAGATTAAGCTCAGACTCAGGCAACATCGGTCCAGTCGAGAATGACTTTGCCGGTCTGGCCGGAGATCATAGCGTCGAATCCCTGCTGAAAGTCGCGGTAGCTGAAGCGGTGCGTGATGACCGACGAGATGTCGACGCCGGACTCGAGCATAACGGTCATCTTGTACCAGGTCTCGTACATTTCGCGTCCGTAGATGCCTTTGATGGTGAGCATGTTGAAGATGACGGCGCGCCAATCGATGGACATGGGCTTTGCGGGGATGCCGAGCATGGCGATCTTCGCTCCGTGGCTCATGTTGGCGATCATCTCGTGCATGGCGGCAGGGTTGCCGGACATTTCGAGGCCCACATCGAAGCCTTCGCGCATGCCGAGTTGCTTCTGCACTTCGGCAAGCGGGGTTTCGCGGGTGTCGACGGCGAGGGTCGCGCCCATTTTGCGACCCAGTTCCAGGCGGAAGGGATTGATGTCGGTGATGACGATGTGGCGCGCGCCGGCGTGGCGGACCACGGGAATGGCCATGATGCCGATCGGGCCGGCGCCGGTGATGAGGACGTCTTCGCCGAGCACGGGAAAGGAGAGAGCGGTGTGCACGGCATTGCCGAAGGGATCGAAGATGGCGGCGACTTCCTGGTTGATGCCGGGATCGTGACGCCAGATGTTGGACATGGGCAGTGCGATGAATTCCGCGAAGGCTCCGGGGCGGTTGACGCCAACGCCAGATGTGTAGGCGCAGAGATGGCGGCGGCCGGCGAGGCAGTTGCGACAGCGTCCGCAGGTGACGTGGCCCTCGCCGCTGACGATGTCGCCGGGGTAGAAGTCGTTTACGTTGGAGCCGACCTCGACGATCTCGCCGACAAACTCATGGCCGATGGCCATCGGGACAGGGATGGTCTTCTGTGCCCACTCGTCCCATTGATAGATATGAACGTCGGTTCCGCAAATGCCGGTGTGACGGACCCGGATGAGAACGTCGTTGATGCCGATTGCAGGTTCTGCGATATCTTCGAGCCACAGGCCGCGTTCCGCGCGGCTCTTTACCAATGCTTTCATGAACTCCCCAACAGAATTTTGTATCACGCTGGGGAATCATGCGTGGGGTGAGGGTGCTCAGATGCCGGCGTACCACGCGTAGCCGCCCTCGGGCGAGGCAGAGCCGAGGCCCTTGCCGAAGCGCTTGAGCGAATCGGTTGCGGTGAGACGGACGATGTACTTTACGCTCTTGTAGCCGAGCTGGCGTGGTATGCGCATGCGTAGCGGTCCGCCGAATGAGACGGGGAGATCGCCGTCATTCATGCCCCAGGTTATGAAGGTCTGCGGATGCAGAGCGTCGGCCATATCGATGCTCTCCCACCAGTCGGATTGGATCGAGTAGTAGACCACATAGCGCGCCTGCGGCAGGATTTCTGCGGCGTGCAGCACTTCGTGGAGCGGCGTTCCGATCCACTCGGCGATGTACGACCAGCCCTCTTCGCAGACGACTTCCGTGATCTGGCTGCGGTAGGGCAGGGATTTGATATCGGAGACTGAGAGCGACACGGGATTCGCCACCATGCCGTCAATCGCGAGCCGCCAGTCGGAGAAGTTAGCGGCCTGGTGGCGCTTGAATTCATCGCTGACCTTGTCGACTTCGTTAGCAAAGGGCGCCTTCGAGATCATGCTGCGCGGGAACTCGCGGGCAAGAGAGTGCGTGGTGATGAGGCGCTGGGCGGCGTAGGTGAGGGTTTCGCCCGGACCGTAGAATCCGCTGGAATCGGGCGGGATGAGTCCGTAGCGGCGGGCTATGCGTTCGGCGGCTACGAGACCGGATACGCCCGCAGCAGCGGCGAGGCCAGTGGTGATGAGCTTGCGGCGCGAAATCTGGCTCATGGTTCCTCCTCAATAGACGCCGGACGGCCGATGATCATCGGCTTGGTGCGGGTCCAGAATCCGGAGACGGCAACCATCACGATATGCACGATGAGGAAGAGCAGGAGGGCTCCGGAGACGAAGAAATGTAAGGTGCGGGCGGACTGGCGGCCTCCCAGCACATTCACCAAGAAGGGAAAGGCGGAGTTGAAGCCAGGGGAGAGCGCGAGTCCGGTCCAGATGACCAGGGGGAAGAGGATGAAGATTACGGTCAGATAGGTGGTCCGCTGCAGGACGTTGTAGGAGCGGATTTCGGATGCGTCGGGCGGCACGCGGCGGATATACTGCGCGATTCTGCGCCAGTGGGCGCGCGGTGTTCTGTCTCCGGGAACAGGGATGAGGTTCTTGCGGAAATGGCCCGTCCCAAGACCTGCGATGAGATAAACGGCTCCCGTGAAGACGAGAAGCCATGCAGCCTGAAAGTGAAGGTAGCGGCTCCAGCCATTCTGGTCGGGCATGACGTACTTGTACCCGGTGGGAACCATGTCGCGCGACGACGGAATGGGAATGATGAACAGCGGACGAGTGTTCACATTACCGATCTCACCCCAGTAGAACCGGGGATGGGAGATGACGATTTCCCCGCCCGTGATAAGCAGCGCCACGAAGGCGACCACAGTAAGCCAGTGGGTCACGCGGACGAAGGCGGCGTGCCGGGGAGTCTCGGTTTTAGCCGGCGAGGCGACGACTGGCACGGCTGGAGGATAGCACACCGGGTTGATGGCTGGCGGCTCCTACTCCGTTCGGAGTAACTGCATGGGGCGGACGGATGCGGCACGGCGCGCAGGCAGGTAGCAGGCCAGCAGAGCTGAGGCAAGCAGAACGAGGGCGACGGCGGCAAAGGCCGAGAGATCTACCGAGCCGATGCCGAAAAGCATGCTTCGCATGGCGCGTCCTATGAAGTAGGAACTGATTAGGCCGAGGGTGAGTCCGATGGACGCCAGCAGAATGCCTTCGCGAACGACCATTCGGATGACACGGCCGCGGTTCGCTCCGAGCGCCATGCGTAGGGCGATCTCATGCGAACGCTGGGTGACGGAGAAGGCCATCACGCCGTAGATTCCGACTCCGGCGAGCAGGAGGGCGACAGCGGCAAAAGTTATGAACAGGATCACGACGAAGCGGTCGCCGGCCATCACTTCGTCGTGTATCTGATCCATGGTTTTGGGCTCTGCCAGGGCGATCTGCGGGTCGACAGCGTGAACTGCGGCGGCGATGCTGCGCGTCATGCCTGCCGGGTCGGCGGCCGTCCGGACGCCGATGCCCGCGCTAGGCCAGGGGATCTGCCAGAAGGGGATGAGGATCTCCGCGTGGTCTTCGCGGCGGAAATTGCCGCCAATGACGGTGTGATAGACACCGACGATCTGCCACTCGATGGGAGGGCCGAGCTTGGTGACGCCGGGAATCAGTTGCTCTACGAAAAGACGCTGCCGGAGGGGGTCGAGGCCGGTGAAGAACTTCTTCACGAAGTCCTCATTTACCATGGCGACTTTGACGCTTGAGGCGGTGTCCTGGTCACTGAACTGGCGGCCCTTCACGAGGCGAATTCCGTAGGTGCTGAAGTAGTCGGGCGTGACCATGCCGAAGGCGCAGTCCGGGCGCTGGGAGGGATCGGTGTATGCAGGCTTGCCGGCGATGGTGAAGGGCATGCCGAAGCCAGCGCCATAGAGCGGCGTTCCGGTTGCTGCCGTGGCGTGCGATACGCCGGGAACGGCGGAGATGTTGGCGAGAATCTGCCGGTAATAGGTCGTAATCTGCTGCGGGTCCTTGGGCCGAGAGTCGGGAACAGGCAAGAAGAAGGTGAGGACATGGTCGGTCTGGACGCCAAGGTCGACACGGGACATATTCCAGAAGCTGTGGATGGCGAGGCCAGCTCCGGCGAGAAGGGTGAGCGCGAGAGTAAATTCGCCGACGACCAGTACACGACGCAGCCGGTGGCGGCCGACTCCCATGCCGGAGCGACCGCCCTCCTTTAGTGTTTCGGCGGGGTCGATGCGGGAGGCATACCATGCGGGTGCGCAGCCGAAGAGGAGCCCGGCCAGAGTGGTGGCCACAAGCGTAAAGACAAGGATGGGCAGATTGAGGCTGAGGTCGGCCTCCCACGGCAGTGTGTCTTCGGGCATGATTGCGATCAGCCCGTGGAGCATGGCGTAGCCTACGCCTACGCCGAGCAGGCCTCCCGCGACTGCGAGCACCAGGCTCTCGGTGATCAGCTGCGCGAAGATTGTCTTACGGTTCGCGCCGAGCGCGCCGCGAATGGCGAGTTCCTTCTGTTGCGTCATGCCTTTTGCGAGCAGCAGATTGGCCACGTTCGCACAGGCGATGAGCAGAATGAAGCCGACCGCGCCAAGCAGCAGCCAAAGCGTGAAGATGCGCTCCTTGGGCATGAAGTCGTTCTGTAGTGGTTCGACCCACGAGCCCCACCCCTGGTTGCTCTTTGGATATGCCTTGGCGATCGCGAGTGTGACGGAGTCCATGTCGGCCTGCGCCTGCTTCACCGTGACTCCGGGCTTGAGACGGCCCATCACCAGCAGCCAATGGAAGTCGTGATTGATCTGTTCGGGCTTGAAGACCAGCGGCACCGTAAACATGCTGCGGCCCTTATCCGGCGGCCCCGGCGCCATCACCCCGACGACCGTGTACGGCTCGCCGTCCAGCTGCATCTTCTTGCCGACGATATTGGGATCTGCGCCAAGCCGCTTCCAGAACTTGTTGTTCAGCACAACCACATGTTCATGGCCGGTGATGTCCTCCTCGGGTAGAAATCCACGGCCCATCAGAACTGGGTTGGCCATTACGCGGAACCATCCTGTGGTAGCGCGGGTGCCCTGCACATATTCCGGCTGATCGTGGGTCGCGATGTTGAAGGCTGCGCCCGACCAGGCGTCAAGCTCGGCGAAGGCCGTGGCCTGCCGCTTCCAGTCGGTGAAGTCTCCAGCGGAGACGCCGTTGTGGTAGGTCTTGATCTTTGACCAGACCATTACGATCTGCTCGGGATGGGGGTATGGCAAGGGAGCCAGCAGAGTGGCGTAATCCACGGTGAAGATGGCAGTGTTGGCGCCGATGCCGAGGGCCAACGTGAGCAGGACGGTGATGGTGAGGCCGGGATTTTTGCGCAACATGCGCAGGCTGAAGCGGAGATTCTGAAGCAGAGTCTGCATCGCGCCACCTAGGTTGTTGCCGAGACTAAGAGCCCATGCGCGGAGGAGCGCGCATGCGAGATATACGCAGCGGGTACGAAAAGGTTCGTAAATGATGTCCGTTTTGTCAGGAGATGGAAAGGAAATGTGACGAATGGAGGGATGAAGAGCATAGTACTCTTGTTTCATCCCCTTTCCGGAGACGAGCATGAGCCTGAGTCACAGCCATTCATCGCAATCCGCTTACACCGGTTCCGTACTTGGCGAGATCGACGCTCGCGTGGCGAGCCAGCATCTTCTTGACCATCCTTTTTATCAGGCGTGGTCACGCGGCGAGCTTTCGCTTGAGGCACTGCGCGATTACGCTACGCAGTACTACCATCACGTTGCCGCATTTCCGACGTATCTGTCTGCCGTTCACGCGCAGACTGAGGATGGTGAGGTGCGGAGGCAGATTCTCTCGAACCTGATGGATGAGGAAGCGGGCTCGCCGAATCATCCTGAACTGTGGCTGCAGTTTGCGGAGAGCTTGGGGCTTGAGCGCACCGAGGTGAAGAGCGCCTCCCTGTGGCCGGAGACCAGGAAGCTGATCACGGATTTCCGGGCATGCTGCGGCGAGCGCGGGACGGGCGTGGGCCTGGCGGCTCTCTATGCGTACGAGAGCCAGATTCCGTCAGTCTCGGAAGCGAAGATTGACGGGCTGAAGAAGCATTACGGGTTTTCAGACGCCGAGGGTTACAAATACTTCAGCGTTCACATCGAAGCAGACCGCGAACATGCGGCGGTTGAAGCTGCCCAAATCGCGCAGTTGGTTGACGACGGACAGCGTGCGGCGGCGCTGGAAGCGGTTGGTCAGGTTCTGGCGGGACTTTATGGGCTGCTGTCGGCGGTCTGTGATCGGCATGGAATCGGAGTGGCCTGCGCTCACTGAATTTGCTATTCCAAAGAAATAGCCCGGCTGTTGTGGCCGGGCTTTTTCTTTCGGAACGGATTAGTGCTGGTGGCCGCCCTGGCCGTCGGTGACGGTGTTCAGGACATTGTTCGCAGCCTGGAGCCGGCGGCTATAGCTATAGCAGTTGCCGAAGGGGTCCTGGAAACCGGCCGTTGGCTTGGCGCGGCCGACGTCATGCGATAGGCTTGCAGGGAAATCACTCCAAACGGAAGGCTATTTGCTTGATGAAAGTGCTGGTCATTGGCGCCGGAGGCCGCGAGCATGCTCTCGGCTGGGCGCTGCGTAAATCATCGCGTGTAACCGATGTGGTGTGCGCGCCGGGCAATGGGGGGATCGCGTCGGTGGCGCGGTGTGTGCCGGCGAGTCCCAAGGATCTGAACGATCTGCTGCGGGTGGTGAACGAGGAGTCGCCTGATCTGACGGTGGTGGGACCAGAGCTTCCGCTCTCGCTGGGGTTTGTGGATGAGTTGCAACGCCGCGGCCTGGCTGTGTTCGGACCGACTCGGGCAGCGGCCATGCTCGAAACGAGCAAGGCGTTTGCGAAGCGGTTCATGCAGCGCCACCAGATTCCCACGGCAAACTACGCGGTGTGCACGACAAAGGAAGAAGCGCTCGAGTCGCTGCATTTGTTTCACCTGCCGGTGGTCATCAAGGCGGACGGGCTGGCCTCGGGCAAAGGTGTGGTGATCTGCCAGACCAGGCGCGAGGCCGAGGATGCGATTGCAGGGCTTTTCAGCGGCAAGCTGCTGGGGTCGGCCGAGACGGCCGTAGTAATCGAGGAGTGTCTGAGCGGCGAGGAGGTGTCGTTCCTGCTGCTGAGCGATGGGAAGCACGTGGCGCCGCTGATTCCGGCGCAGGACCACAAGCGATTGGGCGAAGGAGATACGGGGCCGAACACGGGCGGGATGGGTGTCTACACAACGGACTCAATCCTCGACACCCAGATGCGCGAGTGGGTGATGAACCATATCGCGCAGCCAACGATCGAGGGGATCGCTGCGGAGGACGCTCCGTTTGTGGGCGTGCTGTATTGCGGGCTGATGATGACGGCACGGGGTCCGATGGTGCTCGAGTACAACACGAGGTTTGGCGATCCGGAGACGCAGGCGATCCTGGTGCGGCTGGAGGGCGATCTGGTCGATGCGCTCGAAGCCTGTG
>JAFAKX010000148.1 GCA_019234945.1 Silvibacterium sp.
GTGTAGATTCGGCGCATGGCACTCAAACGATTGGATAACGTAGGAATCGTCGTCGATGACCTCGCAGGGACAATTGATTTCTTTCGAGAGCTCGGCCTTGAGCTCGAAGGGCGGGCCACGATCGAAGGAGAATGGGCGGGACGTGTCACCGGACTAACCGATCAGCGCGTCGAGATTGCGATGATGTGCACGCCGGACGGCCACAGCCGTATCGAGCTCTCCCGCTTCCTCAAGCCACCTGTCGTCGCGGATCACCGCAACGCCCCGGTGAACGCTCTAGGCTACCTCCGCATCATGTTCGCCGTGGACGATATCGACGAGACGCTTGGCAGGCTTCGCAAGCGCGGCGCACAGCTCGTGGGCGACGTAGTCCGGTATCAGGACTCGTATCGGCTCTGCTACATCCGCGGGCCTGAAGGGCTTCTCATCGGACTCGCCCAGGAACTCAACTGAGCGCGATGCGCCCTGGCTATTCGAAAGTTGACCGGATCGGTCCTCAGAAGTCGGCCTTTAACTGGCCGACAATTTCCTCACACCAGCTAAAATAGAAATAGAGAGTAAAAAGCCCGACTGCCATGCAGCCGGGCTTTCTCGTCTCTGCAATACCGATTTTGCTAATCGCGAATGGCTAACCGCTAATTCCTGACATATGAATGGATTACAACCTTAGCGAATGGAATGAATGGATTACAAACGCACTTGCCAAGGGGCCGTCCTAACTCAAGTAGAGAGAATGGCTTACAGGCTGCTCCAATAGAATGAATGGCTTACAGATTTCTGGCCAGATTACGGCCTTAAATCATTTCGGAAGAATGGCTTACAACCGCCTCCAATGGAATGAACGGGTTACAAAATCAAGTAAGTAAACGCAATCACCTGAATGGCTTACAAATTTGATCCCCGAAATAGGGGGAGGGGGCCCCGGTCAATGCACCTCGACTAACTGCTCCCTCTTCTCCGCCGATCCGTACCGCGTCCGAACATACTCGTCCAGAATTCTCGTGAAGTCCTGAACAATGGTGTCGCCGCGCAGCGTCGTCATCAGCCGCCCATCGACATACACCGGAGCCTTCGGCTCCTCGAACGTTCCCGGAAGCGAGATCCCGATATTGGCATGCTTCGACTCGCCAGGTCCGTTGACCACGCAGCCCATCACCGCCAGCTTCATCTCCTCGACACCCGGATACTGCTCCCGCCAGACCGGCATCGACTCGCGGAGATAATCCTGGATCTGCGCTGCCAGCTCCTGGAAGAAGGTGCTGGTCGTCCGGCCGCACCCCGGGCACGCCGTCACCTGCGGCGTAAAGCTCCGAATCCCGAGCGACTGCAAGATCTGCTGTGCCGTCAGGACTTCTTCCGTCCGGTCGCCGCCCGGCTTCGGCGTCAGCGACACTCGGATGGTATCTCCGATGCCCTTGAGGAGCAGCGGGGCCAGCCCCGCCGTCGAGGCCACGATGCCCTTCATCCCCATCCCGGCCTCAGTCAACCCTAGGTGGAGGGGGTACTCGCACCGCGTCGCCAACATCTCGTAAACATCAATTAAATCGCGTACGCCGCTGACTTTCCCACTAATGATGATCTGGTCCTTCCGCAGCCCGTATCGCTCCGCTGCCGTCGCGGAATCGAGCGCCGAACGGCACATCGCCTCCATCATCACGTCGCGAGCATCGCGTGGCTCGGCGAGCCTGGAGTTCTCGTCCATCATGCGCGTGAGCAGCGCCTGGTCGAGCGACCCCCAGTTGACGCCAATGCGCACTGGCTTCTGGTTCTCGACCGCGCACTCGATCATGGTGCGGAAGTTGTCGTCATCCTTGCGCCCGATCGATACGTTCCCGGGATTGATCCTGTACTTCGCCAGAGCCCTTGCGCATTCCGGATACTTCTTCAGGAGCAGATGCCCGTTGTAGTGGAAGTCGCCGACGATCGGCACGTCGATGCCCAGCTTCGCCAGTCCGTCGACGATATACGGCACGGCCTTGGCAGCGTCGTCGTTGTTCACCGTCACTCGGACCAGTTCCGATCCGGCCGCGGCCAGCGTCGCCACCTGCTGTACCGTGCTCTCCACATCGGCGGTGTCGGTGTTGGTCATCGACTGCACGACAACCGGGGCGTCCGAGCCCACACGCACCCGGCCCACCCTGACCGTAACGGTCTTCCTGCGCACAATTTCCGGCATAAATTCCCTCATATTCAGTTTACTAGAATGCGCGCAGACGAGGTCAGAAAGAGTCAAGAGTCAGTTACTTGATTCAGCGGCTCTCACGCGGAACGCCACAAAAGAGATCCGCACAAAGTCGTCCAACGTCAACCTTCGGGGGCGCGTCTAAGGCTGACAGGTCTTTCGTTCGCTCTTTGTGGCATTTCGGCTTGGAAATTGCGTCTCCATCCGGCCCATAAGCGATCAAGAAAGCCGGATTGCCGGTTTAACCCTCCGAGACCGGCTGAAAGGGAAACAGTTCCATCTGATCTACTCATGTCAACGAAGTTTCTTAGGCAATCACGCAGTTGTACCTCAGTTCTGCTGGTTGGTCCTGTCCTGCTCTTATTCACCGGAGCAGTGCTGTTTGCGCAGACGCCGGCCACAGTTCCTCCTCAGGCACAGCCTGGGGACGCAGTCCAGCATGATCCTGCAAAGCCC
The DNA here is from genome assembly GCA_019234945.1 of Silvibacterium sp. Lineage (GTDB taxonomy): Bacteria > Acidobacteriota > Terriglobia > Terriglobales > Acidobacteriaceae > Silvibacterium. The sequence continues at coordinate 2,639 of JAFAKX010000148.1, forward strand.
GAGCTTCAGCCTGACTTGAGCCTTGAGCGCGATCCGATCTTGTCGCCCGATCCCGCCGACAATGTGCCTGCCGGTTCTGCGGCTGCGCCGGTTCAAAAAACCCAGAACAACATCTATACATTTCATCGCGATGTCGACGAGGTGCTGCTGAACTGCACGGTGGTGGACGAAAAAGGAAGGCTGGTCAGAGATCTGGATCGCGCAAATTTCCGAGTTTGGGAGGATGGAGTTCCGCAGTCCATAGCTTCCTTGCAACAGCAGGATCTTCCTGTTTCGATGGGAATTCTTGTCGATAATTCGGGCTCGATGCGTGACAAGCGCGCGGCCGTGAATGCGGCCGCTCTTGATCTGGTTCGGGCTTCGAATCCGCAGGATGCCGCATTCATCGTGAATTTTTCCGATGACGCTTACATTGACCAGGATTTTACTTCCAATGTCAGCCTGCTGGAGAAGGGCCTTAAGCAAGTCGACTCGCGCGGCGGCACTGCTCTATACGACGCCGTCTTCGCTTCGGCAAACGAACTGGCTCGACATGCGAAGCAGCCTAAACAGGTACTTCTCATTATCACTGACGGAGAAGACAACGCATCACGGCTGACCTTAGAGCAGACGATCCGTCGTGTGCAGAATCTCGGCGGGCCCGTGGTTTATTCCATCGGACTCCTCTTCGATAACAACAACAAAGAAAAGGTGCGCCGGGCGAGAGCAGCGTTGGACATGCTGTCGGCAGAGACTGGCGGCATCGCTTACTTCCCGAAATCACTAGAGGACGTAGATGAAATTGCAGGAGAGGTCGCTCGCGATATCCGGAACCAATACACGATCGGCTATCATTCCACGAAGGCCGCAGGTCTTGGTGGATATCGCACTGTGCGGGTCGAAGCAGAAGCTCACGGGCATGGCAAGCTGATCGTGAGAACGCGCAAGGGTTACTACCCAAAGCAGATTCAGCAACAGCTGAGGCAAACAGCACAGCGGGCACAGTAGTTATGCTCTCCGTTTCGCTTGTGTCTTTCGATTGCGGACCAATCAGTACAGGTGGAAGTTCACATCGATAACCACTCTGACCGGCACCGGACGGCCCTGATACATTGCTGGCCTGAATTTGTATTGCCGCACCGCCTCGATGGCTTTCTGATCGAGTCCCATTCCCAGGGCACGCACTACCTGAATGTTTTGCGGATTTCCATGAGTGTCGACGATTACCTGAATGGAAACAACTCCCTGAACCTTGGCGCGGCGAGCTTCGTCCGTGAAGTCAGGATCGACCGCATGAATAACCTGGGGCGCGGAAACGCCACCACCAACACTCATGATGCCGCCGCCGTATCCGCCACCGCTCCCAGGGCCAATACCTCCGCCACTGCCGGAGCCGATGCCGCCGCCATGGCCCGAGCCAAATCCTGAACCACCGCCGCTCCCCTGCGAAGCCATTGCAATCTGAGGTGATTGCGGCATGCCAACGTTGGGCATACTGCTATCCGCGATTTTTACTTCCTGAGGCATCACCACGGTTGGTTCAACTGCCATCTTGGGCTTATCTACCAGCAGGATTTGTGGCGCTACCGTTTGTGTTTTTGCAATTTTGGGCAGATGTCCCTTGATCGGCTCGACAATCTCATGCGCGCCGCCTCCGCCACCGCCACCCATCACCTGCTGGGCAGGTGCAGTTATAGGGATGAATGGCCTGATGTCGACAGATGTGACAGCGGGTTTCTGTGCAGCTACTGCGGGTTTATGCGGCGATAGCGCCATCCACAGTATCAAAGCGATTATTGCCGAGTGCATCAGAAATGACAGCGCGCTTGACGCCGGACTGTGTCTCACACGCAGTGGATCGTCGACGGGCACGGGTCTCGAAGTAAGTACGAGCGGTGGCTGCTGCTTGCACGAAAACAGGTCTGCCAGATTCGAGAAAAGCGATGACCAGATAGAGGTATCCGCCTCGAGGAGCAGACCGTTCGCATTGCTCGAACCCTGTTCCTCGCGGCTTTTCAGATTCGGATTCGTGAGTACCAGATTGCCCATAGCCCTCTCTCAGGTTATAGAAACCCCGAGCCCTCCCCCTTTTCTTTGCCGGCAGATTGGCGTGCCAGTCGAGACCTGCGCGCCAATTGCCCAGTTACCAAACGCCCTTATCGCTTCCGGTAATCTTTTGGCCAACCACAGCAGCGGTGGCGAGCCATGGCAGCAGACTTAGTCGTGCGGTGCTCTCGAGTTCCCGCCTACGAAATAACTCAGTGAGCTGCGAGCCGTACAGACTTGTGGATTGTGGCACTATTGGAATGCGTAGGAAACCTCGGCTGTAATAAAGCTCTGCGCCGCCAAACTGAGCCGAAGCTAGCACGAAGGACGGTAACTCGAGACCGGATCCTCTATACTTCTCCACATAATCTGAGACTATGGCGAGATAAGTTGCCACACCTTCCCAAATGCCAGCAGCGTGAGCCAAGTCACGAAGTTCGAGATAATCTATATTCCCAGCATCTGCTAGCGCTGCCGAGTCCACTATGTCGCATAAACGGAAGTAGAAGTGCCGATACATTCTTTGCAGGGTGGATATCATCAGCCGATCTGATACAGACGGAACTCGAAATGTCCGCTCGCCTACGACGACAAGCCGGGCCCGGCCCGGTAGGTGTGCCGCAATTCCAACCTGTTCCCCGGTTTGACCAAGGCGCCCAACATGGACCTCAACTGCTTCGGGAAGGCCGGGGACCAGGAAATTCCATTTGCGTGCCAGCCGGTCTCCCCAGCTTCGAGACGCAATTTTTGCCTTGAAGCGGTTCAGCATCAGGGAAATCACTTTTTCCGAGTTGGCATTGGTATATAGGTCCAGGTCGCTACCGAGGTCGGGCCAGTGATCGAGAGACTTGATCACCGTCACGTCATATTTTTCCTCTTCAAACGCAGCGCAAATCTCTTCCAGAAAGCAAAGGGCGTTTGTGATTCGCGCACGCTCAGCCGTGAGGGCCTCGTTCGTCCAATCCAGTGGCAGATGAGCGCCTGTCTCGCGCACTCTTCCAAGGAAGGCCCCGAGTCCCCGGACAATGACGTGATTGGTGCTCGCAAGTTCTACAAGATCAGCGAACTGCTGGCGACTGATCTTTGTAAGTCTCTGATCCAATTCGGCTGTCGCAGAGCGGCTACCTACGTGCTCTTCCAATAACAGCTGCGATAGCAGATGCATCACTTCGTTCGGCGGACACGTAGTGTGGGTCTTGAGCATAGGCGCAAAGATCCTCGAAAATTATTGTGGTAGTTGGGGGGGCGAAGGCTCAGACGGAGGCTGAATATCGGTAGTACTCCCCGGCTCCTCTTCAGGAGGCGCTGGACGATTGTCCCGGCGCTTCAGTTCGATCGGGCCTGGCTGACCGTGTCGGGCCTCAGTGTATGTAGCTAGCTCATCGTCGACCTTCTGGTCGTTGTCGCCCGCGACCGAAGAAAGGTGTCTACCCTCGGCCACAGTTTGCGTTGCCAGACCAACACGCGCATTTGCATCATTAGCCGTGCGCGCCTTGTCGTAATAAAACTCCGCTGTCTCAGGGTCGCCATCTCTCTCCGCGACGTAACCGAGGTTATTGAGTGAGAATGCGCTGCGAGGATTGAGCGAATAGGCCGCAACGAAATCTTGGCGAGCGGAGATCCAATCGTTTCGGTTTACAGCCGCGACTCCACGCCATGTGAGCATTGCAGCACGTGCTTCTGAGTTGTCCATCTTTTGCAATTTACTCGTCAACCGACGGAGGCTGTCCTCTGCCATCTCGCTCACTGGCTTTCCCCTCCAAGAGCGGTTCAGCGTCACGACAATCGGCTCCTTTGAGCTCAGATCGGAGGCTTCGCGGTAATACTTCAACGCAACCTCATAATCTCCAATCGCCTCGTTGGCTACCCCCAGATTGTTCAGAGTGAAAACATTGTGTGGATCCAGTGAGAGCGCACGCTCCAGCACAGCATTCGCCTCAAGGCCGCGGTCCTCAGATAACAACTCGATCGCCTGGACATTCATGCGATTTACTCGCATGGGCGAATCTTTCAAGCCTCCAAGCGCGTAGCTGATGGACCTTCCCTGCAGCTGCTTATCGCTGCTCCTGTCCACTTGTGCCTGGCTGCCTTGCTCGGATGCGAGCGCATAAAATTCCTGAGCACGGTCCAACCGTCCTTGCAGCTCAGAGACGTAACCCAAGTTGTTCAATGTAAAGGGATCGGCAGGGTCATATAGGTAAGCCTTATAAAAGAGCGCTTCTGCCTTGTCGTACTGCTTCTTGCATATAGCTCCCACTCCCTCACGATTCAACCGTTGCACGGGAGTGAGTTCGCTTCGCCGTGGAATGGTGATTTTCACGTCGCGTGCCCAACAGGTGACGCATACTGAACCCGCAACGGTGGCTACCAGTAAGGTTGCTCTGAACCGCCTGACGAGCGAAACGCGAAGATCTCCTAAATTGACCCGCAGGGCAGTCATACAATACTGGGCTGTGATGCAAGTATGCTGGAAGAATGTTTTCTCGCGTGGTATGTTCTGCATGCAGAAATTGTTGAGGCTACCCCAAAGCGCGTCTCGACATCTAAATTTGCGCGAGTCAGGATCGCAGAATGGGACCAGTACTTGCTCTATTGATATTTGGCAGTGTGACGATTGGACAGGTCTCCTCCAGTGGTTCGCAACTGGGGCCGCCCGCGAATACCCGCTTATCTGCGGACGCTTCTCGCGCGGTTCCCGCAACGCTATCGGCCCTGCCGCCTGTTCCTCGTGGCAAGAGCACTGTCATAGGCGGGGTAATTCATAATGTGGATCCCATACGGGATCAGCTAACGCTGAACGTTTATGGTGCGAAGCCGATTAAGATACTCTTCGACGAACGTACTCAGGTTTTTCGGGACGGAGCCAGGGTGTCACTTCGCGACCTCCGCTCCAACGATCGTGCTGCTGTTGAGACGGTGCTCGATGGAACAAAGATCTTCGCCCTCAGCGTTCACATGCTGTCGAAAGCCCCTCTAGGTGAATGTCAAGGTCAGATACTTAGCTACAACTCTTCCAATGGCGAACTTAGCGTCAACGATTTGCTATCCAGCAAGGCTATCAATCTGCGTCTTCCAGCCGGAACGGCGATTGTTGTCGCTGGTCAACGCAGTCCTTCCGGCACTACAGGTTCATCGGCCCTGGCCAAGGGCACGCTGATCTCTGTAAAGTTCGAATCAGACACCAAGGGTCAGGGAATTGCCCGCGAGATTCGAGTTCTGGCCACTCCAGGATCGCCATTTGATTTCAGCGGGACCATCACTCATATCGATCTTCATTCAGGAATCCTAGCTGTCATGCCTTCAAATGCTGACGGTAGCTATAAGATCTCGTTTGATCCTGCTCAATTTCCGTTGAGTATGGATCTGCATGAGGGTTCTTCTGTCAGGATAACGGCGGTCTTTGATGGCACTCGCTACGTGGCCAGCAAAATCAATGCCGAATAGGGCAAGGCACAAGGTGAGCCTCCAAATCCAAGGAGTCAATCTTACGGATGCACGGGAAGTAGCAGCATTCGTCCGGCCTCTTTCTGGTGGGCTTCTCTCACGATGTGAGGCGTAATGACAACGACCAACTCTGAGACGTCGTTCTCGGTCTGGCTATTTGTTGTTGACTGAAACCCGGGCAGGTCGCTGAGTCCGGGAATCCCGGTAACCGCCTTCGACTGTTGTTTAGAGAGCGTGCTGACCACGAGCGCGCTCTCGCCGGTCTTCAAGGTGGTGATCGCGGTGTACTGCTGGTTATCGAGCACAGGGATGTTGTTCAGCGAACTGCCAGCAAGGGAGGTGATCTTCAGGTCCAGGTTGAGAGAAACATCACGGTTCTTCTGGATCATCGGCTTCACCTTCAGAGTGAGTCCGAGGTCCTGATACTGCACCTGCGGAATAACCGAACTGCTGCTCGCCAGCGCTGAACCGCCGACTCCAAGACCGGTAAGGGCGCTTGAGACTCCAGCGGAGGACAGACCCGGAATCGCTAGCGTGCTGCCCGCCAGAGCGGAATAGCTCGAGGTGATGATCGGGTAACGCGTGCCGCTGCGTATCGTCGAATCCTCCTGGTCGAGCACGCGCATCGTGACGGAGTCGAGGATCCGGGTGTCCGACGAGTTAAGTGCCAGATTTGCGGTGCCTGGCCCGGAAGTGATGCCAGTGAGCGTCTTGCCGCCTCCAAAAACAGCGAATCCCTGGCTGAGAATCGAGCCGCTTACCGCCCCGGAGCTGACCAGGATGGCAACAATTGCCGCATAGTCGCCCGCCGGAGCCAGCCCGCTGGAGATGATCTGTTGAACCAGGCTCGGATTAGACGAAATGATGCTGTTTAATTGCGAAGGCACGTTGAACAGGGTGACGGTCTGTGGTAGCTGCACGCCGATGTTCTGCATGCGGGTCTTTGCGATGCTGTAAAGGCGCAAATCGAGTTGGATTTCACTGCGCCCTTCGAGCATCTCGGCCAATGTGGAGTTAAGGGCGGTCAGCTTGTCCGCCGGAGCCCGAACCGTCATTGTTCCGTTTCCTGCCGAAACGCTGACCTGCTGGGCCTCAAACACATTTCTTGCGACATTACCCATCTCGGTAGTTTCAGAGGCAGTCAGTCCAGGGAAGTAGACAGTTTCCGTCGCCAATCGCTGGAATTTGGTGCGATTTTCCTTCGTATCCTGGGCGACGAGCACGCGCTTGGGATCAAGCGGTACGAAGAATGTCCTCGTGACCAGTTTGGCCGCCTGCACGGCCTGCTGAAAATCAACATCGTCGAGGTCGAGGCGAACGGTCTGGCTTTTCACCGAACTATCAAAAGTCGGCGTGATTCCGTATGCCGTCAACACTTGGCGCAGCATGTCGTTTGCACTTGTGTGCAGGTGAAAACTGCGGCGTGCCTGTGTCGGAGTGAGTTCGACGGGGGGCCCGGCTTTCACATCCTCGGCTGGCAGCGAATCGGCGTCAGGTGTCGCGCCCAAAATTTCGTCCATATGCTGGACGACCATAGGATTCTTTGGATCCAGCAGAAAAGCCTGGCGGAGATCCGCCTCCGCTTCATCCGCCTTTCCAGTCAACCTTGCCTTCTCGGCGGCTTGGATCAGCGCTGTGACCTTATGTTGCCTCGCGATCTCGCGTGCAACGGAGTATTGCTCGTTTCCGGGAACCAGCGAAACTGCCATGTCGAAGTTTCTTTGAGCAGTCTCGTAATCCTCGTGTTCGAGGGACTTAGCGCCGGCTAGATATGCCTTCTCCGCATCGCGCTGCTCCCGCGCCGTAGGGGACTTGCCCGCTGGAGCCTGCTTTTGGTCGGGGGTGAACGATGCCTGAGATGCCTGATTAGCCGAAACCTGCTGTGCCTGCCCATGCAGAAAAGCAGCGGTGATCATGACCGCTAGGACTACTGTGAAGCTTTTGCAGCGAGTCATGCAGTACGGCCCGTATTTACGGTCTGAAGAAGGGCCTCTAGCGACGTAGCGCAGGCTTCCGGTTCATACGACATCAGCTCATCGAATCCAAAGTGGCCGGTGGCCACTGCGATGGTTGGTAGCCCGTTGGCGCGTGCCGCAGAAATGTCGAAAGGCGTGTCACCTACGACACACACTGTAGCTCCGTCGCCGGCGTGACGGTGTGCTTCACGCGTGGCATGGGCGATCATGTCCGAGCGGACGTCATAGCTGTCGCTGAAGCCACCAAATGTAAACCAGTGGCGCAGACCGGCCAGTTCGATTTTCAGCCACCCGATCGATTCCAGGTTGCCGGTACCGACACCCAACGCAGCACCTTTGCCCTTAAGGTAAACGAGCATCGCGTCGACGCCCGGCATCTTAACCAGCTTCATTTCCGACCGACGCGCTGCAACCTCGCGACGCATTGCCTCGAGGACGTTCGGAAGGTGCGGCTGCCAATGCGTGTCCTCGAGCTGCGCCAGTCGAAAGGCATCGCGCAGAATGCCGGGATCTGTATTGCCACTGAACGTCACGCCGTCAAAGCCAACCTCATGTCCCATAACGGAGCGAACGCTCGAGTAGAACGAGTCGAAATGGATGCGGTCGCGGCTGCGCAAGAGCGTGCCATCGATATCAAATAGATAAGCCCCCTGCTCGTCCCAACGAAAGCCGGTCCGGATAAAGACACGACCAGTTTGTGCGGCAGCTTCGTCTGTGGGCGGCTGCGTAGCTCGAGAAGTCACTTGTTCGTTTGCCCTCACAATTAAAACTATAAAAGCAGAGAGGGCGTTTGAGCTGTTCCGGCCCTAGCGCACCGCCCTGTTCACTTCCAATACAGGACGTTCGCTGCGGGGTGGCCGCTTGAGAATTCCTCGAATTTGTGAGGGGTCCAGTTCGAGTTCGGCCATGGTGCGGCTCAGGGTATTGCGATGCATTCCCAGCTCCCTGGCCGCTTTGCACTGGTTGCCCTTGTGATGCGAAAGCACCTCCAGCAGAAAGCGCCTTTTGAATTCGCGCACAGCTTCGGCATAGGTGATGCCGCCAGCGTGCATCTGACTCACGAGGTTATCCAGTTCACGCTTCACAGAAGTCCTCTTTTCCGTACGCCCGGGTTTACCCGAGTCGATTTTGGTTCGCAACAACAGAAGTCCGCGGGGAAATAAATTGCGGGAACGCAATGGCTGAAGGCTTCAGCCATTGCGGCTGAGCATTTCGTATTATGGCTACTCCTTGTCGAATTCGCTCGCCGAATTCATGAGGTGTGACGATTGACGCCTGGTGAGCCGCACTGAGAAAGTACGGGGCCAGCCGCGACTGCTGAAACCACGTGGCCCTGGGCACGAAGGCGGCAATGGTCAGCACTGCCAGCGTTATCAGGGCGCATCCCTTGAAAAGGCCGAAGACCGCGCCTACAAACCTGTCCGCCCATCCTAGCCCGACGGAATGAACCGACCAGCGAATCGCGCGTCCCAGAACGGCCGCCGCGATCATGACACCGAGAGCTACGAGCAGGAACGATAATGCTTCTGCGGCAACCAAAGAATGGATCCAACGGACTATCCACGGGAGCAATCGCTGGTAATTCCAACTTGCGATCCACAGAGCTGCGATGATTCCTAAAAGCGAAAATATTTCCAGAAAAAATCCGTTCTTTGCCGCCGACAGGACTGAGACCAACAAAACCACGAGAATGATCCAGTCGACAAGAGCCATCCAGAGACCTACAGGACGAGAGGCTTTCCTGTGAGCAAGCGAAAGGCCTCAAGATACTTTTGTTGGGTGCGTGCCACTACTTGATCCGGCAATGCGGGCGCGGGAGCCTGCTTGTTCCAGTGGATGCTCTCGAGATAATCGCGCACGTACTGCTTGTCGAACGAAGGTTGCTGATGCCCCGGCTCGTACTGATCCATAGGCCAGAAGCGCGACGAATCGGGCGTGAGCACCTCATCGGCCAGTATGATGCCTTCGGCATGCCTTCCGAACTCGAACTTGGTGTCGGCAAGAATCAATCCTCTCTGCGCAGCGTAATCCGCGGCCTTCTGGTAGACAGACAGGCTGAGGCTGCGCAGGCGATCTGCATTTTGCGCACCGATATGCGCTGCCATCTCATCGAACGAGATGTTCACATCATGTTCGCCACCCTGGCTTTTGGTGGCGGGCGTGAAAATCGGCTCAGGCAACTTGTCAGCCTCACGCAAACCCCGCGGAAGTGGGATTCCGCAGATTGCGCCGGAGGCGAGGTAGTCCTTCCATCCGGAGCCGGACAGATATCCGCGAACGACGCACTCTACGGGGAACATCTGCGCGCGCTTGACGAGCATGGAACGGCCGTCGAGTTCTGCCGCATACTCGCGCAATTCGCGGGGATACTGCTGAACGTCGGCCGTAACGAGGTGATTGGGGACGATATTCTTGAGGAAGTCAAACCAGA
>JAFAKX010000072.1 GCA_019234945.1 Silvibacterium sp.
TTCTCTACGATTCGCCGACCGGCGGCCTCGATCCCATCACCTCCACCACCATCATCGATCTGATCATCAAGCAGCGCGACGTCTCGAAAACCAGTTCCCTGCTTGTGACCCATCGCCTGCAGGACGCTTTCATGCTCGCGACACACCTCTTCAACAAGGACACTGGAGAAATCGCGGTATTGCCGCAGCATCAGGCCGACCCAAGCACGAGCTTTCTTGTGCTCCACCAGGGAAGCCTCGTCTTCGATGGATCCACTCACGAGCTGGTCAACTCCGACGACGCCTTTCTTAAGAAGTATCTTGCGTAGAACCAGGCGGCGCCCTGCGGCCTTCGAGTGAAACCACAGATTAATGGTGCTGACTGACGGAAAGAATATTTCCATCGGCATCTTTGAACCACGCTACCTTGTCACGTGTGGGAGCTGTCCAGATTCCAAGCTCGCGATCTTGAACGAAGGGGTACTTTTCGAGGACAACGTCTTTTTCCCTGAGCCAGGCTGCAACCGCTGCAATATTTTCTACTTCCCACCCAAGGATCGTGCCCTGGAGTGGCGTGAAATCCGGAACTTTAGCAATCCGGATTTTATGTCCCCGATGCTCATGACCAGCGCGTACTGGTCGAGGCTGACAAACTCCCATCCGAGTTTGCCTTCATAGAACGCACGCGCCTTGTCGTAATCCCTCGTAGGAATAAAGCCAACTAGTTTTCCTGAAGCAAGCATCTTTTCCTCCGTCATGACCCTCGTGCATGTCAGGAATAACACTTGCCGCGCATAACTTCTCTCGCTATCGTGACAAGGAATGTCGCATAAGTGTCACAGCATACTTCGTGGCAAAAACGGCCGTCTTCTCGCGGAAATTGCGAGCGTCTCGGCGGACCTGCCGCACGGTCATGTGATTCCGGAGCACTCTCATCCTGAAGACCAGCTGCTGTTCGCCTTGCAAGGCGTGATGACGCTGCGAACAAAGCAGGGCGTCTGGGTTGTGCCACCCATGCGTGCACTGTGGATTCCAGCCGACACACCTCATGCCGTAAGCATGTCAGGACAAGTTTCGATGAGGACGCTTTATTTCCTACCCAAGCTTTGCCGCACCTTACCGCCAAGGTGTTTTGTGATGAACGTGTCGCCGCTTATGAAGGAGTTGATCCTTCATGCGTGCAGATTCTCAAAATTAGACGGGAGACGGGCGGCGGAGCGGCGAATTGTCGAATTGCTGATCGATCAGTTGAAGGAGGTAGAGTCCGTGCCTTTGCAGCTGCCCCATCCGATGGATTCACGGGCGAGGAGGGTGATGAGGACGTTGTTTGAGAATCCTGGCGACCAGAGGACACTGGAACAATTGTGCAAAGATTGCGGCGCCAGCAAGAGGACTGTACAGAGGCTATTTCTTGACGAAACCAGAATGACCTTTGCCAGGTGGCGGCAGCAGTTGCGGCTTCTCCATGGAATGCAGCTACTGGCTTCTGGAGAAAAAGTGACCTCAGTCTCTTTCGAAGCTGGATACGCAAGCACCAGCGCGTTCATATCGATGTTCCGCAAGCAATTGGGAACCACGCCGACTCGTTATTTGAAAAACGGGAGCGAGCGAGATTAGCCGAAGCATGAAAACTTTTAAACGGTTCATCCGGGGAACAGCGAAGATCATAGGTGGACTTGCAGCACTCGTATTCCTGCGTGCTCCATTTACCAATAGCCGGTTGGACACTAATGGCTGGCTCAGTCGTGGTCGGGCTTGCATGCTTTGGAGCCTATGCATGGGCCGAGCCTGAAGATGACGATGCCGAAAATTCAAACTGAGAGTCTACAGCCCGGACGCTCTTTGCCGCTGATCTATCCTCTCTGCTAACCTTAAAAGTTTGAGTCTTCCCACCGGAGCAAGCTAATTCATGGCATTCAAATTCAAAGGCGTCGACTTCCTCGGCTTTGACAATCTCCTCAGCGAGGACGAGCGCATGGCTCGCGACACCGCGCGCCAGTTCATCGAAGACAACCTTATTCCCATCATCGAAGAGTGCAACCGCGAAGGCCGTTTTCCCCGCGAACTGGTCCCCGAGATGGGCAAACTGGGCTTCTTCGGAGCCAACCTGCACGGATACGGCTGCGCCGGCATGTCCAACGTCGAATACGGCCTTGTGATGCAGGAGTTCGAGCGCGGAGACTCCGGCGTTCGCAGCTTCGTCAGCGTGCAGTCCGCGCTGGTCATGTATCCCATCTACACCTTCGGGTCGGACGAGCAGAAGAACTTCTGGCTTCCCAAGCTCGCAACTGGAGAAAAGCTCGGATGCTTCGGCCTCACCGAGCCGGACTTCGGCTCGAATCCCGGCGGCATGCGCACGCGCGCACGCAAATCCGGCGACGAGTACATCCTCAACGGCGAGAAGATGTGGATCACCTCCGGCTCCATCGCCGACGTCGCCGTCATCTGGGCCAAAGTCGACGACGAAGATAGTCTTGTCAGAGGCTTTCTCGTCGAGACCGACCGTCCCGGTTTTTCTGCATACGACGTGCACGGTAAGTGGTCGCTGCGTGCTTCCGTTACCTCCGGGCTTTCACTCCAGGACGTCCGCGTTCCCGCATCCAGCCTCATGCCGGGCACCGGCGGCCTCAAGTCGCCGCTGATGTGCCTGAACCAGGCTCGCTACGGCATCAGCTGGGGAGCCATCGGCGCAGCGATGTCCTGCTACGACACCGCGCTGCAGTATTCGCTCGTGCGCAAGCAGTTCCGCGACGAGCCCATCGCCAGCCATCAGCTCGTGCAGGAGAAGCTCACCTGGATGATCACCGAGATCAGCAAGGCGCAGCTGCTCTCGCTCCACGTCGGCCGACTCAAAGACGAGGGCAAGGTGAGCCATGAGCACATCTCCATGGCCAAGCGCAACAATGTCTGGATGGCGCTCGAATGCGCGCGTATGGCCCGCGACATCCTCGGCGGCAACGGCATCACCGACGACTACCCGATCATGCGGCACATGATGAACCTGGAGTCTGTGAAGACCTACGAAGGCACGCACGACATCCACACCCTCATCATCGGACAGAGCGTGACCGGCATTCCCGCATACTGACCGAGGCCAATCTGATCTGCGGCACGCAACCCGGCCCCCAGCCGGGCGTCTAACGATTAGGGGCTTGTGGCCTCGGGTTCGTATCTTCATGTATTTGCCAAAACTGGAACGCCGCCCGGAACTTGATGCCTTGCGGGGCCTCTTTCTGGTGTGGATGACCCTCACACACCTTCCGACGCGCTTCAGCGAATTCGTCAATCAGCCCATTGGCTTTGTGACCTCCGCGGAAGGGTTTGTCTTCCTTTCAGCGCTGCTGATCGGCCGCATTTACGTTCGCCAGTTGCTCCGCGACGAAGCGGGTGTGCACATGAAGCTCTGGAAACGCTCGCTGAAGATTTACGGCTACCATCTCCTGATGCTGGCCTTCGCCTTCACGATAGCCGCTGCATTCGCCGTGCATACGCACAGGGCGGCATTGATGAACCTTCTTAATTTCTATCTTGCCCACCCGTTCGTCGCCATCGTCGGCTCTGTTCTTCTGCTCTACTGCCCGCCCCTGCTCGACATTCTCCCGATGTATGTCACCTTCCTGTTCTTTACGCCCCTGCTTCTATCGGCAGCCGTGCGTTATGGATGGCACAAGATTCTCGCCGCCAGCGCCCTGGTATGGCTGCTTGCGCAGTTCGGCCTGCGCGACGTGATGCATGACTTTATTGTGCATCTCACACATCTGCCGATCCCTCTGCAGGAGAGCGGCGCATTCAACCTTTTTGCCTGGCAGGGTGTTTGGATCGCCGGACTGTGGCTCGGAGCCAGATCAGCAACCGGCGAGATACCCCTGAAGAAGATTCCTGGGTGGGCAGTCGGGCTTTCCTGCGCGATCTGCCTGTTCTTCATTGGAGTCCGTCACGGATGGCTTGGTCCACACCTCACTCAGGAGGCGCTCGGCATCAAGCTCGACAAGTGGCGGATCGGACCTCTTCGAGTGGTAAACCTGGTCACCTTCACCATCGTCGGCTACTGGCTGCGCAAGTACGTGATCAAAGCAGTACAGCGTGAACCCTTCCTGACGTTAGGCAAAGCCTCGCTCGAGGTCTTCTGCGCTCACATCTTCTTTGTTTTTGTGGGCCTCGCGTTGCTCTATGGTGAGGTGACGGAGTTGCACGGTGTCACGGCGATTGCCCTCATTACCGTCACTTTCATCGCGCTCGTCCTGGTTGCTTCCAATGAGGTGCGGAAGCGCCGGTTGAATCGGGAACAGGCCAAACGACAGCAGTCCGCACTACAGCGAAGTGCGACTTCGTCGCCACCACCGACCAGCCCGACCCTGTCCTGCGCCGAGCAGCAGCCCTAAAGCATTTTCAGAGATAGAGTATCCTGTGCCGCGACCCTCAGATCGCCTCTGAATGCCGTGAATTAAACAGCAACGGTAAAAGTGTCTTCGCTCCGCGTTACGGCACGATAGAGCGTGTCCCGCTCGACCGGTAGGCGGCCGGCCGCCGTGATCAAGCGCATCAGCTCCTGGCGGCGCATGCCCTGTGGAGTTGTCGCACCCGCGTCGTGGTAAATCTTCTCTTCGATAACCGTACCGTCGATGTCGTCTGCGCCGAACCGCAGAGAAATCTGAGCGATTTTGGCGGTCATCATCTGCCAATAGGCTTTGATGTGCGGGAAGTTATCGAGCAAAAGCCGGCTCACAGCGATCTGCCTGATGTCCGTGAGGCCGGTTGTGCGAGGCAGGTGCGCCAGCAGCGTATTGTCAGGATGAAACGCCAGCGGAATGAACGTCTGGAAGCCGTGCGTCTCATCCTGAAGAGCCCGCAGTTTCAAGAGGTGATCGACCCGATCTTCGTCATTCTCAATGTGGCCGTACAGCATCGTCGCGTTCGATTTAAGGCCCGCCTGATGGACCAGGCGTGCTGTATCCAGCCACTCATCCCCATCGATTTTGTGATCGCAGATGATGTGCCGCACGCGATCGGCAAAGATCTCCGCGCCGCCACCGGGCATCGAGTCGACTCCAGCCTGCTTCAGGCGCTCCAGTGTCTCCGAAATACTCAACTTGGCGCGCCGGGCCAGGAATGCGATCTCCACCATCGTGAAAGCCTTGATGTGCACCTGCGGGAACCGCTCTTTCAGGCCCTTGATCAGATCGAGAAAATACTCCAGCGGCAGATCCGGATGCAGTCCGCCGACGATGTGGAACTCTGTCACAGCCTCGGTGCAGCCTGACGCCGCCGTTTCCCAGGCCTGCTCCAATGCCATCGTGTATGCGCCTTCACTGCCCTTCTTGCGCCCGAAGGCACATAGCCGGCAAGCGGCGACACACACGTTGGTTGGATTAATATGCCGGTTCACATTGAAATAAGCGATGTCGCCGTGCAGCTTTTCACGAACATGGTTGGCCAGCCAGCCTACTGCAAGAATGTCGGCTGAGCGATACAGCGCCAACCCGTCATTGAAGTCCAGCCGCGCTCCCGTCTGTACCTTCGCCGCGATCGGCTCAAGCCGGGCGTCATCGGTCTGAAACGGCCGCGTTGGAGCATTCTGTGTCGGCTTCGGCTCAAAGATACTGGTCGCTGTGGTCATCAATGTCTATGATAGTCCACAAGCCCAATGAAACGCCTCGTCTGGGACAGAGCTTTTCTCGGTAGAGCTTCAGCTTCCCACACTGCGTAAATTCAAGGCGGCCTGCAGCATTCGTCACAAAGAAGACATCGATCTGCATAACAGGAATTCTATTTGCGTAATCGCCTGCTATCTCTCGCCCGGTTTGCACCCTGCCTTTTGGCGTTTTCCCTTGTCCACGGTTCGCAAGGTAGTGATCAGCGGAAGCCGTCGGTGTTTCCATCGATCGCCTCTTACGCCCTCGACAAGAATAAGATCACTCTTCCCGACGATCTGGCAGGACAGCTGAATCTCCTGCTCATTTCCTTCCAGCCGGAGCAGGAAAAGCAGGTCGATACCTGGATGCCTGTGGCGCAAGCCCTCCAGCATACCAACTTCAACTTCCGCTGGTACCGGTTGCCTGTTTCCGAGCATGAGAACTTCATCTTTCGCTGGTGGGAGAATTCCTCCATGCGCAGCGAGGAGACCGACCCGGAGACCTGGCGATGGATTGTGCCGCTCTACGTAAATAAACTCGAATTTCGCAGTGCCCTTCAGATTCCGAATGAGCGCAGCGTTGTAGCCCTGCTCGTCGACAAGCAAGGTCAGGTCCTCTGGCGCGCCTCGGGATCCCTCACCCCGGAGCTGCGAGCCGGTTTGACTGCGGCGGTCGCATCTCATTAGGGGTTGAGCCGCTTTTCCATTACTAAGGCATCCAACGTACCCATGTAATAGCCGCGAATCCGCCCCGTCTGGCCGAAACCAAGCCCTTGATAGAAAGCCTGAGCGACTGCATTATCTACAGCGACTTCCAGCCTGACAACCGCTGTTCCGGCGGCGCTCAATTGGGCCAGAATGGCGTCCATCAGCATGCGTCCCAGACCCCACCTCCGGTTCGCAGACCTCACATCGATCGTTATGATGTGCCCGACCGGCGATCCCTTCTCAAGATAGGTGTTCGCGATCGCGAAACCGGCAATAGTCTGTGTCGCATCATCTTCGGCTAGGATCGAAACCGACCGTGGATGGCTCAGGTAATAGCGCAGTTCTACGCGCGAGTAGGCGATGCCCGGCCGGAAGCATTCCCGATCGATAGCAAAAAGGGCGTCGAGATCTGCAATCTCGACGCCCCTGAGCCGAATCACTTTCGCTTACTGCTCCGCCCCTTTATCGCTCTGCTTCGGACAGCCCCGCTTCAGATTCTTTGGGTTCGACCACAACGCCATCGTAGAGAGACGCGGCGACGAGCCTGCCCGACACCGAATGCACCATGCGGACGTTCCAGCCGGCGTCCCACCACTTCCAATTCTTTTCGGTGGGGTCGATCGCAAACACGAGTGTCGAATCGGCTGAAGCAACGATTATCCGCTTCAACGTCGCGTCATAGTCGATATTGTCGATGTGTGCAACCGGCAGAGGAATCTTGCTCCAGGTGTGTCCGCGATCGTCGCTGGTAAATGCTCCCTCGCGGCCTCCCAGCCACAGGGTTCCGTTGGGGGAAGTCGCCAGTGCATGCACGGTGATCAGTTTCTCCGGCAGGCTCACAGGCGTCCAGGTCTCTCCGCCGTCTTCCGAAAGCCTGAGCTGGTTGCGGCTTGCTGCGAATACCGCCGAGCCATGCGCGTCGATAAAGTGATAGTGCGGCTCGTTGATTACCGGACCGGTCCAGGTCGCGCCATTCGTCGTACTACGGTAGACTCCCTCGGCCGTCGCTGCAAACCACACTGGGCCGCTCGCCGAAAGATCGTTGACCTGGAATTCGATCGTCTCCGGCTTGCTCGTTTCCGTCACTGTCTTGGTGGTCTTCTTGCCCTTTCTAACGACCGTCACTTCTTTGGTCTTCACGTTCACGACGGTTCCATCAGGCTTCCACTCCGAACCAGCCCAGCGGAAAATTCCGTGGTTGGTTCCAGCCAGAATCGTGCCGTCCTCGCTCTGGGCCAGACTGAACACATCGCGTCCCCCAAGCCCTGTGCCGCGCTGCATCCACGTCTTGCCACCGTCTTCGGTGACAAACACGCCGCCGTAAGTCTTGTCGTTCACCACGCCGACGTACATGATTTGCGGATTCTGCGCGTCAGGCAGCAGCGCCGAAACCTGTCGCTGATAGAAGCCGCTGTTTGTGGGTCGGAACGTCACCGTGGCATCCTGACTCGTCAACACGCCGCTGCGATCGGTGGCCAGCATGACATGTCGGTCGTTCTTCGGGTCGACGTAGACGTCATTGATAATGACGTCCGGCCCTGTCATGCGGGTCCACGTCGAGCCGCTGTCTGACGTCTTGTAGAGGCCTTCTGTCGTACCTGCATAGACCACGCTGCGGTTGGTTGGATCCTGCATCAGCACTCGTGTGCGCCTTGCTGTCGACGGAATGCCCTGCACCTTATGGAACAGATCGCCCGCTGTCGAGCTCAGATAAATTCCGGAACAGGCGCTGAGGTACACAACACTCGGCCGCGCCGGATCAAGGATGATGGAGAACACGTCCGAATCGTCGATCAGGCCCTGCTTGATATTGCGCCAGGTCGCGCCGCCATCGGTGGTTTTCCACGGAAGATGCCACGTTCCCGCGTAGATGATTTTCGGATCTGTTGGATCGATGGCAATCGACTCGACCTTTACGAGTTCGCCGTTCTCGAGAGGACTGATCCGCGTCCAGTGAGCGCCCGAATCCGAGCTGCGATACACACCGCTGATCGCGCCGGCGACAAGGATCTTCGAGTCGGACGGAGCCTGTGTCAGGGCGCGGACCGACTGGCCATCCATATCAGGTGAGGCAGCCCATGTGCCTCCGCCGTCATGGCTGATGTAGATTCCTCCATCCGTGCGATCCAGCTGCCAGACGCCCGCGTAGATCGTCCTGGGATCGGAGGAGTCGATCACAATGTTGTCCACCACCAGGTCGTCCACTTTGCCGAGCCTTGCAAGCCGCTTCCATGTGGCGCCCCCGTCGGTGGACTGGTAGATCCAGCTCGTCGTGGTGCCCATGTAAATGTGTGCGGGATTGCCCGGGTCATAGGCAAACGCGCGCGCGTCACCACCCTCTGGACCTATCGAGGTCCATGGGAGCGTCCCGGCCCACAAACTTGCGTGAATGGAGAGGAGAACAGCGGTGACACCAAGGAACAAAGAGCGCGAAACCGTTCGATTCATATGTCAGTACTACACTCGCTTTCCGGATGATACAGGGGAAGGTGCCGCTCACATCATAACGCCACAGATACTCCTCAAAATACTGACCTGCCTAGGTGCCTCTTTTAGCTTTGCTGGCCAACAACAAAAAGGCTGACCGGAAATCCGGTCAGCCTCAGTGTTTCAATCAGTTACCAGCGTTTACTGCGGTGCGCTGGTCGACTTGGCCTTGGCGTGGCCGTGGTGGCGCTCAGCAAGGGGCTTCCTTGTCTGAGGCTGCACCTGCGACTCATCCACCGGAGCGGTGCCGGGGACATCGCTGTCAAAGGTGGCGCCTGCAGGCACGAGGTAGTTGTCGACCTCGTTTGTGCCTGTGCTATCCGTCCGCACCGAGATGCGGCTGGCATCGATGCCCTTCTCCTTGACCAGGTAGTCCTTCGTGTTGACTGCGCGCTGCGCGGCCAGGTTCGGGATTTCCTTCGGCTTGCGCTTGCCCTTGGCCGGTGGCGGCGGTGCAGTGTTGCCGACCACAACCAGGCTGGCGTCAGTGGAGCGCTGAGCGTTGAGCGCCACGTCATCCAGGCAGCCCTTTGCGTCGTTGTCAACGCGCGCCGGACGCTTCGTGTCGTGATCGAAGGTGATGGTGCACAGCTTCTGCGTCTTCGCCGGTGGCGGCGGAGGAGCATTGACCGACACCTGCGCCGTGCACGAGGCCGTTTGGCCCTTGTCATCGGTCACAGTCGCGGTCACCGTGATTGTTCCGGCTGGAGCGCCCGTCGTCGAGAGCGTCGCCGTGTTACCCGTACCGCTGATCGTGCCTGCGGAAGCGCTGTAGCTGTAGGTCAGTGGACGGTTCTGCGGGCTCACGCCAGTCGCGGTGATCGTTGAGCTGTCACCCGGATTGACGGTGGACGGATTCGCCACGCAGCTCACTGTTGGCGGCTCGAACTGCTTCACCGTAAACTGCGCCGTGCAATCAGCCGATTCGCCAGGCTTGTTGCCCTCGGTCACGTGACCTGTAACGGTGTAGCTGCCGGGAGCCAGGCTTCCGGTATCGATATTCGCCGTGTTGCTGGTGCTGTTGACCGTAACGCCCTGACCGCTCCAGCTGTACGTAGCAGTCTTCTTGGGGTTCAGGTTCGTGGCAGTGCCGGTAACGGTAACTGGTTCGCCTGGGAACACCGAACTCGGCGACGCCGCGCAGGCGTACTGAACAGGAGGCGGAGGAATAATGCTGCCGAACTTCCACACGAGACCGCTGCTCAGACGCGCACTATTCGCATTGACGCGGCCACCGGATGTAGGTTGAGGGCCGTGATTAATATGGAAATATTCATAGTCAGCCTGGAAAAGCCTGAGCCCGATGCGGTGATTAAAGAACGGCAGGTTGTAGTCAAGACCTCCACCTGCGGTCAGGGCAGGCCCCCACTGGGACGTCAAGTTTGTGTACGGTTTAGTGTATGGCCCTTGCCAATAGGCAGCACCGCCCAGTCCGTGAATGAACGGAGTCATGCCAGAAACGGGAAATCGAAAGATAATGCCGCCCTGGACTGTGTAGCCACCGTCATTCTTGTCCTGCGGGTGAAACCCGGCTTCGACCTGTCCGCCAACGTACTTGTTGAAGTAGTAGGCTCCGCTGCCGATTGCACCGTAGTCGACCGAGTCCATATTGCTGCTCAACACCGTTCCGTCCGGCAGCGAGGTTTTCACTGTCGCCTTAGGAGAAATGTAGGAGTAGCCGGTGAAAATATCGATTCGCGAAATCGGCGCCTCGGGTGGAGCTGCCGGCGCCGCATTCTGCCCGTAAAGACTGGACGCGCCAATGACTGCGCCTCCCAATAGCAGAACCCCGCTTACTCTACTAAAAACACGAGAAAACATGCGTCTATCCTCCGCAACCATTTTCGAAGTCAAACAAAGAACTTGAGGCTTACGAGACTAAGCCGAGAAAATCAATTGAACCAAACCGCTCAATCGCATAGCGGTATCCAAAGTACCATACTTTAATACGCTTAGGGCGTGTTTTATTCAATACGTTGCCTGAACAGATACGAATAGCACTGCCCGGTATTGCTGAGTTCCGCGCCGGTTCACCCAACCTATCGATGTTCCGGCATCCCTTACCCTACCCGTGATGCAACTTCTTGAAAAATCAATATTACTGGAGATTGAATGCTCGCTTCAGGCTGCCTCTCTCATGCTGGATTTTCTCCTGCAAAAGCGTGATGGCATACAGCAGCTGCTCCGGGCGCGGCGGACAACCCGGAACATAAATGTCTACAGGAATCACCTGATTGACTCCCTGGACCAGCGCGTAGTTATTGAAAACTCCGCCTGAGGTGGCGCACGCTCCCATCGAGATGACCCACTTTGGTTCGGGCATTTGATCGTACAGACGGCGGATGACGGGCGCCATCTTTTGCGACACCCGGCCTGCGATGATCATCAGGTCCGATTGCCTTGGCGAAGGCCGAAAAACCTCCGCTCCAAACCTGGCCAGGTCGAAGCGCGATGCGCCCATGGACATCATCTCGATAGCGCAACACGCGAGACCAAAGGTCATCGGCCAAATCGAGCTCTTGCGTACCCAGTTGATCGCGGCATCGAGAGAGGTCAGAAAGATTCCCTCCGGCTGATCGTAGCCGTAGCTCGCTTCCCGAAGCTTCTCTCGATTCTTACCGCTGCTTTCCAGTGCGCCAAACAGGTACCGGTCCTGCATCGCATCGCTCATATTTTCAATATACCGCGTCCTGTGTTTTCTATGGATTGAGGAGTGATTCAATTACAAAGCTGGCTGCCACTCTAAAGCTCAAGAACGCAAGCGCCATAGCTAAGCATGCTACGCCGCACGATTGCACAATTTCACTGTCAAAATTGCCAGACTTGACATACTTCTCACTCGCACCCCGGACATTCGCCGCCTTGCAATCCTGGGGATGCAGGCGAAAGTCTCTCCATACAGTTGCCTCCCGGGGCAGAATTCCCTGTTTGCCATTCGCGAAAAATATGTAAAAGTATCTCAACCCCTGTTCGAATCCTCGATGCTGGGTCGTGCCAACCCTGGGAATTGAACCAGCAATTCTCATCGCGGCCCCTGTTTTCATTTGCGGCCCTCGACTACTCCTGATGCCCGAGTACCAAGGGTTCGAGGCAACATTTTCGCAACCTGTCGTTCGGAGAGTTATGCGACGTTATATTGTCACCAGCTTGATGGTATTGACTCTGTGTTGCAGCCCTATCGTTCTAGCCCAGACCTCGGCGGTCCAGCCTCCGGCAGATCGCATCAGCAAGCTTGAATCAGCAGTAGCCCAGGCTCAGTCGTCGGCCGACAATGCATGGATGCTGACCAGCGCCGCCCTGGTTCTCATGATGACCGGCCCGGGCCTGGCGCTTTTCTACGGCGGCCTGGTGCGCAAGAAAAACGTGCTGGCCACGATGATGCAGAGTTTTGCCATGATGGCCATCATCAGCGTGCTCTGGGCCCTGCTGAACTACAGCCTCGCCTTCGGACCCGGCACGAGCATCATTGGCGGGTTGCACAATGTCTTTCTTCGCGGAGTTGGACTCACTCCCGATCCCGATTACGCCGCCACAATTCCGCTCCAGACCTTCATGATTTACCAGCTCATGTTCGCGATTATTACCCCGGCACTGGTCACCGGCGCCTTCGCAGAACGCATGAAGTTCAGCGCCATGGCAGCCTTTCTCACGCTGTGGTCGATCGTCGTGTATTCGCCCATGGCGCACATGGTGTGGGGCAAGGGCGGACTGCTCAACGCATCGCTCGGCGGTCGTTTTCCCTGTCTTGATTTCGCAGGCGGCACAGTGGTTCACGTCACCTCCGGAGTATCGGCTCTGATGTGCGCCCTCTACCTTGGCAAGCGTCTCGGCTATCCCAAGGAGCCCACACCGCCGCACTCGGTCGTCCTCAGCTTCATCGGAGCGTGCCTGCTCTGGGTGGGCTGGTTCGGCTTCAACGCCGGCAGCGCGCTTGGTTCTGGACCCCTTGCCACCAGTGCCTTCGTCAACACGCATTTCGGCGCGGCAGCTGCCGCGCTGAGTTGGGCGCTCGCAGAATGGATTCGCAATGGCAAGCCCAGCGCGCTCGGCGGCATCTCCGGCTGCGTTGCGGGACTGGTCGCTATCACACCGGCGGCCGGCTTTGTGCAGCCCCTTTCGGCAATCGTCATCGGCCTCATTGCCGGGGTCTGCTGCTTCTTCATGGTCATCAAGGTCAAGTCCTGGTTCGGCTATGACGACTCGCTTGATGCCTTCGGCGTTCACGGCGCAGGAGGGACCATAGGCGCGATCCTCACCGGCATCTTTGCATCGAACCTGATCAACCCCATCTTCAAAGACCCCAAAACCGGAGCAGCACTTCCCTCCGGCGCCATCCAGGGCAACTGGGGTCAGGTAGGAAACCAACTCGTAGGAGTTGCGATTGCCTGGGTTATCTCCATCGTTGGAACCCTTATACTGCTCAAGATTGTGGACGTCACTATCGGTTTGCGTGTGAGCCCCGAGGATGAAGTCGAAGGGCTCGATCTTACGCAGCACGGCGAAGAAGGATATGACTTCGCCTCTTGATTCATGCAACACTGTTACTTCTTATCTTTGGGATTGAACTTATGCATAAGATTGAAGCGATAATCCAGCCTTCGAAGCTGGATGCGGTCAAAGATGCCCTCGTCGAAATCGGCATCGAGGGCATGACCATTCTCGAGGCGCGCGGTCATGGCCGCCAGAAAGGCCACACCGAGTTTTATCGTGGCCGCGAATACACCGTCGACCTCCTGCCAAAAGTGAAGTTGGAAATCGTGGTCGCCGATGAACTCGTCGAAAAAGCTGAACAGGCCATCTTGTCTTCAGCGCGCACCGGCAAAATTGGAGACGGCAAGATTTTTCGCTCCAGGATCGATGAGGCCATCCGCATTCGGAACGACGAACGCGGCCCCTCTGCACTCTGAGGGTTGCGTTCAAACGCATTGAGGACTTTACGGACCGCGCGGTCCTCTCGCGGCAACAGAATCGAGCACGAATCGTCGCGACGAACCGTCGACGGCTCGCATCGCTATACCCGGAGGGGGCTTACTGGGGCCCGTTAACAGGCCCTGAAATCGCGAATGACTGCTCATGCGTCATCCCTTTCGCAACTGCGCGACCTGTATCAGCAGGAAGGCGCGGAGTTGCGTCAGGCTTTCGAGCGCACGGGAGACGGCGCTGCCGCGATTCGCCGCCGTGCCACAATCGTCGACAATCTCGTCCGCCAGATCTGGAGCAGCGTCGCCGAGACCCCGGAGCGCCTGAACATCGCCCTCGTCGCCGCTGGCGGCTTCGGACGCAAAGAGCTCTTTCCCTGGTCCGACGTCGATATCCTCTATCTCTGTGCGAACGACAGTGTCGAGCGCGATTGTCACGAAATTATCCGAAGCACTACGCAGGCCATGTGGGACGTTGGCCTGCGCGCCAGCCCCGCCACACGCACGCTGAAGGAATGCGACCGCATAGATCCCGACAATCTTGAGTTCACCATTTCCCTTCTCGATCGCAGATTCCTTACCGGCGATGCCGCTCTCTATAAACGCCTGGAGACGGACATCCTCCCGGACCTCGTACTGCGCGAGTGGGACACAATCGTGCAGAATCTCTCTGAGATGGCGCGCGCCCGCCACGCCAGGTACGGCAACACCATCTTCCATCTCGAGCCCAACATCAAAGAATGCCCCGGCGGCCTGCGTGACTATCATCTCTCGCAATGGTTGACGTTGCTCTCCACGCTGCAGGCGGAAAAGGCGTGGCCGAAACCAGTCGGCAATGCCTTCTACGGAACTCACAACGACCGCGAGTCGGCGTATGACTTCCTGGCCGCGGCTCGATGTTTTCTGCACCACCGCAACCGCCGCGACGACAACACGCTGGACTGGCAGGCGCAGGACGAAGCCGCCGCGCAAAGCATCGGCCTCGAAACCCTGGGCTCCGCCGATCCCGCCTATTGGATGCGCACCTACTATCGCCACGCGCGCACCATCTATCGCCGCGCCTCGCTTCTCATCGACGACCTGCCCCCCGCGCGCCGCTCGTTCTACCGGCAGTTCCGCCGCAAACGCACCCCTATCGGCGGCACCGACTTTTTTCTCGAGCACGGCCGGCTTGACCTCGACGAAGCCGCCACCGAAATAGACGGCGACGCCATCCTCCGCATCTTCGGCCAGATCGCACTGCACGGCTACAAGCTAAGCCAGAACGCCGAAGACCGTATCGTCGAGAGCCTTCCCGTGCTTGCCGTCCAGATGCCCGAAGGCCCATTTCTCTGGAACTGCCTGCGCGAAGTCCTCCTCGGCCCTTACGCCGCTCACGCCCTGCGGACGATGCATGCGCTCGGCATACTCGAGCTGCTCATCCCCGAGTTCCACGGCATCGATTCCCTCGTCATCCGCGACTCCTACCACCGCTACACCGTCGATGAGCACACGTTCCTGGTCATCGACAATGTCCACCTGCTGCGACAGCCGCACCACGACTGGGAAAAGCGCTTCGCCACTCTGCTCTATGAAATTGACCGCCTCGATCTCTTCTTCCTTGCCGTGCTCATGCACGACACCGGCAAGGCGCGCCGTACCGGCGATCACGCCGCCCAGAGCGTCGAACTGGCCGAAAGCGTCTTCGCCCGCCTTGAGTTCGAGCCCGAGGAGCGCGAACTCGTGCGGCGTCTTATCCGCAATCACCTCGAAATGTCCACCGTGATGCGCCGCGACATCTTCGCGCCGGAGACAATCCGCACCTTCGCCGAGAAAGTAGGTTCCCAGTCTCAGCTCAAGATGCTGACCCTCATGACCTACGGCGACATCAAGTCCGTCGCCCCCGACGCCCTGTCGCCCTGGAAGGCCGAAAATCTCTGGCAGCTCTACATGGGCGCGTCAAATTTCCTCGACCGCAGCGTCGACGAGGTCCGCTACCACGCCGACGAAGACCCCTCCCTGCTGAATCGCATCGTCGCCGTCGTACCCGACCGAGCTACTGAACTCCGCACTTTCCTCGAAGGGCTCCCGCAGCGCTACCTCCAGATCCGCCAGCCTGAGCAGATCCGAAGCCACTTCCTCATGGCCCTCGACCTCACGCCGGACCCCGTGCAGCTTGGGTTCCGCACCGTCCGCCATCTCAACGAGATCACCCTCATCACCCACGATCGACCCATGCTCTTCGCCGACATGGCCGGAGTCCTCTCCGCCTGGGGCATGAACATCGTTAAAGCCGACGCCTTCTCAAATGCTGCAGGTATCATCGTGGACACGTTTCAGTTCACCGATCCATTTCAGACCCTCGCCCTCAACCCCTCTGAGATCGAGCGCTTCCTCCAAAGCATCCGCGATGTGGCTTCGCAGCGCGTGCCCGTCGAAAAACTGCTTCGTGCGCGCAGCCACGGCGGCCGGCGGACGCAAGCCAAAGTATCCGTCGACACCCGCATCGAGTTCGACAACGAATCTTCAACCCACAGCACTCTGTTGCAAGTCGTTGCGCAGGATACTGTCGGCCTTCTGCGGGAGATCTCGAAGACCTTTGCCGAATCCGCATGCAACATCGAAGTGGCGCTGATCGAC
The DNA here is from genome assembly GCA_019234945.1 of Silvibacterium sp. Taxonomy (GTDB): domain Bacteria; phylum Acidobacteriota; class Terriglobia; order Terriglobales; family Acidobacteriaceae; genus Silvibacterium. Next base: position 16,345 of record JAFAKX010000072.1, read on the forward strand.
ACCGAAGGAGAGATGGCCATTGACGTGTTCTATCTCACTTCCCGCGGGAAAAAACTCACCGACGCCGCGCAAAAGGCCCTCGCTGCTTCTCTTACCAAGTCCCTCCAGGGGCTCCAGAAGCCAGCTTGATGCCTCCATTGCGCAGAGAGTAACTGAAACCTTTTGTGCTCTTTGTGTCCTTTGCGGTGAATCGCCCTGATGAACGCTGATCGCTAACTTTGCATGCTTGGCGTCTCTGCGGTGAAAAGGCCGCTTTCGTGGAAATGCGATATGACGATCCGGTGATCGCCGCGTTGCTCCCTGATCCCTGTTTCCCTGAGCCCTGAGCTCTGTTCCTTACTTCAGATATGCCCGCACCAGGTCGATCAGATCCTCAGCCAGTTCCGTCGGCGGAACAGAGCTCTCACTCGTTGCCATCATATGATTGCGGATATGGTCCTCCAGCACCTCCGCCATCAGGCTATTGATGCCGCCGCGGACATTCGCCAGCAGCATCAGCACATCCGCACAGTCGTCTGCATTGGATAACGACCGTTCAATCGCGTCTACCTGCCCCCGAATCCGCCGAATTCGTGCCACCAATTTCTGCTTGTCCCGCTCCGAATGACTCATTTTTGAATAGTAATATGCTAGGGGGATATGGTACAAGGGTTGGCGCAGTGAGGCAATCGCCATCGTTATAACGCCATAAAGCTCACTTGATTGCAGTTTGTTAACTGAGGTTAACATTCGCTGCGGTAATATACACGCAACCGGTGGGGCCTGAAGCCCGATCGTTCTTAGAAACTTGTCTGACCCCACCGTCGGCGCTATCTGGAGGACGCCCTGCGTATATTCGCCCTGATTCCCTGCCTGCTGCTCTGCCTGCACGCGGCCGCCGCGCAGTCGTCTGGGCCCTTGCCCGATGCACCCGGTCCCGGCAAACCCAGCTTGCGCGACTCGGCCCGGGCCGCGCATTATGCGGACTTTGCCAGCGGCCCCTCCAATGAACCGGCAAAGCCACAGGACCAGCCCGTCGGGCAAGATCAGGAATCGGAACCTGCGCCCTCATCATCGGAAGCCGTCACCGTCTTTCCCCACCCCGACAACACACGCTATTACCTGGGCGGACAGGCCAACAGCATCGGCCAGGTGAACGCTAGCTTTCACTCACCCTACGAAGGACCGAATAGCTTCCTGCCCGGAGTTCATCCCAAGGCGTCCTACCTCGGCACCTTCTACTCGGCAATTCAGCCGCATCGAAATATTCGCTACAACACTGATTTGATCGTCGATGCCGAGAGCACAGGTGGACGCGGCCTTAGCCAGGCGCTTGGTCTTGCAGGATTCACGAATCTCGATGTCGTTCGCAATCCCAATCTCAGTTCGGCGCCCTACCTCGCCCGCGGAGAAATCCACCAGACCTTCGGCTTAACGAATCAGATGGTCGATGCCGAGCGGACGCCCATAAGCCTCGCCACCAAGGTACCGCTGCGTCGGTTCGAGTTTCGCATCGGCAAGATGACGATGCCCGACCTTTTTGACCTCAATCCGGTGGGAAGCGACAGCCATCTCCAGTTCACTAACTGGACCGTAGACAATCAAGGCGCCTGGGATTATGCCGCGGACACTCGCGGATACACCATTGCGGCCGTCCTGGAATATGACGACCGCAATTGGAGCGCGCGTTACGGATTCGCCGCCATGCCGATTCTGCCGAACGGCATCGAACTCGACTGGGCCTTCTCTCGAGCACGCGGGCAAAACATGGAGTTCGAACTGGACAAATCCCTCATCCCGGGCAGGCACGGCGAAACGCGAATTCTGAGCTATGTAAATAAAGCCCACATGGGCATATACAAGGACGCCATCAACAACTACCTCACGGGCGTCACTCCAACGCCGGAGATCGACTACAACAAGCCCTTCGGCACCATTAAATACGGTTTCGATTGGAACAACTGGCAGGAGCTGACTTCAGATCTCCGAATCTTCAGCCGCTTCGGATGGAATGAAGGCGCTCATGAATCCTACGCTTACACCGAGGTCGATCAGTCGGTGTCATTCGGAGGCGACTACAACCTGTCGCGCTGGCATCAGCCCAACGACAAGGTCGGCGTTGCCTTTGTCAGCAATGCCATCAAGAAATACCACCAGCTATATCTCGCGTACGGCGGTCTCGGCTTCATCCTCGGAGACGGTCACCTCAACTACGGCCGCGAAAACATCGTGGAGACCTACTTCACACACCACGTCGGCAGCGGGCTCTTCATTTCCGCCGGCCTCAGCCACGTCGCCAATCCGGGCTACAACCGCGATCGCGGTCCTGTCTGGGTGCCCATGCTCCGCGCGCACGTGGACTTCTAGGGCTCTTGCTGAAACTCGGGAAGTAACTGAGGAATTTTGGATGCCCCACGTCCGGATTTGCGGACGTGGGAATTGAGCTCTACTCGTCCTGCTCTCTTAGCTTGGCAATCACGCTGAAATCCTCGAGCGTCGTCGTATCGCCCTTGATTTCGCCGTTTGTCGCCAACTCCCGCAGCAGCCGCCGCATGATCTTGCCCGACCGCGTCTTCGGAAGCTGATCCGTGAAGCGCAGGTCGTCAGGACGCGCCAGCGATCCGATCTCCTTCGCCACCCACTTGCGCAGATCTTCTTTTAACTCCGGCGATGCCTCATGTCCGCTCTCGAGCGTCACGAATGCTGCAATCGCCTGTCCCTTCAATTCATCTGGACGTCCCACGACCGCCGCCTCGGCCACTTTGGGATGTGCCACGAGCGCCGACTCAATCTCCATCGTGCCCAGCCGGTGCCCGCTCACGTTAATCACATCATCGACGCGCCCCATCAGCCAGTAATAGCCGTCTTTGTCGCGACGCGCCCCGTCTCCCGTGAAGTAGGAACCCGGAATGTCGCTCCAATACTGCTTCACGTAGCGATTGGGATCGTTGAAGATGGTCCGCGCCATCGCAGGCCAGGGCTTGCGAATCACGAGCAGTCCACCGTGCCCTTCCGGAACCGGCTCGCCCGCTTTTGTAACTACTTCAGGCGCAATTCCCAGGAAGGGCCGCGTCGCCGATCCTGGCTTCGCCGGAATCGCCCCCGGCAGAGGAGTAATCATGATGGCGCCCGTCTCCGTCTGCCACCATGTATCGACAATCGGGCACCGTCCTTTGCCGATCACGTCCCGGTACCACATCCACGCCTCCGGATTGATCGGCTCGCCCACCGTCCCCAGCAGCCGCAGGCTCTCCAGGCTATGCTTCTGCGGATACTGGTCTCCCCACTTGATAAACGCCCGGATGGCCGTCGGCGCCGTATAGAACACCGTCACCTTGTGCTCATCGATGATCTTCCAGAAGCGGTCGAAGTCCGGATAGTTCGGCGCTCCCTCGTACATCAGCGTCGTGACGCCATTCTGCAAAGCCCCGTAAACCACATACGAATGCCCGGTCACCCATCCGATGTCCGCCGAGCACCAGTAAACATCGCTGTCTTTCAGATCGAACACCAGCTTGCTCGTCAGATATGTCTGAACCGCATACCCACCCGTCGTATGCACCAGTCCCTTCGGCTTGCCCGTCGTCCCCGACGTGTAAAGGATGTAAAGCGGATCCTCGGAATCCAGCTCTTCAGCGGGACAGTGCGCATCCACCTTCGCGACCAGATCATGCCACCACACGTCCCGCCCATCGCGCATGTTCACCGCCGAGCCCGACCGCCTGTAAACAACCACATGCTTCACAGAAGGACAATTCTGCAGAGCTTCATCGACTGTCGCCTTGAGCCGCACCTCGTTGCCGCGCCGGTACGAAGTGTCCTGCGTGACAATCGCGACGCACTGGGCATCGTTTACGCGATCGACAATCGCGTTCGCAGCAAATCCCCCGAAAATGACGGAATGAATCGCTCCGATACGCGCACACGCCAGAAGAGCGATTGCCAGCTCCGGAGTCATCCCCATGTACACCGCGACACGGTCGCCCTTGCGAATGCCCAGCGACTTAAGCCCGTTCGCAAATCTCTCGACCTCGGCCAGCAACTCCGCGTAGCTCAGCCGGCGAACTTCGCCCGGCTCGCCCTCCCAGAGAATCGCTGTCTTGTCGGCCTTGCCATTGTTGACGTGCCGGTCGAGGCAGTTGTACGAGACATTGATCATTCCGCCCACAAACCACTTCGCCCAGGGCAAATTCCAGTCCAGAACCTTCGTCCACGGCGCAAACCAGTGCAGCTCGCGCGCTGCCTCTTCCCAAAAACCCTCGGGATCGCCTACC
>JAFAKX010000120.1 GCA_019234945.1 Silvibacterium sp.
CTCGACCACCTCGGGATCGGCGGCGCAATCGTGGAACTGGCCTTCGGCATTCTTTTCGGCGGCATTGTGCTCGCTCTTTCGCTGGCCATCGGGCTGGGATCAAAGGAGATCGTGAGCCGCTCGCTGGAGCACGAAGGCAGCCGCCACCCCGAGGAGGCATCCAGCCGTTCCGTGGGCCATTTTTAGCCCGGTCAGGGTTTCGGCGGTTCGTCACCGGCCCGGAGCAGTTAATGTAAACCTGTCCTTGACCTCGAGGCTCAACTTCGACGGATGCGTCGGGTTGGTGACCCGGTACATTGTCACGTCTGCTGTTCTTCCGTGGATTGCAAAAACCAGGTAGTGGTAGTTCGGAAAGGTCCCGGCCCGGAACAGATCCTCGGGCCCACGGACGAGGATCCGGTACGGTGTGGCCCCTCCCCCGCCGGACACGATGTAGCTGATGCCCTTGCTTTCAAACCGCTCGTAGTTGTGCAGGTGCCCGTTGATCACGATCAGCTTGGCGTCGGTATCCGGCGCCTTCGACAGAATGAACTGCCGAAGCGACAACTCGGGCGGATTCGGCATACTGGCCACGATCTGGCTCTGAACATCAGCGTACAAAGGCATGTGCGACACAAAAAACACGAAATTGACTGACGTCGGAAGGTGGTCCAGTTGCGCGGCAAGCCACGCTCGCTGCGGCGAGCCGTCCGCATATGACTCTGTACAGTCGAGGGTAATCACATACACGTTGCCGATCTGGACCGAGTAATAGAGATAGCCCTTCAGTTCGGGAAACGTAGCGTTGAAATTGCGTACGCCCGCGTCCCAGCCGCCCAGAACATCATGGTTTCCGAGCGTGGGGTAGACGCGCAGATTCGCTCTGGTCCACGCCACCGCTTCATCGCGGTACACCAGCCAGTCTGCCGGATCTGCCCCGTGAAAGGGCAGATCCCCAGTCATCAGAATGGCATCCGGCCGCTCTTTTGCAATCTGCTTCACCAGGTATTGCCGGACCTTGGGCGCGGTGTCTCTGTCATTCTCAACGTCAGTGAACCGCGTGTCACCGTACGCCACGATCTTCAGCGTGTTCTTCGCCACGACCCCCGGCACTGTGAGCGTCGGACCGTCAAGCGGTGGCCGAGGAGACTGACGCTGCTGCGACCATGCGACCGTAGTGGCAAGCAAAGCGACCAACAGTGTCTGCGCACGTTGCATCACAATGAGATCCCACCCCCCACGAAGTGGACAATCTCAAACCTGTCTCCATTGTGGACGGACGCGGCGACCCACTCGCCACGCGCAACGATCGCTCCATTCTGCTCGATGGCTACCCGATCCACCTTGAGACCTAGCGCGGCCACGAGGTCCGCTACCGTCGCCGAGCCGGAAAGCTCTGCAACCTCACGGCTCTGCCCGTTAATGACGATGTGCATGAGTTGAATTTACCAGCAGCAGCATTCGCAGGCCGATTGGCCCAGTGCTGTTCCGCGGCATCGTGAAAACCCGGGAAAGAATCTTCGTTAATGCAGCAGCCGCCAGAGACCCCATCCCGCCGCGGCCGTCAAAGCCAGCATCACGTTGAAGACCATCGCAAACGCCAGTCCGCGAAACACCCCGACGGGGTTTTCTTCGTAAATCTCATCTTCAAAATGCTTCTCGCGGGTAAGAGCGAGAGCAAGACCGGGATCGATCGATGCTCCTGCGACAGGGGTAACCATGAGGTAATCCTCCGTTACCGCCTCTATCGACCGGACAGTGGACAGTCTTGAACCCCTGCGCCCCGATTCGCAATCGTGATTCAAATTGGTACAACGGACGCGTTCATTCTGAAATTCGGCGCGCGAACAAGCATCCGATCAGCTGAAGTCCAACTGTACCTCGTCGATATAACACCATCCCCAGGTCTCACCGGGTTCGACCGACCGCATAATCGGGTGCTTCACGGCGTGAAAGTGCTTCGTTGCGTGGCGGTTCTTCGACGAGTCGCAGCAGCCGACGTGCCCGCACTCTAGGCACATCCGCAGATGGACCCAGCGATCTCCCATCTTGAGGCACTCTTCGCAGCCGCGCGTCCGGGGCTTCACGTCGTGAATGTGATCGAGATGTGTGCAGGTTGGCATGGCACCTCATTTTGCGGCCTTCACCGCGAGCAGATCAATTTTCTGGATCGAGGGAGCCTCTGCCAGAAGTTGTGGCGCCTTCGCCATGAGAGCCGCTGCTACGGCCCCGGACAAGTGCGCTTCGCGGCCGGCATCCGTTTCAAATGTGTCAAAGATGCCGAATGTCGAGGGACCAATTTGCAGCGCAAACCACGAAAGAGTATACGGCTCCGCCTCGACCAGCGGCACCGCGCTCTTGAGAAACTCCGCCAGCTCGCCTTCTTTGCCGGCCTTCGCCCTGAGCATCGCCCACAGTCCTAGCCTTTCCATCGCATGCATCTCCCAAAAATGAAATGTCACAGCCATGAAGCATGACCTATGATGCCCGAAACCAGCAACACGCTACAATGAAGCCGCGCAAAGCTTGACTCTTGACAGTCGAGAAACTAGAGTCGGAAGGTAGGCGTTCGGACGCGACAGCGTTGGGGGCACAAGCACGATGCAAACTCACCCTTATACCTGGAATTACATCCCGCTGCTCCTGCAAATCATCGTCGCTGTAGGTATGGGCGTAGGCATGGTTGCTGCATCCTGGTTTATCGGTCGCCATCGCAACCTCAAGGTGAAACTCGAAGCCTACGAGTGCGGGATTCCCGCCGAAGGTAATGCGCGCGGGCGATTCTCCGTACGCTTCTACATGGTGGCCATGCTCTTCATACTGTTCGACGTGGAAGCCGTCTTCATGATGCCTTGGGCGCTCATCTATCGCCAGCTGCCAAAGATCACTGGCTCAGTTATGTTTGGTTTCTGGGAGATAGTGGTCTACTTGGGATTCATTGCCGTCGGCTTGTTCTACATTTTGAAAAAAGGCATTCTTGACTGGGCCATGGATAAAGGCGACCTCTAGGCGATGAGCGCGACCTCCGGAAAAGACGCGGTTCTTCAAGCCCATACTGATAATCGGGCTATTGCTTCTCTCTCATCCTCTTCTCCCGATCTGATCCTCGACGCAAAGTTCGACCGCAATGAACTGACCCTTACAGTTCCGCGCGACCATATCCGCGAGGTCTGCCGCACGGTACAGGCAGCGGGGTACAACTTCCTCGAGACTGTGACCTGCGTCGATTGGTATCCAGGCGAGCCGCGCTTCCAGGTCACCTACCACATTCTCTCGCATGGTCTGAAGGAACGCGTCCGGCTCTGCGCCATGGTCGACTCCGTCGACCCATCGATCGACAGCATTACGCCGGTGTGGCCTTCGGCGAACTTCTACGAGCGCGAGGTGTGGGATCTCTTCGGTGTGCGCTTCCACGGACATCCAAACCTGCGCCGCATCTTGCTGCCGGAGGAATGGGAGGGCCACCCGCTGCGCAAGGACTATCCTGTGGAGGGCTACCGCTGATGACCGAAATTATTGCTGCCTCCACATTCATTGAGCCACGCCCCGCGGAGGGTGCCAAAGACACGACGATGGTCATGAATATGGGACCGCAGCACCCCTCGACCCACGGCGTCCTCCGCCTCGTGATTGAAATCGACGGCGAGACGGTTCTTAAGGTGGTTCCGGATATCGGGTATCTGCATACTGGAATCGAGAAGACCTGTGAGGCAAAGTTCTACCAGCAGGTTGTCCCGCTGACCGACCGCATTGACTATCTTTCCCCGCTTACGAACAATCTCGTTTATTGCCTCGCCGTCGAAAAACTACTCCAGATCGAGATTCCGCCGCGTGCGCAGTGGATACGGGTGCTCCTGAACGAGCTCACGCGACTGAATTCGCACCTGGTTTGGCTGGGCACGCACGCGCTGGACATCGGCGCGATGACGGTCTTCCTATACACATTCCGCGAACGCGAGGAGATTCTTCGCATTTTGGAGCATGTCTCCGGCCAGCGCATGATGACGTCGTATTTCCGCGTCGGCGGTCTCGCGCTTGAACCCCCGCTGGACATGTTCGATCGCATTCAGGCGTTCATTAGTATCCTTCCCGAAAAAATTGACGAGTATCAGAATCTCCTCACCGGTAACCCAATCTGGATCAATCGCCTTAAGGGCGTAGGCCATCTGAGCGCCGCCGACGCCATCGCGCTCGGGGTTACGGGTCCGCCAGCGCGCGCATCGGGCATCGACTGGGATCTCCGGCGCGACATGCCGTACTCGAGCTATGAGAAGTTCCAGTTCAAGGTCCCCATTTCGGACGGCTGCGATGTGTGGGCGCGTTACATGGTCAGACTCGACGAGATGCGGGAGTCAGTGAAGATCTGCCAGCAGGCTCTCGACGGCATGCCCGAAGGCGCAATTAAGGCGGATGCGCCCAAAGTCGTCCTGCCTGACCGGGAAAAGATGAAGACGCAGATGGAGTCGCTCATCTATCACTTCAAGATCGTGACCGAAGGATTCGCTGTTCCCGCCGGTCAGGTGTACCAGGCGGTGGAAGGGGCACACGGCGAGATGGGCTATTACGTGGTCAGCGACGGCACGGCAAAGCCCTACCGAGTGCACATGCGCTACCCGGGCTTTGCCACGCTACAGGCTCTACAGGCCATGTGCGAAGGGCGTCTGATTGCTGACGTAGTCGCGGTGATTGGTTCGATCGATATTGTTCTGGGTGAAATAGA
>JAFAKX010000058.1 GCA_019234945.1 Silvibacterium sp.
ACGCGGTGCTTCAGGTCATCTATCTCGTCTTTAACGAGGGTTACTCGGCTGCGGCGGGAGCGGAGGTAACGCGGGCCGAGCTAACCGCCGAGGCCATTCGATTGGGCCGGTTGCTGGCCGAACTCCAGCCAGAGCCGGAAATCCCAAATCCGGAAGTCCCAAATCCGGAAATCACGGGCCTGCTTGCCCTGATGCTGCTGCAGGAATCCCGTCGCGCCGCCAGAACCTCTCCCACCGGAGAGCTGATTTTGCTGGAGAATCAAGACCGCGCGCTCTGGAACAAAGAGCAGATCGCCGAGGGAGTGGCGTTGGTGGAGAGAGCCCTGATGTCCCGCCGCTTTGGCCCTTACACGCTGCAGGCTGCGATTGCGGCTGTTCATGCCGAGGCGGAATCGACCGCTGCCACCGACTGGCGGCAGATTGTTGCGCTTTATAACCAATTGGCACGAATTCAGCCTTCGCCGGTTGTCCATCTCAATCGCGCCGTTGCCATTGCCATGTGCGATGGTCCAGAGGCCGGTCTGGCGCATATCGACGCGCTGTTGGAGCACGGCGAATTGGCAAATTACTACCTGGCGCATTCAGCGCGTGCCGATCTGTGCCGCAGGCTGGGCAGGACCGCTGAGGCGCGGTCCTCTTATGAGAAAGCGCTGGCGCTGACCCAACAGGAACCAGAGCGGCAGTTCCTGGCCAGGCGGCTTGAGGAATTGAAATAAGGCTGCAACCCATCTCATAAATGGCCCTGGCAGGCGAGGCCGTCGCAGAGTTACTTCCGGAGTGCCGACAAACCGGACATAACTCAAGGCAAGCGTGTTCCGAGGACTAATCTGGCCTAATTGCCGAAAGGCTGATTCTTGGGGAGCAAGGATTATGTTTGAGTAGCTGTGCGCGCAACGGGGGCCACTTCACTTCGGCGCTTCCAAAAGTAGAGAGCCATCAGGATTGAGATAAGCGCAAGCCCAGCGCCAAACTCACCCGCTATATATCTTGTCTTGCTGTTGTCTACCGTCAGCGGATCGAAAAACTGTTGGATAAATGTATTGTGAGCCGCATGCAGGACCACGCCAGGCCAAATGCTACCCGACTTGAGCCTCATCCAGGTCCATACGAAGCTGATGGCAGGCAGCAACAACGTAAAAAGTGGCAGATAATACCAAACCGGCGTGCCGCCGCTGTAGCCATTTCCCAGAAGAAGAATCGGATAATGCCACACGGCCCAAATGAGTCCCGAAATGATGGCAGTCGCAGCGAAGGTGTGTCGTTTGGCAAGCTCCGGTACAAGAAATCCTCGCCAGCCTATTTCCTCCCCAAGTACAGTAGAGCAATCTCGAACAACCGTGATCGTCGCAGTAAAGGCGAAGTACAAGGCAATGTTTGCCCAAGGCTTCAGTGGGCCAAGCCCGAAATCGCTGGAAAACTTGTCGAAAAACTGCCTGTCGTAAAAGCCGCCGAGTCCAGTCAGCCAGACAACCGTATATATGGCAGTTGCATAGCCCAGCGGGATCAGATAGCAGGCGATCTCGTAACGAGTGTTGCCCCAGTTCCACCCAAGAGTTGACAAGTCGCGCCTAAGATATTTGCAGCACAGGAGCGCCGCAACACCGGGGCACCACATAAGGCAGCCAATGTATGCGCCCCAAGCCCCACCGACTCGGCCCGACTTTGCGATGAGGAAGTAGAAAACTGAGCTGAGCGCAAAAGTTAAAAGCAGATAGGCGACCACGCCCCGGCTCTGATTTGAACGCATTGCTCTTCCTTTACCAAGCCAAATTGACCAATCCTGTGGATCGCTCGTTCAAACGGTCTGATGACGCCTGGTGCCGCATACGTTGGCCTCGATTTGGCCTTCTTGGATGAATGACCGCCAAACCGGAAGTTCTCTGCAAATCAGGTCCAAACCGGCTTGAGTGCATTTATGAGATGGGTAGCATATTGAAATAAAAATATTTCGTCTCTGCTGTCGATTTTTCGTCTTCCCCCAATCGACTGCAGGACGGAAGGCGAAAGCTAACCCGGGAGCACACCGTTTCCATGTTTCGACGAATCGAGATTGACTGGAACCGCCAGTCCCCGGTTTCGAAACGGGAGAGAACAGCCATTTTTTGCCTTTGGGTGGCGCGGCGCCTTCGGCGCTGCGATACAGTGGCATGTATGATAAGCGGCTTCAGCCGCTGAGGTGCCTTTGATGGCCGCTCCCCGCCGCGGCAATACCGGATACAGTTGCTACTTCATCACTGCATCTACATTGCAGAAGCGAAATACACTTCAGTCTGACCGAATGGCGGGTCTCCTTCTCGATGTGCTTCTTCACTGTCGCATTCAAGGAAAATATCTGCTACACGAGTTTGTTGTTTATGCCAGATCATTTCCATCTTCTGATCACTCCACGTGAATCGCTGGAAAGAGCGATGCAGTTGATCAAGGGCGGTTTCTCTTTTCGGGCGAAAAGAGAAACTGGGATTCATGCATGAGATTTGGCAGCACAGCTTCTATGATCGGCGAGTGCGCGATGCAGAAGAGTATTTTGCCTTTCGAGAATATATTCGACAGAACGCTCCAAAGCGTGGGCTGACAGTAAAAGCGCAGGATTACAGCTACGGGTCTGCGTGGCCCGGGCTAGTGCTCGACGAGGCACCTCAGCGGCTAAAGCCGACGAATCTTTGATCGATTTAAACCGCAGCGGTAAACCGCTGCGCCACCCCAAGGCATATCCTCAAACTTTCCGGAGTGCCGTTTTTCGCTAGAGGACTCGAGGTAAGAAAATAAAAATAATTCGCCTTCCCTGTCGATTTTCTCTCTCCGCCACGACTATAGGATGAAACAGCTTGCAGACGGCCCCGCAGCGACGAGCGCGCGAGGCCGTTCTGCTGACTCGAAAAACCATTCATAGGAGAAAGCCATGCCACAATATCTCGTTTGCAACTACCTACCCGACAACTTCGACCCGTCCACCGTAACCGAAGCGATGATGGAAGAGATCCACGCGCTGAACCGCGAAATGATTGCCGCCGGAGTGAGGAAGTTCGCCTGCGGCATTGCCGCGCCCGCCCAGGCAAAGACCCTGCAGAAGCAGTCCGACGGCAAGGTGCTCGTCACCGACGGGCCGTACACCGAGACCAAGGAGCACATGGGGGGTTTCTGGATACTGGAATGCGCCAATATGGACGAGGCACTCGCGTGGGCGAAGAAGGGCGCCATCGCCTGCGATATACCCGGCGAAGTGCGCGAGCTTCTTTTCTTCCCGGCTCCCGAACAAGGACCAGGCGAAAGCAAGTAAAGAACTCGGGCCGCTGCGGCTTCGGAGGACGCGCCGAAAAGGAGACGAAAAAATGAGAAAGCTCAGAATTTTCGAACATATCTCGCTGGACGGCGTGATCCAGCAGTCCGCCGATGAGAACGATTTTCCCTACACCGACTGGAGCGCGCCCTATCGGACCCCCGCTGGCAGAGACATCCTTCTCGCGATGTATGGCGAGAGCTTCGATCTGCTGATTGGCCGCCGAACCCACGATCTATTGTCGGGCTTCTGGCCGAAGGCGCCGAAGAGTCCGATGGCGGACCGCCTGAATGCGGCGACGAAGTATGTCGCAACCCACCGGCCGGAAAGCCTGGAATGGAGCCCGTTCCAGGGCATTGGACCGGACCTCGTCGAGGGCGTTCGCCGCATCAAGTCCAACGGCGGCCCTGACCTGATCCTCTTTGGCAGCTCGACACTGACTTCGGAGCTGCTCGAACACGGCCTTGCGGATGAGATGGTTCTGCTCGTTGATCCAGTCCTCCTGGGCAAAGGGAAACGCATCTTTGCGGACGGAACGCCCCCACGTTCCTTCGAGCTCGCCGGCACGCAAGCCTTGCCGTCAGGCATCGTTATCAATACCTACAAGGCCCCTGGGCCTTTGAAGAACGCCTAGTTTAACAACACCGCTCAACAACACCGCCGCGTAAGACGTCAGAGATTATGTGGGAAGGGACAATCAGATGAGAAAGTTAATCTACGCCATCAACATCACCGCAGATGGCTGCTGCGACCACACCAAACAGCTTGCTGATGAAGAAACATTTGAATACTTTATACAGCTCCTGCGAGAGGTTGACCTGCAGGTCTTTGGGCGTAAAACCTACCAATTGATGGTTCCCTATTGGCCGGACGTCGCGAAAGACCCGTCCTCGACCAAAGCAGACAAAGAATTTGCTGATGCATTTAACTCCATCGACAGAGTTGTTTTCTCACGATCACTAGAGAGCGCTGAAGGAAATACGAGAATTGTTCGCACAAATCTTCGCGACGAAATACTTAAATTAAAGCAGGAAGAAGGCAAAGACATCCTGGTCGGCGGTGTAGATATTCCTTCACAACTTATGCAGCTTGGCTTGATCGATGAATATCGTTTTGTCGTTGGGCCAACCATTGTCGGAGAAGGCAGACGTCTGTTCGATGGTGTCAGCCTGCCGGAGAGATTACGGTTGAAACTTGTTGAGTCGAAGATTTTCAAATCAGGAACTGTTGCGCTCCATTACTTGAAACCGTGACAGAAAAATCTGCGACAAGGCTGTGCTGGTGATTTCCAACCCGGAGGAAAAGAACAATGAAATACATCTGTTTGGGGTACTACGACAAAGACAAATTCGAGAGCCTGCCGGAGAGCGAGCGAAACGCCATGTTCGACGCATGCTTTGAATACGACGAGCATCTCCGAGCCAACGGGATCTGGGGTATTGGCGAAGCGCTTCAGGGGCCGGAAACCGCCTTGACCCTGTCTTGGAAGAACGGCAAGGTGCTAACCACCGACGGTCCCTATGCGGAAACCAAGGAGCAACTCGGCGGCATTGGCGTTCTTGAGGCGCGAGACATGAATCATGCTGTGCAGCTCATGTCACAACATCCGGCCCTGAAATATGGGACGTTGTGGGAGATTCGGCCAGCGGGCGATATGAGCGAAATCATGAAGGCAAGTGAGCAGCGGCGGCGACAGAACATTGCACGCTGAAGGCGGTTCCACTTTGTCACCGGCGGAATCGACGAAGCGTTGGCACGCGCAAAGAAGGATATTCTGCCGTGAAATACATCGCCTCATCAGCGCCTGGCATCTGTTTATAGAAGCCCGGCAAGGGCAGGCGGCGAGCGGAAAACAGAGGTGAATATATGTCCATTCTTGTCGTTGGAAGCAGTGGAACCGTTGGATCCGAGATAATAAAGCTACTTGCCTTGCGCGGCGCAGATTTCTCTGCACTGGTGCAGAACCCCAAAGCGAAAGTTCCGAACGATGTCAAAACGATCCAGGGCGATATCACTGAAATCAGTTCCATGCGGGCGGCGCTGAGAGGCATCGATACGCTGTTTCTGCTGAATCCTGTTGTCCCCGACGAACTCAATCGGGCATTGTTGACTTTGGATTTAGCCCTCGAGGCGCCCGTCAAGGGTGTGGTTTACCTGTCAATGTTTCATGCTGATGTGTTTCTCGATTGTCCGCACGCCTGCGCAAAATATGCGACGGAATTGATGATCCACAAACTACAGGTTCCCGCCACCATCCTTCGGCCGAATTACTTCTTCCAAAACGACGGAAAGACGGTCGTTGAAAAGGGTGAATACCCGATGCCGATCGGTCCTCGTGGAGTGTCGATGGTTGACGTTCGTGACATTGCCGAAGTGGCCGCAGTTGCTTTGATGAAACGGGACCAATCCCCTGGGCCGCTGCCGATTGAAACCATCGAGATACATGGACCGGACGTAATCAACAGCGAATCAGCCATCGCGCTCTGGTCTGAAGTTCTTGGCAAAAAGGTCAGGTATCCGGGCGACGACCTGCACGAGGCCGAACGGCGTTTTTCCGCGCTCATGCCGAGCGCGATGGCATACGATATCGTCGCTATGTACCAAGGGTTCCATAAATACGGGATGATCGGATCGAGAGATGCTATCGACCGGCTAACCGCTTTGCTCGGGCGTCCTCTGAGGACCTACAGGGCCTACGCCGAGGAATGTGCGGATGCCGCTGCTCACCGCCGCGAAAAGTCGGCTGCATAATCAATTAAGGTTGCGCAGAGCAGAGGCAATGCCTGCTTCTGGCTGGCCAGCTGGTTAAGGAGATGGTTGTTACAAAAGAAGCTCAGCCGCATCCATTTGTGGGTTCACCAGCGGGAAAGAGGGAAACGACTTTGTGCCCGGCGGTAACTTTTCTGAGTACTTAACCGTCGAGTTTGCGGGTGACGAGCTCGTTGAGCAGGGCCGGGTTGGCCTGTCCCTTCGAGAGCTTCATGACCTGGCCGACGAAGAAAGCAGCCACGGTCTTCTTGCCTCCGCGGTACTGCTCGACCTGCTTCGGATTCGCGGCAATCACCTCATCGATCATCTTCTCGATGGCCGAGGCGTCGCTGATCTGCTGCGGCTTTTCGCGCTCGTAGACGATGGGAAAATCTTCGCCGGTCTCGAAAGCGGTGTCGAAAAGCTGCTTGAGCTGCTTGCTCGAGAGCTTGCCTTCCTCAGCGAGGTCAGCTGCGAGCGCGATGCCCGACATCGAGATCGGGGACTGTGCTAAATCCAAACCGCTCAACTTCAGGCGGCTGGTGAGTTCGCTCTGCACGAGATTGGCGACGCGGCGCGGGTTCTTCGCAGCGCGGGCTGCGGCTTCGAACTGATCGGCGAACTCGCGGGTTGCGGTGAGGGTCGCGGCATCCTGCGCGGTGATGCCATATTCGGCGATCAGGCGGGCGCGGCGGGCCTCGGGCAACTCGGGGAGCTGCGCGGCGACCATTTCCCGGAAGGCCGGATTGACGATCAGCGGCGGCAGGTCCGGCTCGGGGAAGTAGCGGTAGTCGTGGGCCTGCTCCTTCGAGCGCATCGAATAGGTGCGGCCCTCGTTCGCGTTCCAGAGGCGGGTCTCCTGGACGACGCGGCCTCCGGTCTCGATGACTTCGACCTGACGCTCAATCTCGTATTCGAGTGCGGCGCGGATGAAGCGAAATGAATTAACGTTCTTGACCTCGGCCTTGGTGCCGAACTGGGCCTGCCCCCGTGGGCGGACCGAGACATTGGCATCACACCGTAACGACCCTTCCTCCATGTTGCAGTCGGAGACGGCAGTGTAGAGGAGGATCTCCTTGAGGCGGGTCAGGTATTCGTAGGCTTCGTCGGGGGTGCGGATGTCGGGCTCGGATACGATCTCGATCAGCGGCGTTCCACAGCGGTTGAGATCGACGTAGGTGCGGGTGGCCGAATCGGGGAAGCCGTCGTGCAGGCTCTTGCCGGCGTCCTCCTCCATGTGCAGGCGAGTGATGCCGATGCGCTTTGTGCCATTCGTTGACGGCACTTCGATCCAGCCGTGCTCGGCCAGTGGCTTGTCGAACTGCGAAATCTGGTAGCCCTTAGGAAGGTCGGGGTAGAAGTAATTTTTGCGGGCGAAGATGGAGCGCTCGTTGACGCGGCAGTTGAGCGCCAGGGCGGCCAGCGTGGCGAACTCGACGGCGCGCTCATTGAGGACAGGCAGGGCTCCAGGCAGGCCGAGGCAAACCGGGCAGACGTTGGTGTTCGGAGGCGCGCCGAAGCGGTTGGCGCATCCGCAGAAGGCCTTGGTGGCGGTGAGGAGCTGGACGTGGACCTCAAGTCCGATGACAGGTTCGTATTTGGCCAGGACCTCGGCCGGGACACTGGTGGCGGTGCTCATGAATCTTCAGTTTAGCAAGTCAAGCGGCACTCAGTAATTGGGCCGCGGTGGTCAAGCAAAGGTAAGAGTCCAATCTGATTGTGACTCAGGAAGGATAAAGGTAAAACTACGCAGAACGTCGCGCCGCTGCCCGGGCGAGCGTGATACGGCCAGTCCGGTTCCCCATCCCTTCTCCTTCGTTGTCACAAACGCATCGAAAATCCTCTGTTTCATTGTTGGAGGCTTCGTCACAATGAGCAGGTAACGCCCCCAAAGTGCTATCGCCCGGTTACTGTCGGGGGCCATAAACTGAGCCAGCATACATGGCTACGGTAACCGCTCCTCCCCTGATCAAGACCTCCCCGATCGCGGATCGCGGATGCCGTGTTCCATTGGGAATTGCCCTCGCGCTCTACGGCGCCATCACGGCTGCAGTCTTCTTTGCCTCCTTTCGCGCGGCCGATCACCACTTCGTCTTTGCGCTGGACGATCCATATATCGCCATGGCGATGGCGAGGTCGCTGGCCCTTCACGGAACGTGGGGAGTCACCCGATTCGCGTTCAGCTCTGCCAGTTCAAGCCCGCTCTTCACATTGATTCTGGCCTTCCTGTATCGGCTGACCGGGGTTCATGAAATCACATCGCTCGTCGTGTCCTGGACGGCCGGAGCCTTTGCAATCTACCTGGCGGACCGGTTCCTTCGAGAGCACCTGAACTGGCGTCTGAGGGTAGTGACCCTGACGATCTTCGTGGTGGCAACACCACTCTTTGTCATCGGACTGCTCGGCATGGAACATACCCTGCACCTGGCCCTCGCGCTGGCCTTCGTGAGCGGATTCGACAAGGCCAGTGATTCTCCCCGCCGGCTCTTTGCCATTACGGCCCTGATGGTGGGCGCCAGATACGAGAGCCTCTTCCTGGTAGGCGCGGCGGCTATCCTGTTCGCGACCCAACGCAAGTGGCGTCCTATGTTCTGGATGATCGGAGGCGCCGCGCTCACCGTCGCAGCTTACGGCGCGTTTGCCATGTCACACGGGTCTTACTTCCTGCCCAACTCGGTTGCTCTGAAGGGAACCGGTCTCATGGGCTGGTTGGCTCCAATCCTGGTGATCATGAAGATTATCATCGCCCCGCACCTGGCGATTCTTCTGCTCGCCCTCAGCATTTCTGCCATTGCGCTGCGTCGGAGCCAGCCGCGCCTGGCACAACTTGCGCTTCTGCTCGCCATTGCCGGCACAGGTCACCTCATCTTTGCCAGGACTGGAGGAGCATTCCGCTACGAGGCATATTTCGTCGCGCTGTCCTGCCTCGTCTTGGCGATCACAGCCGCGCGCTGGTCCGATTTCGCAACCAGGCCGCGATCCTTATTTCTCGTTGCAATGCTCGCCGCCGCCTGCCTATTGGCCGTTCGGTCCGGCAAAGCGGCCCTGGCGTTTCCTGGCTACAGCCGGGCGATCTATCAGGAGCAGATGCAGAGTGCCCGATTCCTCCGCACCTACTTTCCGAGCAGCAGCGTAGCTGCAAACGACATCGGAGCAATCAGCTTTTTTACAGACATACAGTGCACCGATCTGGTCGGGCTGGCGGACGACAAGATCTTCTTCGCAAAGAGAGCCGGCCTTTACACGACGGATTTCCTGCGATTAGAAGCCGCCGCGAATCACGTCCAGATCGCAGTCGTCTACGATAGCTGGTCCACGGAACCGGGCGGTTATTGGAAGATACCGCCGCTCCCCAGCGAATGGGTACGGATCGCTAAGCTGCAGGTTCCCCATTCGGAAATTCTCGGCGGCGATGTGGTGAGCTTCTATGCGGTCGATCCCTCGACGATCGCACCTTTGCGATCTGCTCTTCATCGATTCGGGCCGACACTTCCCGCCGCCGATCGTCTCACGTTCCAGTACTAGAGCCTGTTAACAGGCCCTGGTTCGCTCCGTTCTTTTGAAGCGGCGGCAGAGCCCGCGTAATCCATTCGAGAAGGGAATTTTCCCGAGGAGCGTAAGTCTTGTCTCATACAACGGAAGAGATTGAGAAACTGAAGCATGCGCCTGCGGTGCCGGGCGTGATCGAGGTGATTCTGGAGCGCTGGAGTCCCCGGGCATTCTCCGCCAAGCCGGTCTCGCGCGAGCATCTCCGGAAGATCTTCGAGGCCGCACGCTGGGCGGCGTCCTCCTACAACGAGCAGCCGTGGCGCTTCATCGTCGGGCACAAGGGAGATCCCACCTACCAGAAGATTTTCGAGAGCCTGGTGGCGTTCAACCAGTCGTGGGCGGCCAGCGCTCCGGTGCTGATCCTCTCGGCTGCCAGCAAGACCTTCGCGCACAACGGAGCTCCAAATCGCTTTGCGATCCACGACACGGGCGCGGCGACCGCATTTATTGCCCTGCAGGCGACCGCGCTCGGACTGCACACGCACTCGATGGCCGGCTTCGATCCGGACAAGGCGCGAGCGGCCTTCGACATTCCCGACAGCTACCATATCGGCGCAGTGACGGCACTCGGGCACCTGGGCGATGCAGACAATCTGCCCGAGGGCCTGCTGGAGCGCGAACTGGCCCCGCGGGATCGCAAAGCACTATCTGAGATCGTCCTCTCGGACTGGGGTCATCCAGCGAAGTTGTAGCGCTCGCCGGAGCCTCTATTCACTTCCGGGATTCTCCCGCGCGCTTCTCATTCTCAATTCATCGAAGAATCATCACCGCGGCGCATACTCTGTTCTTTTGGACATGCGCCGTGTTCTGTTCTTCATCAATCCGCTGCTGATGAATCGCCGCGGGCGGCGCACGGCGATTGAGCGCATGGCCCACTTTCTCCGGGACCAAGGCTGCACAGTCGAGACACAGGACACGCTTTCCGCACACCAAGCGAGCGAGCAGGCCCAGGAGGCCGTGGCAAGCGGGTTCGACACCATCTTCGTCTGCGGTGGCGATGGGACGATCTTCCAGGTGATTCAGGGCGTGGCCGGATCGGAAGTCGCGCTCGGTGTCATTCCGTTCGGAACGGGCAACGTGCTGGCGCAGAATCTCCGGCTGCCGCGCGATCCGATGGCTGCCCTGCTGGCGCAGAGAGACGTGCCAACGGTTTCGATTCCGCTCGGCAAAGTGGTGTGCAAGACTCCGGGGCACACAAAAGACAAAAACTGGTATTTCACCATTGCGGCCGGGATGGGCGTACATTCGGCGCTGATGAACCTCGCTCCCACGGGCACGGGAAAGCGTGTAGGCGGAGCGCTGGCTTATTACGCGGGAGGGATAAGGCTGCTGATGCAGCATCCGATCGAGCCGTTTGATCTGGAGTTAACGACGACGGCAGGCGAGGTGCACAGGTGGCGCGCGAATGAGGCGATTGCAGTGCGGGTGCCGGAGATCAATCTGTGGCGTCCGGGCGGCCATCTGCTGAAGCCGGAGTTGCGCCTCGCGAGTGTGCGCGAGACAACCCGTGTTGGGCTGGCTCACGCGACCTACCATGCGATCGTCACGCGCAGGACTGTCACTCGCGCGACCAGCGGCAATTCACGTCTTCCTTACGCTCGCTTTGACGATGCCATCGCGGTTGTGTGCCGGCCAACCCCGGATTTCGCGTATCGCTCGCCGCTGCTGGTGGAGGCCGACGGGGAAGTGATCGGGACCGAGCGGGCGACCATCACGATTGCGCAGCGACGGTTACGCCTGCTCTGGCCGGGATATCGGAATTCGTAACTGCAGCAGAAACAATTTGCCGCAAAGGGCCCGAGGCGGGTGGCCAAACCCGCCTTAGTTGCCGTTCAGCGCCAGCAGCACGGTGTCGGGTCCCAGCCATGCCATGTTCTCGTGAAGCCGCTTCTCCTGCTTCGACTGCGGGAAATCGGCATTCACCGAGATCGTGGGGCAGTGAATCTCACGCAGGAAGTAGCTGTCTCCGTACTTGTGGAAGACCAAGCGGCCGGAATAGCCGGGGACGGTGTCAGCCTGGCCGGCCAACGCCAGCACTGCGATCTGCTGACCGGCGTTCCGAATCAGGATGGTGCTGTTCCGTTGCGTGTAGAACTCGTAGTTCCCGGAGGGAAGAGTCTTGCCGGCAATCACGAAATTGAAGGGAACCGTGGCGCGTACTTCACGATCCTGCGCCTGCGCGATACCAGCTGTGCACAACCCCGCGAGGACGAAGAGAGAAATAACTCCGAATCGCTTCATGAGAGTGTCTCCTTTGAAAAGGAGAGTAGACCGCTCAGGAAGCGGGCGTCGTTAAACTCCCGTCCAATAATCGCTCAATTTGGCGGCCCGCGGTTTGACGCGTTTTGCACGCGGGCTGCCGTGTCAGGCGATTCCGTCGCCTTATTCCGTTGCGCTAGAGGTGTTCGGATGGTAGAGGTGTCCGGATTTGCAGGCTGAACGTTGCTTCATCCCGGCCGAGTTCGCCCCAGTCGACACACCGGTCACGGCACAGTGGTGGCTCACCACAAATTGCGTGGCGTTCGTCTCTGGAAGAGCGGTCCCTACCATCTCAGCACTCTTTTGCCTTTTGTTCGCCATTGGGCGCGTCCGGCCTCCAAAATGGCACGTCTATACACCTAGATTTCCAGATCGGGATATCCACTTTCGTGGTGCGAAAACTATCTTTTGCGGCGCGTGGGAAAGTGAGATGATGTTCCTACTTGGGCACCCCCAATGCAGAAAACCGTAGATCGGGTTCTGCCTTCTAAGGGACTGGAGTGGATGTATGTGGTTCACGAAAATGCACGATGTGCTATACCACTTGTCCCAGCTGAGCGACTACCTGCCGGCGGTGCTGGTGACCATTGGTATAGGCGTGCTCATCGGCTGCGCGGTCAGCTGTGTGTGCTCCCCGTGTGAAGAGAAGGATGAGATCTTCCACAAGGAAGTCTATTAGCCGCGACGGCGAAAAATCACCACGCGCGGATGAAGTTTCTGACATCTTCACGCATCTCCCTGAGGGAGTTCTGTTCTTTCGGCGGCCCAAGTCTTCGCAGCCCCGGTTTTTCTGCATCTGTCGTCGGGTTTTCTGCCTTCGAATGCGCGGCGTGAGGAATCCTGCTGCTCCCATATAATCCGACAGGATGGAAAATCGCGGACTGGATGAGCTGGCGCGGCGCGACCGCCTGGCAGAAGAAGGCGGTGGCGGGGAACGGCGAAAGCGCCAGCACGAGCAGGGCAAGTTCTCGGCGCGAGAGCGCATTGACCTCCTTCTCGATGAAGGAACCTTCGAGGAAACCGACAAATTTGTTACGCACCGCTGCACCGATTTCGGGATGGCCGAGAAGCGCATTCCGGGTGACGGCTTTGTTACGGGATACGGCAAGATCGAGGGACGCACGGTTTTCGTCTTTGCGCAGGACTTCACCGTCTTCGGGGGTTCGCTCTCGGAGTCGAACGCCGCGAAAATCGTCAAGCTGATGGACATGGCGATGCGTGTCGGCGCTCCCATGGTCGGGCTGAATGATTCGGGCGGGGCGCGCATTCAGGAAGGCGTGGTATCGCTGGCCGGCTATGCGGATATTTTTCTGCGGAACACGCTCGCCAGCGGCGTGATTCCGCAGATCTCGGCCATCCTGGGGCCGTGCGCAGGCGGGGCCGTCTACTCGCCGGCGATCACAGACTTTACACTCATGGTCGACAAGACCTCCTACATGTTTGTCACCGGTCCGGACGTGATCAAGACGGTCACGCACGAGGAGGTGACAAAAGAAGAGCTGGGCGGGGCGACGACCCACAACGAGGTCTCCGGCGTAGCACACTTCATGGCGCACGACGACCGCGAATGCATCGCCATGATCCGCGAGCTGCTGAGCTTCCTGCCGTCGAACAATCTCGAAGACCCGCCGTGGCGCGCCTGCACGGACCCGGGCAATAATCTTTCGGATGGGCGCTCCGACCGCGAACTGGACACAATCGTTCCGGCCGAATCGAACCAGCCTTACGACATCAAGCTTGTAATCGAGCGGCTGGTCGACGACGGCTACTTCTTCGAGGTGCATGAGCACTTCGCGCGCAATATCGTAATCGGGTTTGCCCGCATGAACGGGCGTCCGGTGGGAATTGTGGCGAATCAGCCGGCTCACCTGGCCGGGGTGCTCGATATCGATGCCAGCGTGAAGGCGGCACGATTTGTGCGCTTCTGCGATGCGTTCAATATTCCGCTCATCACGCTCGAAGACGTGCCAGGCTTTCTGCCCGGAGTGCAGCAGGAGTACGGCGGCATCATTCGGCATGGGGCAAAGCTGCTCTTTGCGTTTGCCGAAGCGACGGTTCCCAAGCTCACGGTGATCACGCGCAAGGCGTACGGCGGAGCCTATTGCGTCATGAGCTCAAAGCACATCCGCACCGACCTGAATCTTGCCTGGCCGACGGCTGAAATCGCTGTGATGGGGCCCGAAGGCGCGGTGAATATTGTCTACGGACGCGAACTGGAGGAAGCGATTCGGGAGGCCGAGGCGACCGAGGGTCCGCTCAGTGAACAGCGTCGCGCCGAACTGCTTGCGGCAGCGCGCTCAGAGAAAGTGCACGAGTTTCGCGAGCAGTTTGCGAACCCTTTTGTCGCAGCGGAGCGTGGATACGTCGACGCGGTGATCCTTCCCCACGAGACGCGACGGCGTCTGATCACCGCGCTCGAAATGCTCGACGGCAAGCGCGATAAGAATCCGCCGAAAAAGCACGGAAACATTCCGCTCTAATGAGGAATGATTGCTCCGGCAGACGCCGGCTCGTGTGGGGAACCATCCGCCTTAGCTTCGCGAAGGCGGGGCACCCAGGGTATCGGAAGTAATGGCTCTTCATGTAACGAATCCGTCGGCAGAGACGCTACTCAGCGGGCTCGCATAGAATGCACGAAGGCAATCGCGATCCTGCCGAGCGTTCTGTTCCAGGCGAAGTCCGGGGATCGCATCAGAACTGAGACGAGGTAAATGCGATGCCCACTCCATCCGCTAAGCACGTACCGCTCGCAGGCACTGAGCGCGACGCTCCCCCAAACGCAACGGACCTCGGCCGAACATCTCCCAATCAGGTTGTGAGTATCTCGGTCATCGTCAGGAGAAAAAATCATCTTGATCTGAAAGCTCTGGGCCGGCGTCACATTTCGCGCCAGGAGTTCAACGAGAAATACGCCGGCGATGCGGCGGACTTCGACGCGATGCGGAAGTTTGCGCATAATCACGGGCTCTCGGTGGATGAAAGCGCGTCGAGCCTTTCGCGGCGAACGATGGTGATGCGCGGAACGGCGCAGGCCATGGAGGCCGCCTTCAGCGTGCAACTGCACGATTATCAGCTGAACGGGCGCAAGTTTCATTCCTTCAAGGGCGGTATCTCGATGCCGGAAACCCACGCCGCCTCGGTCGAGACAGTGCTGGGACTCGATGGCCGTCCGATTGCGAAGCCGCACCACCGTATGAGGAGCAAGACAGCGAAAGCCACGCCGAAAGCTGCACAGGATCCGAGCTATTCGCCAGTGCAGGTAGCCGGTTTCTATAACTTTCCGACAGGCGTCACGGGGAGCGGCCAAACCATTGGCATTATCGAATTGGGTGGCGGTTACAACCCCAGTGATCTCCAGACATATTTTTCCGGACTCGGCCTCACGCCCCCGAATGTGGTTTCCGTGTCAGTGGACGGAGGGGTGAACTCGCCCACGACTCCGGACAGCGCCGACGGAGAGGTTGCACTCGATATCGAAGTTGCGGGAGGGGTTGCTCCCGGCGCAAACATTGCGGTCTATTTTGCACCCAACACGGCGCAGGGATTTCTCGACGCCATCACGACGGCCGCGCACGACACGAGCAATTCTCCCAGCGTCATCTCGATCAGCTGGGGCGGGCCTGAGTCGGGATGGACGAGTTCGCAGATGACGGCTATGGACAATGCATGCCAGTCTGCGGCTGCCATGGGAATCACCATCACAGTTGCCGCGGGCGATAACGGATCGAGCGACGGAGTGTCCGACGGCGGAAACCATGTGGACTTTCCCGGATCGAGCCCGCATGTGCTCTGCTGTGGCGGCACGCAGATCACCACGAACGGCGGCAGCCAGATCACAAGCGAGGTGGTCTGGAACGACGGGTCCCAGGGCGGAGCGACGGGCGGCGGCGTGAGCGACTTCTTCCCTCTGCCCACCTGGCAGCAGGGCGTCGGAGTTCCTGCGCCGTCCGGGAGCACGGGCGGACGCGGCGTTCCAGATGTGGCCGGAGATGCCTCGCCGACCTCCGGCTACAGCGTTCTTGTGGACGGCAGCCAGGAAGTTGTCGGAGGAACCAGTGCAGTAGCGCCGCTGTGGGCGGGACTGATCGCGCTGATCAATCAGCAGACAGGCAAGATGTCCGGGCTGATCAATCCGACGCTCTATGGCTCGCCGAGCGCGTTCAATGACATCACGCAAGGGGATAATGGTGCGTTCTCTGCCGGGCCGGGCTGGGATGCCTGCACCGGGCTCGGCTCGCCGATCGGCACCGCGATCGAGCAGGCGGTGGCCGCTGCAGGATCGGGCACGGGAACGACAGGGGGGTCTGGGAGCGGGTCAAGTATTGGGTCTTGAAGTGGATGCGGCTTAAATGGATTTCCGCCGATGTAACGAGTCTGCGGGGGACGACACCATTCATCGGGTTGGCATAGAATGCACGCGGGCCAACGCAGTTGAAACCAGACGAGGTGAACGCCATGTCTACACCATCTGCTAAGTACGTGCCGCTCGAAGGCACGGAGCGCGAAGCTCCCCAAAACGCAACCGACCTCGGCCGGACATCGCCAACGCAGGTCGTGACGATCTCGGTCATTGTCAGACGAAAGAATCACCTGGATCTCGAGGCGCTGGAAGGGCGTCATATCTCGCGCCAGGAGTTCAACGAGAAATATGCCGGAGACCCGGCGGACTTCGACTCTCTGCGCAAGTTCGCGCACGCCCGTGGGCTCTCAGTAGATGAAAACGGTTCGAGCCTGGCACGGCGCACGATGGTGATGCGCGGGACGGCGCAGGCCATGGAGGCCGCATTCGGCGTAGAGCTGCATGATTACGAACGCCACGGGCACAAGTTCCATTCATTTAAGGGCGCAATATCGATGCCGGACACCCACGCCGCGGCGGTCGAAACAGTGATGGGACTCGATGCCCGTCCGATTGCGATGCCGCACCATCGCATAAGGGCCAATGTGGAACCTGCGGCGCAAGACGCGGCCTTTACTCCGGTGCAGATTGCGCAACTTTACAACTTCCCCAAGGGCGTAGACGGCAAGGGCCAAACGATCGGCATCATCGAGCTGGGAGGCGGATACAATGCGAGCGACCTGCATTCTTATTTTTCCGCCCTGGGCCTTACGCCTCCGCACGTCGTTCCGGTTTCGGTGGACGGAGGCGTGAACTCGCCTTCAACTCCGAACAGCGCGGATGGTGAAGTCGCGCTCGATATCGAGGTCGCCGGAGGGGTCGCTCCTGGCGCAAACATTGCTGTCTATTTCGCACCAAATACCGGACAGGGCTTCCTCGATGCCATCACTACAGCTGCCCATGACACTGCGAATTCTCCTTCGGTGATTTCGATCAGCTGGGGCGGGCCTGAGGTGGGGTGGACGCACTCGCAGATGAAGGCGATGGACAACGCATGCAAGTCGGCGGCGGCCATGGGCATCACCATTACAGTTGCCGCGGGCGATAACGGATCAAGCGATGGGGTGGACGACGGCAAAGACCATGTGGACTTTCCCGGATCGAGCCCGCATGTGCTCTGCTGTGGCGGCACGAAGATCACGGTAAGCGGTGGGAAGCTTCAGAATGAAGTGGTGTGGAACGACGGCGCGCAGGGCGGAGCTACCGGCGGCGGCGTGAGCTCCTACTTCGGGTTGCCGACGTGGCAGAAGCATGCCGGCGTTCCCCCGCATTCCGGCAAGCAGGGTGGGCGCGGAGTTCCTGATGTGGCCGGCGACGCTTCACCGACGTCGGGCTACCAGGTTCTCGTCGATGGACAAAAAGCAGTGATCGGCGGAACCAGCGCCGTCGCTCCGATGTGGGCCGGACTCATCGCACTGATTAACCAGCAGACGGGCAAGACGGCCGGACTGATCAATCCTTTCCTTTACGGCGCGCCGAAGGCGTTCCGTGACATCACACAGGGGAACAACGGCGCATTTTCGGCCAAGGCCGGTTGGGATGCCTGCACCGGAATGGGCTCGCCCAACGGTACTGCGGTCGCAGATGCTGTCGCCGCGGCGGAACTGGCCGCTGCCCACCATTAATAACTGCGTGACGAGATGAGGCTCGGGGACTTAGCTGCCGGGCCTCATCTCGGGCTTACCCTTTTCGTTCAGAGTGATGTAACCCAGCGGTGTGTGGTGGTCGTGCGTGAAAAGCACCAGCCACTGTTCGGGAATAGCCCGCTTGTAGAAGCGCTTGCGCTGCTCGATGCAGGTGAGCGGATCGAGGTCGTAACCCATGACCCAGGTGATATCCAGATGCGCGCTGGTCGGTATCAGGTCGGAAACGTAGCAGGCCTGCTTGCCTCCTGAGCTGATGTGCACGGCGAGCAACTGCGCCGTGTGCCCCGGAAAGCACTCGACGGAGATGCCGGGAACGATCTCTTCGGTCTCCCCCGGACGCGTGTCGAGCAGCGTCATCTGGCCGCTCTCGACCAGAGGGTCGTAATTTTCACTGATGTAGCTGATGGCGTCGCGTTCGAGCTGCAGATGGCCGTGCCCGACTTCGCCGCGGTGCGCGAAGTAACGCGCATTGGGGAAGGTGGGAACGATGCGGCCGTCGGGCGTACGCGTCGTGTTCCATCCGCAGTGGTCGAAATGCAGATGCGAGTTAACGACGACGTCGATTTCCTCGGGCCGGATGCCGGCTGCTTCAAACGCGCGCGGCAGTTGCTGCTTCGCGCCATAGATGTTGCGTAATTTGTCACTGAGCTTGTTTCCGATTCCGGTCTCGATGACAACATTGTGCTTTCCGGTGCGGACCACAACGGTGTTCAGGCCGAGTAGAATGCGGTTTTGAGCGTCGGCGGGCGCGCGCTTTTCCCAGAGCGGCTTGGGAACGACGCCGAACATGGCACCGCCGTCGAGGTAATAGTTCCCGTCGCTCAGGATGGTGAGTTCGAAATCGCCGAGCACAGTGCGGCCGCGCACGGGCTCAGCGCTGTCTGGTCGTTCTGCCGGATGCATTCACGCTCCTCGCTCTCTAAAGCTCCATTAAGTCACTTGGATGGATACAGAATTCAGGCCTGTGGTACCGTTTTGCCGTTGCAAGCCTGCGCACATCGCGTTAGGATTCTCCAGATTCCCTCTCCCCTGGCGTTGTAGCGAAATTATGCGAAAGTTTCCTGCCGCTTGGGAACGCCCAGACAAGCAAAGCAAGGAGAAACCTGTGCCTACCAAAAAGAAACGCAGCACCACCTCCACAAAACCCAGGCAGCAAGTGAGCGAGCCTCCGGCAGTTTCCGCCGGTGAAATGACAGCAGCAGCCGAGAAGCCGCAGAAGAAGGTTGGCGCTGGTGGGCCAGCAAAGGCGCGGATCATGACGGCCGGCTCGGGCGCCAGCACGCATCCGACAGGTTGAAACATAGGGCGGAATGAAGACCGGAATCACTCCGGCTTGTTTTTCACGTACGTCTCGAAGTGCCACACCAGGCGAGTGAAGAGTGCTGTCTGCGCGACGGGGCCGGCGACGGAGTGTGTCTTGCGCGGGAAGAGGTTGTAGTCATATGGAATGCCGTTGTCGAGCAGCTTCTGTATGAACTGGATGGTGTTGGCGATGTGCACGTTATCGTCGCCGGTGCCGTGCAGGATGAGGATGTGGCCCTTCAGATTCTGCGCGCTGTTCTGCACTGAATCCTGGTCGTAGTTTTTCGCGTCGTCGGACGGCAGGCCCATGTACCGTTCCGTGTAAATCGAGTCGTAGTTGCGCCAGTCGGTCACGGGCGCGCCTGATGCCGCCGCGAGAAAGCGGTCCGTGTGGGTCACGACATAAAGCGTGAACGTTCCGCCCCAGCTCCATCCCCACCAGCCCATGCGGTGCGCGTCGATCTGCGGATACTTCGCCAGCACCTGGTCGATCGCGGTCATCTGGTCGGCAAACTGCGGCGGGCCGAAGTTGTGGTACGCCACCTGTTCGAAGTCGCGGCCGCGTCCCGCCATCCCGCGATTGTCTACATTCAGAACCGCGAATCCGTGTTCGGCCAGAAGCTGATCGAAAAGTAGCCTCTTCGAGCGCCATGCGTCCTTCGCGGCATCGACACCGGGGCCGCCGTATGGATTCACGATGAGCGGAACGCTGGCCGGTGCGGTCATGTTCACCGGTAATTGCAGCGTGCCGTAGAGGGTGGTCGATCCATCGGCGGCCTTGAGCGTGAGCATCTCGGGCGGCACGAGCGGGTGGCCCTCGATCGGGTGGGACTGCCAGAAGGGCGTGCATTCTCCCTGAGCGGTGCAGTAGCTGACCACCGGAGGGGTCGTGAGGCTCGAAGAGGTATCGACAAAGGAGGCTCCTTTGTCGGGGAAAACGGGCTCGTGAACGCCGCCCGTCTTCGTGACCTGGCGCTTGCCCGACCCATCGAGCTGCACGGTCCACACCTGCTCCTGGCGCGAGTCTCCCTCGTTGGAGAGGTAGTAGACGGTGCCGGCGGCCTCATCGACGGCCTTGATGGCCTCGGCCTCATACTCGCCGTGTTCCAGTTGATACTCGAGGTGCGCCTCTGAGGCGAGCGGGTTCTCAGGATCGAAGCTGTATCGGTAGAGGTGGGTGAATCCGTCGCGCCAGCTCAGAATGAGGAACTGGTGATCGCCGACGAACTTCACGTCGTAGGTCGTGGTGAAGTACTTCGGCTCTGTCTGCGCGAGCACCAGCCGGACATCGCCGGTCTTCCAGTCGGCGAAGTAGAGGTTCTCATGCTTCTGGTCGCGCGTGAGTACCTCAACCCAGACGGTGCGGGGATTGACCCATCCGAAGCGCGGAATGTAGTCGTTGTCGGCCTCGACGGGAATCTTGAGCCAGTGTGTCGCGCCGCCGCCCGGGCTGACCACGCCGACGCGCACTGCCGGGTTGGCGTCTCCCGGCTGCGGATAGCGTTGCTCGTCCACTGTGGCATGAAGCGGGATCCAGTCGACAAGCGGATAGACCGGCACGTGCGATTCGTTCATCTGCAGGTAGGCGATCTGCCTGGAGTCCGGCGACCAGAAGTAATTGCTGCGGACGTCCAGCTCTTCGAGATAGACCCAGTCGATCTCGCCATTCAGAATGGCGGGGTCGGTGGTGTTGGTCAGTGGCTCGGCGGAGTGATTTCCGTTGACCTTCTGCACAAACAGGTTGTGATTGCGCACGAATGAGAGGAACTCGCCGTTGGGGGAGAACTTCGGATCGTCGCCGCTCTGCATTCCGGTGTTGCCGATCTGCGTACCCGTGCCGTTCTCGAGCTTGTAGAGCCAAAGTTCGCCGTTGGTGTCGAAGAGCAGTTGCCTGGAGTCGGGCGACCAGATGTAGTCCGGCTCGTCGTAGCGCGCTCGGTGGTCGCGGTCCTTCTCGCTGATATTCGCGCCGAGCAGGGTGCCGATCTTCGAGTGGTCGAACAGCTTGCTGACTTTGCCGTCCGCAGCGGAGACCTGCATCAGGTCGCCGTTATCCGCGAGCCATGTGGCGCGTGATCCGTCGGGCGACCAGCTTATCTCGTAGGGCGGTTCGCCCGTGAGGCTCGGTCCGCCGAAGATTTCCTTCACCGTCCAACTCGCGGTCGGGGGGTGGGTCGCCGATTGCGAATGGCTGAGAGGAAAGGCAGAGAGCAGAAGCAGAAAAACTGCGAGCCGAGCAGGATGCAAGGAGACTCCAGGCGTGCGGAATTCTCGCCCATCCGCCCGCTCGTGGGTTCAGCGCAGGCGGAGCCAGGGCGAAACAGCATTGTATCGTGCGAGGTACTGTCCTGCGGCGCGTATTCGCGGGTCGATGCCCCCGGCTTTAGTCGCCTCTGCGCGCGTAGAGGGCGGTCATGCGGCCCTCGGCGAGGATATGGCCCTTCGCGGCTGCGGTCAGCTCCGTTTTTGTCTTTTCGGCGCCCAGGTGGAAGTCGGTGTCCAGCGCATACAGGCGAAAGACATAATGGTGCGGATCCGGGGCGGGCGGGCAGGGACCGAAGTATCCGGTGTTGCCCAGGCTGTTTTCGCCTTCGGCGGCGCCGGCCGGGAGCGCAGCGCGCGAAGATGCCCCTTCGGGGATGTCGCGGGTCGAGGGCGGAATGTTGTAGACCAGCCAGTGCACGAAGCCAGAGGCGTCGGGGTCGTCCATCACGAGAAGAAGGCTCTTCGTGGCGGACGGTGGTGCGGGCAGATGGATGTCCGGTGACAGGCCGGCCCCGTCGCAGGTGTATTTCTGCGGGATCCTGTCGCCGTTGCCGAAGCTGGAGCTGCTGACAGAAACCGAAGTGGGGGTCTGTCCCTCAGCTGGATCGCCCGCTGCCTGGCGTCGACAGGCGCAGATGGCTCCAAGCCCGAGCAGAGCCAGAGCCGCAGTGAATTGCTTCAGAGCCATCGCTTCGCTCCGGAGAAGAGGCACGGCAGTCCATTCTACAAGGCCAGGACTGTAAAAGTTCACAGGTGAGCCCCGCCCAAGGTGTCGGCTATTCTGGCCGGGCAACTCGTATTTCGCTCAATCGGGAGCTCGGGGGTGCGGAATGGCAATCCTTGGCGGCGGCAGAAAAGCTTTGTTCGCTGGAGTGTGGGTTGGAGTTCTGGCTGTCTGTGCGCGCGGGCTGGCCGATCCGCTCGATGGGAACGCCGGCAATCTTCCGGCGGCTACTCGTCCCAAGCTTGGACTGGTGCTCGAAGGCGGAGGAGCGCTCGGGCTGGCGCACATCGGCGTGATTCAGTGGCTCGAGGAGCACCGCATTCCGGTGAGCTATGTCGCGGGCACGAGCATGGGCGGGTTGGTGGGAGGCCTGTATGCTACGGGTAGGTCTCCGCAGGAGGTGCTCCAGTTGGTGGATGGAATCAACTGGGACCAGGTGCTGCGGGGAGTAACGCCGTTCAACAAGCTTTCGTACCGCCGAAAGGAAGATGCGTATCAGTATCCGAACCAGTTGGAGTTCGGGCTGCGCAAGGGGCTCCGGTTTCCCGAGGGCTTCAATTCCGGGCAGGAAGTTTCGTTCATTCTGGACAACGTGGCCCTGCCTTACTCGGAAATCGAAACCTTCGACGACCTGCCCATCCCGTTTGCCTGCGTCGGCACCGACCTGGCGATGGATAAAAAGCACGTATTCCGAAGCGGTTCGTTGGCAGTGGCCATGCGGTCGACGATGTCGCTGCCGGGAATCTTTTCTCCCGTGAGAGACGGCGATCATCTCTATGCCGACGGTGGGCTGGTTGATAATCTGCCGGTCGACGTCGCCAAAGAGATGGGTGCGGAGATCACGCTGGCCGTGCATCTGCAGGTCAAGCCTCTCAATTTGAAAGAGCCGCTCTCGGCCTTCGGAGTTCTGGGGCAATCGATCTCGACGGTAGTTGCGGTCACGGAGCTTAGAGGGATAGAGCAGGCAGACTTGGTGGTCTCGGTTCCGCTGGATAAGTACACGTCGACGGATTACAAGGACTCTGTAGCCATCATTAAGGCCGGATACGAAGCGGCGCAAAGCAAGGCAACGATGCTGTCTACTCTTTCCGTGGATGAGGCGACCTGGGAGGAATATCTCGCCAGGCGCAATTCCCGCCGGAGAATCGCTCCGATCCCCAGGTTTGTTCAGGTTGAGGGCACAGACAAGCGCAGCGCGTCGGGGATCGAAAAGGCTTTCGCGAGCGCGGTCGGCAAGCCGGTGAACTCGGCCGATGTGCAGAGCAAGCTTCTCGACATTCAGGGTGACGGCCGTTACTCGACACTGACCTATGAGATGGTGCGAAAGGGCGACGAGCAGGGCCTCGAGATCACGACGCTGGAGAAGCCCTATGCGCCGCCAACGGTGCGCCCGCTGATCGTGATCGACGGATCGGAATACAACAATGTCCTGTTCAGCATTGGCGCGCGCATCACCTTTCTCGATGTCGGCAGTTACGGTGCCGAATGGCGAAACGACGTGATCTTCGGAACGCAATACGGCATCACGTCAGAGTACTACCGGCCCATCCATCCCGGCGGCAGGTTCTTTGTCGCGCCGTTTCTTTCAGCCACCAGCAACGAGTTCAACGCCTACACCAGCGGAGGCGACCTGGCCGCGCTGTACCGGCAGAAGCAGGCGGGCGGCGGTTTCGATTTCGGATACGAATTCGGGCGCACCAGCGAACTCCGGATCGGCTATCAGACGTCCTACTACAGCTACACCCTCGAGGTGGGCGAAAAGGAAATCGAGCCCCAAGTCAGCGGTCGGCAGGGCTTTTCCAGAATCAAATACCAATTGCTGAGGGTGGACGATCCGGTCATTCCAACAACAGGGCAGCTTCTGAATTTCAGGACGCAGTATTTCGACGCCAACGCTATCGGGTATACGAACTTCACGCTGACCCAAGGAGGCTTTACCGATTTCATCAAGCTCAACGAGCTGAATTCCCTCTACATCTCTCCCGGTGGCGGGACCACCTACGGCAATAACGCCGTAGGCGTTCCGGTGTTTTCGCTCGGTGGCCCGTTAAGCTTCCCGGCGTACGGGACGAACGAGATCCTCACGAACCAGTACTCGATCCTCACCCTTGGCTATCTGCGGCAGTTGAAGGAGCTGCCTCCACTCCTCGGCAACAAGCTCTACTTCCAGGGCAGATTCGACGTCGGATCTTATGAGACGGCCGAAGGGGGAACACGCGTTCCCGGAGACGTTTCCGGCGCGCTGGTGGTCAGCACCATATTTGGGCCGGTCGTGATCGGCGGATCGGTCGGAGACAGCGGCCACCATCGGTTCTACTTCGGCATCGGCAGGGTCTTCTAAGGTCCGCTTTTTGACGAGAGTCGACGCGCGTGCAATCGCCGCGCAGCCGCCTTAACTGGCAAAAGGAATACAAAATCTTCGAAAATACCTTAGACTGCAATTTTTGCTGGTCCATATTTCAGATGATCAATCCGCAGATTGAAACCTTGACGTTCGTTCAGGAGGCCGATCAGGATATCGCGCGCCTGCAACGTGAGATTGATGCGCTTCCCAAGCACGTTGCCGAGCTGGAAAAGAAGCTCGCCGCGGAAAAGCTGGCTGCCGAGCAGGCAGAGAAGGCCATCAAGGAAGAGGAAGCCAAACGTCGCCGGCTCGAAAGCGACATCAAGGATCAGCAGCAGAAGGTTCTCAAGTTTCGCGATCAGACGAGCAGCGTGAAGACCAATGAGCAATACGCCGCCCTGCAGCACGAGATCGCCTTCGCCGAAGCCGAAATTCGCCGTATCGAAGACCGCGAGCTCGAGAGCATGGAGCGCTCCGAGCAACTTGAGGCGCAGCGCGCAAAGGCAAAGCAGGAACTGGCGGATCAGAGCCGCGTGGTCGAGCTCGAAAAAGAAGCGGCGCACG
The DNA here is from genome assembly GCA_019234945.1 of Silvibacterium sp. GTDB lineage: Bacteria > Acidobacteriota > Terriglobia > Terriglobales > Acidobacteriaceae > Silvibacterium. Next base: position 25,078 of record JAFAKX010000058.1, read on the forward strand.
CCACTTCTGCTGAACAGCAAGCGAAGCTTGCGTCGCTCATAGACGAGCGCACTCGCCTGCGGGCGAATGTCGACGAAGCCATTCTGGCCACATACGACCGGGTCGCCGCGGCGCGCGGAACGGGCCTCGCCCGCGTGCAGGGGCAACGCTGCCTCGGATGCCAGATGGCACTGCGTCCGCAGGTGTGGAACCAGGTGCGCTCGGGAGAGATCCTGCCCTGCGAGAGCTGCGCCCGGCTGCTCTACTATGACGCCGAGCTGGAGCCCGCGCCGGACGCTCCGGCTCCCAAATCCAAAAATAGGAAAGCAGACGCCGACCAGGCGGACGAAGACGCCTAATGCCGATGAAGCGTATCTGCATCGACATGGATGAGGTGCTTGCCGATACCCTCGCCGAGCACATCTTCCGTTACAACCGTGACCACAGTGAGGCGATTACCAAAGCCGACCTCGAAGGCAAGTGGCTCTGGGAGATCGTCTCGGCGGATCGCCATGAGCGCCTCGAAGGCTATCTGCGATCGGAGGACTTTTTCGAGGATCTGCCGGTAATCGAAGACAGCCAGCGCGTGGTGCGCGAGCTGGTCAAGGAATACGAGGTCTACATCGCGACCGCGGCGATGGAGTTCCCCAACTCATTCGGCCCTAAGTACCGCTGGCTGCGCCAGCATTTTCCTTTTTTGCATCCGACGCATTTTGTCTTCTGCGGAGACAAGGGGATTCTCGACGCCGACTACCTGATCGACGACCAGCCGCGCCAGCTCCGCCGCTTCAGGGGCGAAGGCATTCTGTTTACCGCGCCGCACAATCTCGGAGTGACAGGCTACCGCCGCGTAGACAACTGGGAGCAGGTGGCGCAGATGTTTCTACCCGATCTGAAGCTTTAGTTGTGTCCGTTGTGGCCGGTGTGCGGATGGTAATTCAGATAGCCGATGCCCACGCGCATGTGGTGATGAAAGTGGTCGGGCACAGTGACGGCGAAGCAGATGCCGAGGATTCCGTGCGCGACGCCCAGCACGTAAAGGTTCCGATACTTGAGATAAAGCAGGCAGGCGCAGGTTCCCCAGACGAGCGTTGCGACCGCAAGCAGCGGGCTGGGGATATGCGCAACCGCGAATAGACCCGCCGCGATGGCTACCGCCTTCCCCGGCGTGGTGATCCGCAGCAGCCGGCTGAGGAAGAAGCCCTGCAGCAGAAACTGCTGCATCAGCGACCAGACGAGATATCCCCAGATATGGGAGAAGATCGGCGCCTGACCGTGCAGCGGGTGCAACGTGTGGAGTCGGCCGGCGATAAAGATGCTGATAGCTCCCAGCAGCAGCGCCGCGCCAATGACCCAGAGCGAAGCCCACAGATTGCGCCCGTCGAGCC
>JAFAKX010000065.1 GCA_019234945.1 Silvibacterium sp.
CCAAAGAATCCGGTGCAGAGAAAGAAGAGCGGAGCACGGAAGCAGAAGCTCGCAAGGCGCTCGGTCCATGGCAGAGGCTCAGGCCTCGGACCAAGCTGGCGCCGCTTCACCGGCCAGTCTCCGTCAGAAGCGAGCGCACTGCTCCCACCAGATAGACCGAGCCGGTGACGACGACCAGGCCATCCTGTGGAGTTTCGGCCCACGCCTGTCTGAGAGCGGCCCAGGCGTCGTCGGCGCTACGGATTTTCACTCCGGTTGGCTCTGCCGCGGCGATCATCGCGGACAACGGAGCCCGGCGGGGCGAATCGACTTCAGTGAGAACGACAGAGTCAAAGAGCGGGAACAGGATCTGTGCGATGTCTCCGACGGGCTTGTCGGCGAGGCAGCCGAAAATGGCCGTCATGGCGCGTGGCTCGGGATCGAGATGCGAGAGCGTCGAACGCAGCGCCCACGCGCCCGCGGGATTGTGAGCTACATCGAGCAGCACGTCGGCGCAGCCCGGCGTTGACAGCCGCTCCATGCGGCCAGGCCATCGCGTAAGGCGAATTCCCTCTTCAATTGCCTCCGGAGATAATTTGTAACCGTTGTGGTTACGTAATTCCACGGCGGCTGCGATGGCGAGCCCAGTGTTCCGCTGCTGGTGTGCGCCGGCGAGCGGAGACCGCACTTCAATGGTCTTGCCGAGCACAGGCAACGAATAGCCGCTTCCCTTCTCGGCTTCATCGCGCCCTGGCATGTAAGCTGCGGCGTTGACTCCGCGCACGTTCAGTTCGGTCGCGACTTCTCCTATGGCCTGGTTTGCTTCAGGATGCTGCGGCAGCGTCACGAGGATGCCGTTCTGGCGCAGGATTCCAGCCTTTTCGCGCGTGATCGCCGCGATGGTTGGCCCGAGCCATTCCATATGGTCGAGCGAAATGTCTGTAATGACGGACACGAGCGGATCGACGATATTCGTTGCGTCGAGCCGGCCGCCCATTCCGACTTCCAGCACCGCGATATCGACCTGCCTTTCCGCAAAGGCCAGGAAGGCCAGCGCCGTCATGGTTTCGAAGAAGCTGGAATGTTCGTGTAGCCCGCCCTCGCTTACGAGGCGCCGGGCGCAGTCATCCACGCGAAAATACAACGCGGCGAAATCGTCGTCGGAAATCTCTTCGCGACCGATGCGAACGCGCTCGTTTACCCGGGAAAGGTGCGGTGAGGTGTACAGGCCAGTGCGATAGCCGGCGCTGGTGAGGATCGAGGACAGGGTTGCCGAAGTCGATCCCTTGCCGTTGGTGCCAGCTACCAGAACCGAAGGAAATTTCTTCTCGGGACTGCCCAGCGCCGCTGTCAGCACCCGCATTTCGTTCAGGTCGAATTTGCGTTTCGGCTGTCCAGGAGCCGTGTGCAACTCGGCCGCCAGCGAAAAAAGACCGTCAAGGGCAGCAGCGTACGACATAGTTCGATTTTAGAGGAACAAGGCCCATCCACTCAGGCGTGGAGCGCAGACGCTACTGCACCTGCAAAAAGTCGAGAGCGCGTACCAGATAACTCTTCAGCTCCTTGCGCGGCACGACGGCATCGAGAAACCCATGCTGAAGCAGGAACTCCGAACGCTGGAATCCCTCGGGCAGCTTCTGGCGGATGGTCTGCTCGATGACGCGCGGGCCGGCAAAGCCGATGAGCGCCCCAGGCTCGGCGACGTTCAGATCTCCGAGCATGGCAAAGCTGGCAGTCACGCCGCCAGTTGTCGGATCGGTCAGCACGGAGATGAATGGGACCTTTGCGTCGTCCAGGCGAGCAAGGGCCGTCGAGATTTTCGCCAACTGCATCAGGCTGACGATGCCCTCCATCATGCGCGCACCTCCGGAGGCGGCCACGATGATGAGCGGCTGCCGGCTGTCGTGTGCGCGGTCGACAGCTCGAGCTATGGTCTCGCCGACTACGGCTCCCATGCTGCCGCCGATAAAGCTGTATTCCATTACGCTCATGACCACTCGATGGCTGCCGAGGAGCCCCAGCGCGTTGATGACGGCATCGTTCAGCCCCGTGTCAGCCTGGGCTTTGCTCAGGCGGCCGCGGTAGGGCTTGAGGTCGGTGAACTCCAGCGGATCGGTCGACTTGAGCTCAAGATCGACGAGTTCGTAGCCGGGCTCGAGGAGCATATCGATGCGGGGGCGCGCGCCGATGCGGAAATGATGGTCGCATTTTGGGCAGACCATCTGATTCGCCTCGAGGTCGGCCCGGAAGATGACGGCTTCGCACGCATCACACTTGATCCAGAGACCTTCGGTGCGTACCGTTTTCTGCCCGGTGTCCTCTATTTTGTTGTCTTCCCGCCGAAACCAAGACATCTTTTCTGCCCTTCCATATGCCGCACTCAGCTAAAATTCGATGCCGCGCTGCGCCAGAATTCCCTTCTGATACGCGTGCTTGACCTCGCGCATTTCGGTCACGGTGTCGGCAATTTCGACCAGTGACGGATGCGCATTGCGGCCTGTGAGGATCACGTGGACCATTTCCGGCCGTGCCTTGAGGGTTTCGACGACTTTGGCCGGATCAAGCATGCCGTAGCTGATGGCGTAATTGATTTCGTCGAGCACCACCATGTCCCATTCGCCGGAGAGGATCGCCTTCCGCGCCTCCTCCCAGGCCTCTTCGACCAGCCGGATATCTTCCGGGTCCGTCTCGGCCCCGCCGATTTTTACAAAGCCGCGGCCCATCTGCTTCAGGACGAAGTTGCCGTTGAAAGCCTCGACCGCGTCCAGCTCACCGTAGTGCCACGAGCCCTTGAGAAACTGGAGCATGAGCACGCGCATGCCGTTGCCTACGGCGCGGAGGGCCGTGCCCATGGCCGCCGTGGTCTTGCCCTTGCCCGGTCCCGTGTTGATCAGCACAAGCCCACGGCGTGATTCCGTCAATGCTTTACTCCTCCCGCCAGTCGTATTCCGGCATCGTCATTGTTCCGCCGAAGGCGGCTTTGCCTGGACGGCCAGTCCTCGCCTGGATGAGCCGGTTCCCTAGTGCCCGGTGTGGTACGGGTGTCCAGCAAGGATTGTAAATGCCCTGTAGACCTGTTCGCAGAGCACGACTCGCGCCAGCTCGTGAGGCAATGTCATCGGTCCGAGGGAGAGAAGCAGGTTTGCGCGATCGCGGTCTTCGTTCGACCAGCCGTCCGCCGGCCCGATGGCGAAGACGATGCGCTGCCTGCCCTCGTCCTGCTGCCGCCGGAGCCAGCGCGCCAGATCTTCGGAGGTCCACTGCCTGCCGCCCGAGTCGAGCATCACGAGCGTGGCGGCTGTTCGCGAGCGCTGTTTGTTGAGGTTCTCCAAAAACATTTTGCTGGTGCGGAAAACCTCCGTCTCAACCGGGACAAACGCGGATGTGCGCTTCACGTACTCGGCTACCAGCGCGTCGCAGTGTTCGCTGCGCGCCCGCCCGGCGATGGAGGCTATGGTGAGTCTCACGGAGCCAGCCTACATGAGAGGAGGTTCCCAGAGATCATGCAGGAGGTACAGCAGCCACCCGGACGGAATTGTCCGAGTGGCCGCAGTTTTTCTGAGTTATCTGGTGATTTTGGTTACCGCAGTTGAGTGGTTGTTACCGGGATTGGTGTCCGTGTCAGCGCTCGTAATGGTGGCTGTATTGCTGAGGATCGAGCCGGCCGGGCCGGTAGCGCGAACCTTGATCGAGAGGTTAAACAAGGCAACGCCGGTCCAGTTGGTCACGCCGAGCGAATCCAGCGTGCATGTAACCGTTCTGCCCGAAACGGAGCAATTCGAGCTCTCGGGAGTGGTTGAGCAGCCCTTGGAACCGCAGGTAAAGAGTTGGGCATTGAGGGAAACGAAGCTCACTCCGGCCGGGAGCGGATCGGTCACGACAACGTCGGTGGCCGGGTCCTTGCCAAAGTTGGACGCCGCAATGTCGTACCCAAACACATTGCCCTGCTTCACGCTGAGCGGAGCCAGCTTGAGAACTGCAAGATCAACCGAAGCCGGTGAAACCACCGTGTACGGAACCGAAACCGGTGTCCCGTTGTTGCCTGCCGCATCGGTCACGTTGACGGTGAAGGTCTTCGAGCCGAGGCTTGAGGTATCGACCGGGCTGACGATGTTGCCGGTGTTGGGCGTGCCGCCAGGGAATGTCGATGTGCCGCAGGTGACTACGCCCGAGAGCGAGTGGGTGCAGCTATAGGTTGCCGTTACGGACGTGCCCTTGATGTAGGAGTTTGCCACGCCATGATTCGTCGAGGGCGGAGGAGACAGCGTGGGTCCGGAAGCCACGAAGGGTGCCACGGTATCGACATTGATAGGAAAGGTGTAGAACGAGGTCGACCAGCTTCCGGTCGTCGTGTCCTGCGTGAACTTCAGCTCCTCGGTGCTTGCGCAGTCGCGGGCGAAGTAGTGCAGCAGATACATGCCGTCGCTCGTAAACGTGATCGACTGCTGGGGTGGTGTGAATGTGGTCGCTTTGTAGGTGTAGGGAGGGGTCGAGGTTGGGCACGCGATGCTGTTGGTCAGCGTGGCGTCACCGGAAATGGGTTGGTTCTTCGGACTCGGCGGCACGCTGGATGCCGAAGAAACGCCGTAGGTGATGCTGGCGATCGGTGCCGGAAGGAAACTCGACGCTCCCGGCGGGGGATTCACGACACCAACAAGGCCGGACGGCGGAGGCTGGCTGGAGAAGGTTACATTGGCCGTATCGGAGTTGATCCATCCGCCAGGCTTCTGGCCGGCGACCGTTACGGTGGTCAGGTCTTCGGGAACCGGAGCGACGACGATGAAGCTTGAATTCGGATGCGTGGAGTAGTCGGTGCTGCTGTAGGTGCCGGGTCCGCTGAAATCGACCAGCAGGTTCTGCGGGCAGAGGATAGAGGCGAAGTCGGTGGACTGATCGAACTGGCACTGACCGCCGGCCCATCCTTCGCTTGCCATCAGGAAGCCGACACCTTGATGGAAGGTGGGGCCGCTCTGAACGGTGATGTCCGGCAGGGTGAACGAGGGTCCGTCGAAGTTCTCGATGAAGGCCTCATTTGGCAACTGCGATACGGGACATTGCGCGCCGCTCTGGCTGCTTCCCTGGCCGACGTTGCACTGCAGGGTATAGAGCTTGCAGGCTGGCGATCCGTTGAGCAACTCACCGGTATGCGTCAGGCAGTTGGAGGTCGCGAAGGAGGTTCCCGGAACCCAGACGGGGGTCCAGGTCGCCGGGTCGATCGGCTTGTCGGCGAGGTTCGGCGTCGAGCCATCGGTGATGGCGAGCTCTCCGGCCGCATTGGCGTCCGAAAGATCGTAGACGAACTGTATCTCCTGATTGGTCGTGGAGTTGAAGGAGAAGGTCTGCTTCAACTGCTGCTGCGTGGGATCGGTCGAGGAGATTGGAATGCCGTTGATCTCCGTCTCCACGAAGGAGGCGGAGCAGGTGGTGTTGAGGTAGAGCGAGGAACTCGCAAGGTATCCGCCGGTGTCGACGACGTCGAACTTGACCTGTTGCACGCCCGGCTGGAGAAAGCTGCTGATGTCGATCGGTGAAACACCATAGCTGCTTGGGAAAGTGTCGGGATCCTGGCCGGTGAGCTGGCCCCCGGATGCGGGACCCTGGTAGCCCGTGGTGAAGCAGTCGTTATAAGCAGGATTACCCTCGCTCACGCCGCCGCGGCAAACGTTTTTTGGCACGGTTGTTGACTCCCCGGCAGTGACGGTGAGGTTCACGAAATTGTCAACCAGAAGATTTCCGTTGAGGCCAGTCGGATTAGAAGGTCCTGAGAGAACGGCCGTGATCGGGCCTTCGGAAGGGCAGCTCAACTGCACGGTTGTCGAGACGAAGGTGTCCGGATTCGAGTTACTTGCGCTACTGAGCGACAGGCGAACGTTGACCGGGCCGGACAGCTGAACAGAATTTGTCTGGGCGACAAGAGCCGAAGCGGCCAGAATCAAGCCAGGGATGATGGCAACATTGCGCAGAAGGTGGGAATTTTTCATTTTGACGCAATCTCCTATTCACAACTACTGAAAACAGCGGTCGATCACGCCTCGAGGGTACTTCACGGCCAAGTAGTTCAGGGTGGGGGGGAACCATGAGCTCCCAAGGAGGTCGCAGTGGAATTGACTCCCGATGGGGAACTGGGCATGCCGGAAGCCTTTTGGATTGTCCAACTGGTAAACGGTCGTGTCAACGCTAAAAATATGCGCAAGAAATTTGCAATTAGATTCAACAACAAAAAAAACCGCATGCCAAAAGGCATGCGGTGTCCGAATTGACCTATCGTAAGGTATTGGTTTACCTGCGTAGGCTCCGTACGGCATCGGCCACGATAGGCGGCGTGACCGCATGCACGAACTTTCTCAAGGCTGAAGGTTTGACTTCGACGTCTTCAGGCCGCTTCATGAACAGTGTCGAGTGAGACCCATTCATCTCTTCCTCGGGGCGGCCGTTGGAGTAGTAGTAAGTCGCGATGGATTTACGGGTGCGGTCCGGCGGGCAGGAAAGCGGCGTTGGATGCCCGTGGTAGGACGTCGAAGTAGTGCTGAAGATGGCGCAGCGATTGAAGATCGGCAGAATCTTCATTTCGGCGTGAGTCATTTGCAGGTCCCACAGCTCGAAATGTCCGCCGTACTCTTCTTTCCAGTCCTTGTTGAGGTAGATGAGCACGTTGATACGCCGCTCGAGGTTGAGTTTGGCGTGGTGGTTGAAGTCGGCATGCACGTCAAGCTTCCCGCCGCACTTGATCTGGTGAAGCCCTCCACCGACGAAGTAAGGATCGGGGATCACGCCCTTGATGCCGGTGAGCACTTCGAGGAACTGGATCATTGGGCGGCTGTTGAGAAAGTAGAGAACGTCGCGGTCGGCAGCCGGCAGCTTTTCTACAACGTCGAAGGCCAGCTTCTTCTCGTTGGGATTGTCGAATTGCTGCCACTTGATCTCTTTGGGCTCAGGAAAATCGCGCAGGGCAGCGTCAGCAGCCTCGACCGGCAGAAAGTCATCGAAGTAAATGTGTGGGAATGGCTTGGCGTTCTTGTATCTCTCGGCGTTCTCCTTGGCCAGCCGATCCAGCTTCAAGGCAAATTCATCGCTGAGCAATTCCTTCATGGGTTTTCCTTCAGGTTCGGGCGCGACTTGGGGCGCCGGGTTCGGCTATCGATGGATTGAGGTCAAGTTTAAGTACCGCTGGGAAGGGGGACAATAACACTTAAGTTGGTGGAGGCAACCCAGTCCAGAGGGGCCGAGCCGTGCTACCAGCGGATGCCGGAAAAGGGGGATCCGAAGCCCAAAGACGAACGAATCGCGACGGCTGCGACCAGCGCAATGATAAAAGCCAGAGTTAGCCATGCATCCTGCGCAAACAGCCGGATGCCCTCGCGATGTGCGCTGTAGAGGGCAACGAAGTACATCGGCAGATCGGCGACTGCAACAGCCAGAACCGCACCCGTCATTCCCAGCAGGTGGAAGCCGATGGGCAGCGCCAGATAGAGCGAAATGCAATACACGAAATAGCCGAGCGCGTTGTAATGGGCCTTCTGCAGTGACAGAATCGCCGGATTCGTCGTGCTGTACAGGAGCGTGTGCCACAAGCCAACCGTCAGGATGCCGATCATCCACGCAGCGTTGTGGTAGCGATGATCGTAGACGTGTGTGACGAATAGATCCCCGGTACAGATGACCAGGATCAGCATGAGGCCGCCTGCGGCCAGAACCGGCATCCGGTACTTGAGAAGAATGTCCTGGTATTCCCTCCGCGGGCGGTCGGAGAAGCGGGCGATGAAGGGGAAGCCGACACGGCCGCAGAACTGAAGGATGATCTGGCGCGGCACGTCGGAGATCTGAAAGGCGATTCCGTAGACGCCGAGCAGTTGAAACGAGATGAGCTTGGCGAGGATAAGCCGGTCCGATTGCGATGCCAGGAAGGTAAGAGCGGTGCCGACGAGGATCCACCGCCCGAACTTGACCAGGGCCCGCAGCGACTCGCGGTCCCATGTGAAGCGCGGCCTGAGCTCGGGCATCATGAAGTAGCTTAGGATCGTGCGCACCAGCTCGGAGATCAGGCGGCCGGCGACCAGCGCCATGAGCGAGGGCTGAAAGAGAGCCCAGATAAGCGTGACAGCAAATTGCACGAATTGCTGCAGAAGCTCGAGCGCAGAGAGCTTGCCGACCCCCATGTGGCGAGCGAGCGTGAGCAGGCTTGAAGAAGTCAGCCCCGCGATCGCGTTTCCGAGGCCAAGTGCGGGAAGCACCCATAACAGTCGGGAGTCGTGATAGAAGCGCGCCACCGGCCACGCCAGCGGAATGGTGACGAGGAACAGGCCCATGCCGCGGATGACCTGCACGGTCCATGCGGTGTTCAGAAATGTTGGGTTGTCACCGCGCGGGTCCTGGATGATGCTGTCCTGCAACCCGATGTGGGAGAACAGGTACATGCCGCTGACGATGGTGGTCACCAGCGCAAGAACGCCGAAGAGCTCTGGCGCGAACAGCCGGCTGAGAACGATGCTGCTGACCAGCCTCAGGACAAGCGCCAGCCCATAGGAGATGGTGACGAAATATGTGCCCCGGACCGCCTTCGATTCAAGCGAACGAAACGACGAATCCTCGACGTTCTCGCCGGTCGATGGAGTAATCTCCGCGTTGATAGTCATGATCCACCGGTACCGATGATTCGGAAATCAGACGTGGATTTCATCTCTCATAATTGGCCCGGTTACTGACTACTTGTGTGGGACTGGGGGAACTTATTATGTAGACAAGGTTGTCCGCTCAACTCAGCGTATCAGCTATTCCTTCCATTGGAATTCTGCCCGAGGGTGATGTAAAGCCAACCTTCGTGTCATATCGGACTGGTTGGCATTGGAGTATCGTATCCGCGAGGAGAATGCATGCCGACTGCTCCCACGCACGTACGAACAGATGCATCCATCTTTGATGCGGGGAATCCCGGATTCCGGGAAAATTTCGATGAAAAGCCATTCGAGTTCACTCACTGCTTCTCGGCTGACCATCCTTTGTTCCAGTTGCCTCGGCTTCGTCAATTAATTGACAATCCGATCACTCATCCGGGCATTTACTACGACGCCGGCGATATCGGTATCGGACAACGCTGGGACTCCGTTCCCGAGCGCAAGCAGACGCTCGAGGAAACTTTCGACAGGATCGATAACGCCGGCGCGTGGATTCTGATGAAGCGCGTCCACAAGGACCCTGACTATAACGAGGTCCTGAAGCAGTGCCTCCGTGAGGTTCAGCTTCTGAGCGGACGCCAGATCGATCAGGACAAAAAGAGCCAGGAGGCCATCATCTTCCTGACGTCGCCCAACCGCGTAACCTCGTACCATATCGACCGCGAATGCAATTTTTTGATGCAGGTGCGCGGCGAAAAAGAGATCAGCGTTTTCGACCGCAACGATCGCGATGTGCTTCCTGAGGCGGAGCTTGAGACCTTCTGGTCGAAGGACAACAATGCCGGGGTCTACAAGCCGCAGTACCAGGACCGCGCCCACGTCATCCTGATGAAGCCCGGAACCGGGGTGCACATCCCGGTCAACTTCCCGCACTGGCTCAAGAACGGCAACAACGTCTCTATATCGCTGAGCATCAGCTACCAGTACAAAGACTGGCAGCGCAAGTATGTATTCCAGGCCAACTACTATCTGCGCAAGATAGGACTGAACCCGACTCCTCCGGGGAAATCCGCGCTTCTCGACAACACCAAGCGGATTGTGATGCAGGCAGGATTTGCCGGCAAAAAGTTGTTGCACCCGGGGCGGCCTAGCTAGGTTGCCTGCGCTGGCCTGTGACTCCCCCCGGTTTCGCATTGCCAGACACGAGCAAACCAGACACAAGCACATCAGGAACCACGGATGAAATCGATATTGCAACGAGCTGTTGCGATTACACGAGACCTCTATACCTACCGTTACTTCAACGATCCGAAGAAGGCTCCGCGCTACCGCGGCGTGTATGCGACGTTTGCCGAAGCAGAGCGTGCGATCCCCAAAGGCAAGCCCGAGGGTTTCAACAGCGACGAAGTACCCGAGTTTTTCATCGGCAAGCAGTTTCTCTTCAATCCGCAGGATTACCCGGTGCTGGTATGGCTCTCGCAGGCCTTTGAGCCGGGATGTCGGGTCTTCGACCTGGGCGGCGGATTCGGTCAGTGTTACTACAAGTATCAGGACTACGTGCGCTATCCCGATGATCTCGAGTGGACGGTGTGCGATGTAGAGTCGTTCGCGGCACGCGGTCCGGAGTTTGCGCGCGAGCGAAACGCCGAAAACCTGCACTTTACGACCGACCGCGGCGCAGCGGAGGGGACGGACATTTACCTGACCAACGGCGCGCTGCAGTACATTGAGCCCGATCTGCCGGAGATACTTGCACAGCTTTCGTCGCAGCCGCAGCATGTGCTGGTCAACCGCGTGCCCTTCTACGATGGCGAGCCGTACTTCAGCGTGCAGTCTTCACTGCACTCGTATGTGGTCCACAAGGTGGGCAACACGGCCGGGTTCATTCGCGGCATGGAGGCGCTGGGATACACGACCGTCGACCAGTGGTCTCTGCCGCGCACCATGCATATCTACTTTCATCCCGAGCGCTTTGTGCCAAACTTCCGCGGGTTTTATTTCCGGAAGGGCTGACCTCAACCCCTTAGAGTGGTTTGCTCTGACGAATATTAGAAGGACGCGCCACCTTGGTTGGGCTGGTTGCTCAGGACCTCGCGGCCTCCAGTGCGGGCGATGACATACGACTCGCCAGGCAGGGAGGGCGGCGTCGTGACTGGGGTCCAGACCCAAACGCGGGTGTCGCTGGTCCAGAGAGCAGCGAGCGCGCCGTTGTCGAGGAAGATGGGCGGGGCGTCGGGCGCGTAAGACCAAGGGGCGAGCGCGTCGGGGCGGCGGCTGAGAAGCTTGACCTGGCGCTCGAGATAGAAGGGCAGCGCGGAGGCGTCCTCGTACGGGCCGTTGATGACGATGACGTCACCGGCAGCGACCTCGGGCTTGATGGCCTCCGCCAGGATCGCCGAGGAAACGACCGGCGAGAAGGTGTTCAGGGCCAGGTGTGCGGCGATGAGGAAGAACACCATCATGCCGGCGATGAAGCAATTGGCGAGGCGGATCTTGCCTTTGAGGCGGAAGATGAGGTTGCCGGTGACGCCGACGGCGATGGCGGCGGCGGCAATGAGCAGGGGCACGCGGAAAGCGCCCATCGCGGCGATGGTGAGGTCGGTGATCGGTCCGAAGAAGAGCCGGTGCCCGGAGTGCAGGTGAAGGAGGGTGGCGATGTCGGTGCCGGAGGATGGGCGGGGCGGGCGAAGAACGCGGAACGGGGGTGGGGCGGGCACGCCAACGGCAAGAAAGACCATGATGCCGCCCTTGAGGATGCCTCCAATGAAGAGGATCCAGGCGATGATGCGTCCGGCGCGGGACGGGTGCTTTTCGTCGGCAGCGAGCCATCGGGCAGCGAGCAGGGCGATGGCGGGGAGAGCGGGCAGGGCGAAGTGCTCCTGGCGACTGGAGAAGGTGTAGAGGGCGAGGATGAATCCCGCCCAGAGAACCAGGAGGAGCAAAGCGTGCTGGTCGTGGTCGCGAACGTGGTCGAAGGCGGTGTCCCGGCTGAAGACGCGGGCGGAGAGGCGCGACAGGGCCGCGAAGGCGAAGAGGAACCAGGGGGCGATCCAGATGAGGACAAAGGCCCAAAAGAGGGGGACTGGCGGTTTGGCGAAGCTGTGCATCGGGGCCAGGAAGGACTGGTTGGGGGTGGAGCGGTAGGCAAGGGTCATCCAGGGAATGAGGATGAGCAAGAAGAGTCCGATGCCGGCGGCAGGATACCAGCGGGCGAGATGGCGGAGGTTGCGGCTATAGAAGAGGAACAGAACGACGATGCCGAAGGGGAGGACGACACCGGCGAGTCCCATGGAAAGGAAGCCCAGGGCGCAGGTGGCTCCGAAGGCGGCGGAATTGGGGAGCGTGGGGTGGCGCAGCGAGCGCCAGAAGCAGTACATGGCCAGCGTGAGCCACAGGGTGAGCAGCAGCACGGGAAAGACGAGGTGCGCGAAGAGGAACACGCCGCACGAGGTGATGAGGATGAGGGTGGCGTAGAACCCGGCAACGGGCGTGAGAAAGAGGCGCGAGCCGAAGATGAGCGTCAGGGCGAAGAGGGCAAGCGCGCAGAGCGCCAGCGGGAGGCGGGCGGTCGCGTCGGAGACCCCGAAAATGCGGAAGCTGACGGCGGTCATCCAGATCAGGAGCGGGGGCGTCTGGGGCGCGCGGACTCCGTTGATTTGGGGGATGATCCAGTCGCCGGTGGAGGCCATCTCGCGGGCGGCTTCGGCGGTGACGGAGTCGGTTCCGTCAAGCAGCGGGGGCTTGAGGAGGGAGAAGGAGGCGTAGAGGAGGATCCAGAGGCCGAGCAGGGGAAAGACGAAGCGCTTGGCGGTGCGGAATGGGTTCACGGGCGCGGCTCCGGTCGGGGGACTTGGGTCGGGCGTGAAGTCCGCTGAGGGCAGCGCATTTGGCGATTATAGAAAAAGGCAGGATTAGGGAACAGGGATCAGGGAACAGGGCACAGCAAGGAGAGCGGATTAGATGCCAGTTGCTTTCGATCTGCTGTGATCTGAGCTCCGAGTACTGTGCTCTGGGTCACGGTGCGACCGTGATGCTGCGGCGATATAGTAAGGACAGCCCTCAGCACGACTCATGTCTACCGTTCTCCAGGCACCGTCCACCATTCTCCTTTATAACGACTGGTATCCGGCGATGCGCAGTGAGGGGCTGCGCGGCAAAACACTCCACACCGCAATGCTGCTGGGGATACCCCTGGTGCTGGGGCGCAGGGAGGACGGGCGGCTCTTTGCCATGCGGGACAGCTGCCCGCATCGAGGGATTCCGCTATCGTGCGGGTGGTTCGATGGGCGGGAGCTGACCTGCAAGTATCACGGGTGGGCGTTCGAGCCGGTGAGCGGGCAGTGTATGGAGATTCCGTCGCTCACGCCGCAGGACACGCTTGATCCCAAGAAGATTTATGGGCAGGCTTTCCCGTGCGAGGAGCGCGATGGCTACGCCTGGGTCTATGTCCCGCAGCCGGGCACGGGGCGTGCGCGGAGAGACGGGCTGCCTCCGGTACCGGAGACACCAAAATTCGGGGGCCGGTTCCGGTCGGCATATCTCACAGCGGACCTTCCGTGCAATGTGGACCACGGAATCATCGGGCTGATGGATCCGGCGCACGGGCCGTTCGTGCACCAGGCGTGGTGGTGGCGCAAGCGGGCGAGTATCCATGAAAAGGAAAAGCACTTCGAGCCGATTCCCGAGGGGTTTCGCATGTCGGCGCATGCGCCCTCGGGAAACAGCGCGCCGTACAAACTGCTGGGCGTTTACGGCGAGCCGATCACGACGACGATCGACTTCGTGCTGCCGAACCGCAGGTATGAGACGATCCGCTGCGGAGACAAGTGGTTTGCAAGCCTGACAACTGTAACTCCGACGGTTGCAAATGCATGCCGGATTGATATCTACGCGGCGTGGAACGTGTTTTATGCGGTGCCATTTGTAACTGCGATTGCGAAATTTTTCGGCGAGCGGTTCGTGCGGCAGGACCAGGTGACAATGATCCAGCAGGCGGAGGGACTGAAGTACGATCCGTCGTTGATGCTGATCGACGATGCGGACCGTCCGGCGAAGTGGTACTTCGCGCTCAAGCAGGCAAGGCTCGATTCGCTGAAGACCGGTGAACCGCCGCGGCATCCGATGGATGGTCCAGTGACGTTAAGGTGGAGAAGCTAGCGCGTAGGGATGGAGGTAGGGGCAGGATCCGGGTGGGGGTCTTCGCGATGCATCCCTCGATGCTGCACGTGCAAAAAGTTTTTCAGTACGCTGTCGACACAGGCAGGACTCTCCTGATAATTCACCTGAGGGGTTGAGGCACGCACACGGGAAACAATTTGTTACGCAGTCTGTTGCAAATGTTTCAAAATCGCGATTTCGCTCTTTGACGGATGTTCTGGACGGTTTACCGGCAAACCGGAAATAATGCGGGTTCGGACCGGTTACTTGCGGGTCGGCCGAAGCCTCCGCACAACGGGGCATGATCGTCGTTCACAAGCTTGAGAAGTAAGTTTCCCGACTCCCGACCCGAAAGTTGTACGCCGAAGTTGCGCTAGAGCAGGGACCGTGATCAGCCTGGTCCGTACACTCACTTCGTTTCCCAAACAACGAACATCTTGAAGGTCGATCAATAATGAAGCCCGCTGTACTCCATAAACTGCCGGAGTCTTGGAGCTGGAAAAGCCTGAAGCGCTATCCTGAGCTTGCGCTCCTGTGCTTTTCGCTGACGGCAGTGTTGATTGGCCGCAGCCTGCATCTGCCATCGAGCCCTCCAGACATGAATTTCGGGGCGGCAGCGCTCTCGCACTACATTTTCCCGCTGGCCTTGGCGATTGTGGTGCACCTGAGGATCCTGATCCGGTCGAAATCAAGCCGCAGAGACAGCGTCATCATCTTGGGACTGAGCATACCGACGTTGTTCGTCGTCACTTACTGCCATTTTCAGTGCAAGGTCTGGATGCCGCTCATCAATCCGCACCGCTTCGGCCCCGTCTATGAGTCCGTGGACCGCCTATTCACCCCGATCGTGGGGCTGTGCGGCTACTTTGTGGCGCTGATGGACCGCGCTGGTCTTGATGTGTCGGGCGCGTACCATGGCTGGTTTATCCTCTTTTTCTTTGTCTGCTTTGGATTACACGCGTTACGCGATACCCCCACCGGACAGCGCCAGGTCATCCTAGGAGTCGGATGGATTCTCGCGCTGGGCGGCGTAGGCTACTGGATTGCTCCTGCGGTCGGTCCGTTTATCTATCGGAATGGAGCGGACAGTAACGCCACGCTGATTCAGAACTACATGTGGCAAAAGTTCCATCTGCTCGTGCTGACAAGGCATATCCCCGCAGGCTACTTTCTCTCGGCGCCCGCCGCCATGCCCAGCCTGCACATTGCCCACGCAGCTTTTTTCGTCTGGATGTTGCGGCGTATGTCCCGCGGGCTCAGTCTCCTCTTCCTTCCTCTGCTCTTATGGTTTACGGGAACGGCGGTCGGTCTGGCCTGGCATTACATCCTCGACCTCCCTGCAGGCTTTCTTCTCGCGGCGTTCGTAGTCGTGCTCGTGAAGAAAACGCTGCCTGATCCTGAGATGCATGAGTCTCTGGAGCCCGTCGTGGCTGACGACATTGCCGCCGGCGAACTCATCCCTGCCTAGAAGCGGAAACCCCTCGGCGTCGATCAGTGCAGACGCTGGAGCAGCCAGGGTTGTCACGTTAATCTTAGATCGGCATAGCGGAAGTACTTCTAGATGGATTACCGGCACCGCCTCTTCCAGGAGATTCTCAGATCAGGGGCGTAAATGCGCCTGTGGAGTCCACGACTCCGAGAGCGCCATTGACGTTGCAGAGCTTTAGTCCGGCACCGGTTCCGCGAGGCGGTGCGGCAAGCGGGCGAAGCAGCAGCGATCCATCCGGCAACAGGGCGAAAAGAGTCACCCCAGTGGAATCGACATAGTTCAGAATTTTTCCGGAGCTGCCGCCAGTGGTTGACTTGAGGAAGATACCCTGAGCCGCAGTCCCTCCGGTCTCGCCTGCCTGCAGGTCTATGCTGATCGCGGCGGCGTTGGCGTCGGAATTGAGATCGGGACCGGGATTGACGTGCGAAATCTTAAGCGTGCCATGGGCGGTTTCGTGGCCTGATACCTCGCACGCGCTGAATGCGGTGTTGGCCGATACCACGTTGAGGCCGGCGTTGTTTGCGCCACCGTCAGCAGCTAGATTGAAGACTCCAACGTGGTCGCCAGGGGTGGTGGAGGTAGATTTTGCGCTGATGGCAACACCTGAAGACACAGAGACTGAAATGGGCTCAGTTGTAGGACGCATGGGTTGTTTACTCCTCGATTGAATCGGAACGACCCCATCAGAATTCGCCCCTTCTTTCTGTAGTGTCAATGCGAGCCTACGTCTTCGCGGCGCGCTGTGCGGCCCACTCCACATCTCCGGCCGAAGACGATTTCAAGAAGGCCCTCGCGATTGTTCGAAGATTGCCTCGTGAACCTCCTGAGCACTTGAGGATCAGTACAAGGAAACGGGCGTGAGTTGAGTATTGTCCGAGTAATCGGCAACGCGGAGGCCGAGGTCGTGGAGAGGTACTGAGCAGCTACTTGGAACGCCCACGCGATGGACACGAGGCGCGAGGTGCATAGTATGCGGCCAAAATGCTGGCAGCACGTAGTAGCCGTTCGGGCTGGTATTGGCTGAGTACTCGCTTAGAATTCGCGGTACGGAGGTTGGTCTTGTAAGTTGTTGATTTCAAAATGGTCGGGACGGGCAGATTTGAACTGCCGACCCCTCGCACCCCAAGCGAGTGCTCTACCAGGCTGAGCCACGTCCCGACACGTCAGGGGTCTACTCGGATAGTTTACAGGACCAGGCGCTCCAGCGGACGCCCCCATCAAAACTTCAGGATCAAAACTTTAGTGCGCGGGAGGCACATACTCCTTCGGCAGCGCCGATCCCTCGCCAAAAAAGTACTGGTTCATCTGCTCCACCAGGAATTCCTGAGCCTGCGGAGTCCACGGCTGCAGCCGATACTCATTGAGCAGCATCTTCTGGTGCTCCAGCCACTCCATCCACGCCTTCTTCGAGACGTGGTGATAAATCTTGTGGCCGAAATCGCTGTCGAATGGTGGCTCCTCAAGGCCCTCCATCTCCTGTTTGTAGCGTGCGCAAAACACGTTATGCGGCATGATTTTGGTTTCTCCCCATCTATTGTAAGCAAGAATGCGCTCAGCTTCGTCGAGCGCTCGCAGCCTGAGGAAGTTCCCGCACGTCAGCCGCCGGAAAGCTCTCTACCCTGGCCGTATCCGCCACCCGGACGGGCGCGAGATGCCGCGTCATCACGTATGTATAACGGATGCGATGGATGACCGTGATCGTCGACAGCACGGCCAATACCCACAGCACGGGAGCCATCACCCCCCACTGGTTAAACAGCGCCCCAAGGATGATCAGCACGATTCGCTCCGGCCGCTCCATGAAGCCCACCTTGCACTTGCCGATCAGCGCCTCGGCGCGGGCACGGGTATAGCTAACCATCAACGACGTCACCATCACGAACGCTGTCAGGAAGACATAGAAGAGCCGGTTTCCGCGCGCGTAGAAGACGAGAAGGCCGAAGAACAGCACCACGTCCGAGTAGCGATCGATCACCGAATCGAAGAATGCCCCGAATACCGTGACCTGGTCGGTCTGCCGCGCGACACGGCCATCAACCATGTCAAAAATGCCGGCCCCGATAATCACCAATCCGGCATAAAGAAACATGCGGACGTAGTTATGCTCGTTGCCGAATCCGAACAGGACAGCGGCACCGGTGTTGATGATCAACCCGATGAAGGTCAGCGCGTTGGGCGAGATGCGGGTGAGCGCCAGGCCGTTGACGATGGCCTGCAAAAGAACCCCGCAGGCGCGGCCGAAGGCACTGGTCCATGATTTGCTCATGATGATTTGCTCATGAAGATCTGCTCATGAAGACTTGCTCATCAACTGCCTAGTCCGCTGCGTCATGGATGGTCGTCAGCTTTAGCACTTCAAACTCGCGCTTGCCGTTAGGAGTCACGACTACGGCCATGTCCCCCACCTGCTTGCCGATGAGGCCGCGCCCAATCGGAGACGTGGTCGAGATCAGGCCACGATTTACGTCCGACTCCTCGCTGGTCACGAGCTTGTATTCGATCTCTTCGTCCTTGCTCGTGTCATACACCACGACCGTCGAGCCGAAGGCCACGCGATCCTTGGGTATGTTGGACAGATTTACGAGCGCCAGTTCCGCCATACGCTTCTTGAGCTGGCCAAGGCGGGCGTTGACGAACTCCTGGCGCTGCTTGGCCATGTGGTACTCGGCGTTCTCGCTCAAATCCCCGAGCGCAACGGCTTTCTTGATCTCCGCCGGTAACTCGTGTGCCAGCTCATGCTCAAGCTGGCGAATCTCTTGCTGCAGTTTCTGCTTAATATGTTCGGGCATTCAGTAATCCATGCGCGGCTCATGGGCATGAGCCGTTTGGTAACGACTGCGCCGCGGGGCACCGCAAAGCTTCATTATACGAGAAATGATGCGCTCAGCGAACCTCCGGCTGCTCCCCGGCCATGCGCGCATCGAGAAAGCTCTGCAGGATAAGCACCGCCGCGACCTGGTCAACAACGGCTCGGTGTTCCGGTGCAGCTCTCCCCGCGGCATGCAGGTGACGGTGCGCCTCGGTCGTGGTGAGCCGCTCGTCCCACAAATGCACCCTCAGGCCCGTCTCCTCCCGCAGCATTGCGGCGAACGACTGCGCTTTCGCCGCCTGGGGACTCTGGTCCCCGGACATATATAGCGGATTTCCGACGACGATCTCGCTGCATGTGTATTTGCGGATAAGACGCTTGAGCGACTTCATGTCCTGGCGCCGATTCGTCCGCACCAGCGTAAGGATCGGCTGCGCCGTCAGTCCCAGCGGGTCGGATACGGATACGCCGATCCGGCGGTCTCCTACATCCAGTCCCATAAGACGTGGAATGCCACCCACAGTGTCACCGTTCTTGGGTGCGATGTCGTCCATAGGATGGATGGTACAGCGTGATGCCATCTTCTGGACCTGCGCGATCGCAGGCTGCGGACCACAAAAAAAGGCCGCATCATAGAATTAGAACAAGAATCCAAGATTTAAGGTTCGACTCATCCGTGAGACGTTTGATTTTCCTGCTTTTCCTCGCTGCCGCTGCCTGGTGTGCATACGTGGTGCTGGCTCCGGCCGGCCCAGGCGAAGAGACTTTCGTGGAGATCGTGCCCGGCACGCCGACCATGCAGATCGCGGCGCAGTTGAAGCGACATGGGCTGATCCGCAGCCAATTTGCGTTCGAGGCCGAACGTCTGGCCAAAGGTGGAACCTTGAAGGCAGGCGAGTATCGATTCGACCATCCGACTCCCATGTCCGAGGTGTATGAGCGCCTCGAGCGGGGAGATGTCTACACAATTCCGATCACTATCCCCGAAGGTTCGAACCTGTTTGACATAGCGGAGCGGATGGAGTCAGCAAACTTTGGGACAAGAGAGAATTTCCTTGCTGCCGCTCATGCCAGCGTAAGTCTGATCGCGGACCTCGATCCCGGGGCGGCAAGCCTCGAGGGATATCTGTTTCCCGATACATACCGATTCGAACGCCACGTCACGCCGGTGCAGGTCCTCGCTGCGATGGTCAAGCGGTTTCGCCAGGAGGCGGCGCGGCTTGGCATCAATGGCAACTACCATCACCTGGTCACGGTTGCATCGCTGGTGGAGCGGGAGACGCCCATCGATTCCGAGAGGCCGCTGGTCGCCAGCGTGTTCGAAAACCGGCTGGCAAAGAACATGCCGCTCGAGACCGACCCCTCTGTGATCTATGCTGCACTGCTCGAGGGGCGCTACCGGGGGACGATTTACGCTTCGGATTTGCAGGCGGACTCTCCCTACAACACCTATCGGTTCCCCGGGCTGCCTCCGGGACCGATCTGCAATCCCGGGGCGGCATCTCTTAAAGCGGCGCTGCATCCGGCGCGCACCGAATACCTGTATTTTGTTGCCGCGAGCGCTAATCCCTCCGGCAAATCGCTGTTTTCCACTACGCTCGAAGAGCATGCACGCGATGTGCAGCAATACCGCAAGGCGCTGCGAACAGCGGGGACTCACTGATGCACAAGCTGGAAACGATATACTCGCAGTTTCGTAGCTGGATTTGCCGATTCAGGGTATCCCGACTCAGTTGATGCGGAGACGCGAGTACAAGCCGCTGCTGCTGTTGCTGCCGCTTCTCAGTGGCTGCGTTCACACCAGGACTGTCAAGCAGGCGACGATGCCCAGTCTTGTGCTGAGCGCCACCGCCGCCGAACTGGTGCAGGACGTCAACAAGCAGTGCCAGGAGATCAATTCGCTCAGCGCGACCGTGGAATTCCAGGCCACCGAAGGCGGTCCACGCCAGGGGAAGGAACGAACCTTCACCTCGTTCAGCGGATATATCCTGCTTAGAAAACCAGAGGCGGTTCGGGTCATCGGGCTGGTTCCGGTGCTCCATACACGCGCCTTCGACATGGCGAGCGACGGCAGCGAATTCAAGCTGTTGATCTACTATCCACACGACCATGTCATCGAGGGCTCGAATACCGTTACGAAGGAATCGTCAAATCCGGTTGAAAACCTGCGGCCGAAAATATTCTTCGACTCCCTGCTGATTAACTGCATTCAGTCTGACGACCTGGTGACCCTCACCACCGACACGGAAACAAAGATGGATCCTAAGACCAAGCAACTGCTGCTTGATCCCCAGTACGATTTGACGATCGCCCGTCGCAAGCCGGACAGCCAGGAACTACTACCGCAGCGAGTCATTCGCTTCGCCCGCACCGATCTGAACACGGTACAGGAGGATATCTACGACCAGAAAGGGAATATCCAGACGACGGCTATTTACGGGCCGCTGCAGCGGTTCGGGCCGCACATGTTCCCCGGAACCATCACCATCAAGCGGCCCCTCGAGGAGTTTCAGATCGTCATCACAGTGCAAAAAGTCAACGTGAACCTTGCGCTGACCGATGACCAGTTCGAGATAAAGATCCCGGAAGGCTCACCGATCCGCAAGCTCGAATGAGAGCCCGAATTGACGAGCCCCCGAATTGACGAGTCCCCGAATTGGCGAGCTACGGCCGGCTGTGAATCAGCTGATCAGTGCTTCGCTCAATTCCGGAACAGGCTGCCGCGCCGAGAGCTTCGCCAGCCGGCGCGTGATGCGAAGCGCAGTGTATCTGGCGCCGAACGCGAATCGCATGACAGGCCCGAAGCTGAAGGCTGAAGCGACGCCGACGAAGTAAAGACCCGGAACAGACGATTCGAAGTTCACCGACAGCACCGGGGCATTTTCGAGGGTCTTGATCTTTGCTAGCAGCGCCGGATCAAGAAACGTCAAGCGGTTGACATCCACGCGATAACCCGTTGCCGTAATGATTTGGTCAACGGTGTGTTCTACGTTTTCGCCGTTCTCGTCGGTGAACACCAGCTTGACCCGTGCATCACGCACAGCTGCTCTAATCGGGGTCAGCCCGGTATGAACCGGCACCCGCCCGACGATTTTTTCCTTCACCGTCCATCCGGCGGAGGGTCCAAGGTAGCGCTTCACGATGCGCAGCCGCAAATTCTTCGGCAGGGAATGGAAGAGTGCCGGAAAATCCGTAAAGAAACGGGACTTCCATCCTGGGCCGATGCCTGTACGTGGCGACCGAAGGCGCCTCCACAGGGAGGGCGGTTTCGGGCTCGGATGGTCATGAAACCTGACCGCTGCCCGGCGCGCCATAACGGAGACATCCACACCGGCGTCCTTGAGCAGCCCGGCCAGGTCGAGCGCGGAGGCTCCGGCACCGATCACTCCCACGGTGCGGCCTTGCAACAGCGCAGGATCGCTGTGCTGCGAGCTGTGCGTCACGAACTCCGGCCCGAGACCTAGAAACATCGGAGGAGTGTACGCGAAATGGCTAATGCCGACCGCGAGCACCACATGGCTCGCATAAACAGTTTCGCCCTCTTCAAGGCGCAGCCTGAAGCCACAGTCTGCCTCTTCGATCTGTGTGACCAGCCGCGTATCGAGCTCAGGCACCATCCGCTTCTGGAACGCCAGGCCATAAGAGATGAATGTGTTAAGCTTCACCGGGACCCGCGTGTCGTCGTATTCGATGCCCTGTTCGGCGCAATGGTGCCGAAGCGTATAGATCGACTCGGGAGTCGAGAGATCCGACGCGAAGCCGTCGGACTTGAGTAGCATGCCCTTGGGCATCTGCTCACGCCAGGTGTACATTGGCTTGCCGAATATCTGGAATTTAACTCCGGCAGCGCGCAGGTGAGCGGCTATCGACAAGCCATAGGGACCTGCGCCCACAATAACTACCTTCGAGCGATAAGACATATTCTTCTATCTTCTTCCAAAAAAAGAGATAATCGGCTCGCCCGAAAATGAGCGGGAAACGCCGCGCCTGCTTGGGAACATCATAGGATTTCCCTCCGCCGAGCTACAATGCACATTTTGTGTGCTATCGCATTGGCCCGACGAGGTATAGTGTCACATTGTCAAACAATGCACTATAAATAACTAAGGCTTGTACCTCAGAAAAGCTGATGAGGCCGAACGTTCTTCTAGTAATGACCTGCTCTTGGGTCCCTCCCGCCCGCCTTGCGATGGCACTTGCAGGCGCGGGCTGTTCGGTCGAGGCGGTCGCTCCTCGGGGTCATGCCATTACAACAACGCATGCGTTGCAGGGCTTTTACGCCTATAGTGGATTTCTGAGCTCAATCCGCGCCGCCATCATCGCCGCCCAGCCCGATTTCGTTATTCCCTGCGACGATTACGCCACCGAGAGCCTCCATCGTCTTCATGCCGAGGCCGCCAGCCACGGCTTGGCGCCTCTGATCGAGCGCTCGCTGGGAAAGCCCGAGCACTACGCGGCTATCCGCACTCGTGGCAGCCTGCTGTCCGAGGCGAAGAAACTCGGGATCTGCGTTCCGGACACCGAAAACCTGCCGGACAAGCGGGCCCTGCGCGACTGGCTTGCAACGCATCAATTGCCTGCATATATAAAGGCGGACGGCACCTCGGGGGGGGTCGGCGTCAGGCTGGTGGAGACTCCCGAACAGGCCGAACACGCCTTCGATGCTCTCTCCTCGCCTCCCGGAGTTCTGCGGACGATCAAGCGCACTCTGGTGGACAAGGATATGCGCCTGCTCAGTCCCTGCCTGCAAAGATCGCGTGCCGTAGTCAGCACGCAGAAAGTCGTCGAAGGATCCGAAGCCAACTGCGCCGTGTCATGCTGGCAGGGCCGTGTGCTGGGATGCATCAGCGTCGAAGTGCTGAAGCGCGCCGACGAGTATGGGCCTGCGACCGTCGTCCGACTCATCGACAATCGCGACGTGCTGGCGGCTGCCGAAAAACTCGCACGCAGGTTCCAGCTGTCTGGCCTTTTTGGCTTGGACTTCATACTCGAAGCCGCGACGGGTAAGGCTTACCTGCTCGAGATGAATGCGCGTGCCACCCAGACCTGCCATTTGCAAATGGGACCGGGGCGGAATCTGATCGAGCCCCTCGTGGATGAGCTTTTGGGGATGCCGCAGCAGACCTCATCAACAGCAAGCGCCAGGGTCCTCGATACGATTGCGCTCTTCCCGGCGGAATGGAAGCGCGACTCGGCCAGCCACTTCATGAAGTCCGGATATCACGACGTCCCATGGGAAGAACCCGAACTGATTCGTTACAGTCTCCGATTCAGACTTCAGGATCTGAGTTGGATGTCTTACCGTAAATGGCGGGCGCGCACGGCAGCGCTCAAAGAGGCGGACCAGCGTCGTGCGGCTCTGATTGAGAGCAGGAGATCACGCGCTCTGTCGGCACAGGATAATTCCACAACGACGCCGGCTTCCCGGTAGAGCTTTCTGCTTTCCAGAGGCTCAAACCCCCGATCACCAGCACCAGCGGCATAATCATGTCTCCGTTGAGGAGCTTGTCGATGGCAGCGAGGAGGATGGCCGCTGCCAGGCCGAGCCGCAGCCCCGTATTCCGCGAAGCTGTACTCGGTTCCGGCAATGCTCCGGCGTCGCCCGGATTGTCAGGTTCCGCCGGCAGCCAGACGGCGCCGATTGCCGGCAGGAACTGCATCCCTTCCAGTGCTATCAGGCCCACGCCTCCATACATGCCGAAGGTCAACAGCCACAAGCCCCAGGGGCGGCCCTCACCGTTCCTCCACCAGTCCCATTGTCCTGATCCAAGCAACGGCTTCGCGAGCGCTGCTCTTACATGCCGTTCATCCTGCGCCAGGCGCCAGCCAAAAGACTGCCGTCCGATCCGCACGAAAAATGAGGCTGTGGCGCGCGCGGCTTCGTCGCTCTCCACAAGATGCCTCAAGGAAATCACATTGGCCAGCCGCAACCCCGCGAAGCAGAGCACAAATAACGCACACACAATCACCACTCCACGCCGGAACGTCAGACTGGTGACTAGGACCAGAGGAAGCAGGCCAATAACGCAGATAATGCTCCCCACCGACTGGCAGATTATCGTCGTGCAGAAGAGCACAACAGCCGCCCAGCCAGTCGGGAACCCCAGCACGCGGCTTATTCTGCCCTGCTTCCATAACCCCGCAGCACAGAGAGTTGCCACGGCCATCCAGATGCCGAGCTGGTTGCCATCCTCGAGGAAGCCGATCGGCCGGTATCCCAGGTAGCGCTCCGCCCCTAGCCAGCGGTAGGGCTGAAATCCGTACAGGAATGCATAGAACCTCGGCCCGGTGAACAACTCGACAAGGGAGATCGGCACGTAGCAGAGCCCGGCGATGACGAACGCCTTCGCGGCCAGCGTGAGCGACTCATTATCTCCGAAGTAAACTCGACCCAACAGATACGGCACACCCCATGCAAGCACCAGGTACGCCGTACCGCGAACGCCTTCCCATAAAGCTCCGTGATGCGGGGCGGCGTTTGCGAGTCCGGAAAAGAAGGGCGCGGCGCACCAGACAAAGATTGGCAGGTCCCACAAAGTAGGGCGAAATCGTCGCAGTCCGCGCCAATCGATCAGCAAAACGCCGAGGATCCCGGCCAGACCCGTGATGGTCGCCTTGGTAACAAAGTATTTTGTCGGAAGGCAGACACCCATGATCCAGTAGGGAAAAGGGCTGACGCTTTCGGATGGAGCGAAGCTCGCTGTCGGGAGCAGCGCCCAGCCACCCACAAAATTCAGTAGCACTGCTATCCGCGGGGGAAAGCGATAGAAGAAGAACAGGCTGATAGGAATCCAGGCAAGCAGCGCGGCCAATGGAGGGATGATGGGAGCAAGGGCCATCTGGGTGTCAGTCGCAGCCAAGGGTGCATTTCAAGTTGGATCGCGGAGGTGCGATCAATGTGGAAGAGAGATGCCTCACAGCGTTCGGGACCGCTCCTGACTCGGGCAAATTGGATTCCGGGGGGAAGTGGCGACGCTACGCAATCATCATAAGCCGCGGCCCAGGCCTCCAATCGGGAAATCTTTAGCATTTATTACCCGTCTCAACGTATCGTTCTCTGCCCCCTTTACCATCCCTTTACCATCAAGATGTTGTAGTCTCCCTGAGACTGCAGTTCTTTCCTAGAGGTTCCGTTGGGAGATACCGAAGAACAGACGCCACAGAGCGCCCATAAGCGATGCACCATTGTCGTGCCCTGTTACAACGAAGCTCACCGCCTCCCCTCGGAGAAATTCATCGAGTTCGTCCACGAGGGACGCGACATCGATTTTCTTTTCGTGAACGACGGCAGCACCGACAACACCCTCGAGCTGCTCGAAAGGCTCCGGCGCGTATGCGGCCCGGCAGTCGGCGTGCTCGACAAAAGGAGAAACGGCGGAAAAGCCGAGGCTGTACGCGACGGAATGGTGAGGGCCATCGAACTGGGCAGGAGCGGCTTCGTAGGATTCTGGGATGCCGACCTCGCAACGCCTTTATCGGCGATTTCCTCGCTCTGTCAGGAGCTCATCGACGAACCGCGGCTGCAGATGGTGTTCGGTTCGCGCGTCCGGTTGCTCGGGCGGCACGTGCAGCGGCGGGCGATCCGCCACTACCTCGGGCGGGTATTTGCAACCGTTGTCTCGCTTGTGCTGCGGCTGCCCATCTACGACACGCAATGCGGCGCGAAAATATTTCGCGTCTCACCGCAGCTTTCCCAGGTTCTGCGGCGGCCATTCATTTCGCGCTGGGTTTTCGATGTCGAAATCCTCGCGCGATTCATCGCTCTGAACCACGGAGACACCCACCTGCTCCATGATTCCATCTTTGAGTATCCGCTGGAACGATGGGAAGACGTCGCCGGCTCGAAGGTAAAGCCAGGCGACTTCGTGCTCGCCTTTGTTGACACCTTCAGGATCTACTCGAAATACCTGCGCTGAGCTGTTTGCGCCTGCCTCGGCGCTGACCCTCGCCCGTCTATCGTGTATCGTGAAGTTTTGTGGCCCCAGGCCAATCCAGGGGCTTGTTTTTGATTGTTCCAGTCAGTGAGGTCTGGGATTCGCGTGAAATTTGCTTTTCGTTTTCTGCTCGCCGCACTTCTTGCCGCGCCACTCTTCCTGCCACTGTTTCATGCCGAAGCCCAGGTAACTGCGACAGCTCCCGTAGGCGAGCTGACGCAGTACACCAACCGCTGGGACTTCTACGGCGGGTTCCAGTATTCCCATTTCAATCCAAGCCCCGCAAAGAATTTTCCCGCCAACAACCTGTTCGGCTGGAACGGCACCCTGACGGCCTATTTTCGTCCTGCCTGGGGCATTGAGGGCAGCTTCCGAGGCCTCTACGGCACAATCGACGTGCCGGTGAATCAGTTCGGTATCACGAACCCGAAAATGTCCGAGCACCTGTTTCTCTTCGGACCGACGTTTCGCCTCCTCCGCCGCGAGAATTATGCGGCCGGAGTGCACGTGGCGATCGGTGCGGCTTATGGCTCCTTCGATAAGGATCTGCCTCCCGGTCTTTCGCCGAATCAGATCGGTGTCTACAACAACAAGCTTGCATTTGGCTCAGCGGTTGGAGGCTGGGCAGACTACAACCTCTCGAAGCTTTCTCCCCGGCTCGCAGCCCGCTTCATTGCCGACTGGCAGCCGACGCATTACGGCTACAAAACCCAGAACGAGTTCGCCGGGTCTGTCGGCGTGGTATACAAGTTCGGCGCGCTGCACAAATAGTTGAACAGCCCCCGCCCGGCCTCTTGAATTTTGGCCCGTCGCCGGCACACTCGGCGTGCCCCGGCAGTCGGAAAAGTGTAGGATCATCTTCTTCTTCAGGTCTCATGTCCCAGGCATCGCCCCAGCCTCCGACCGCCGACGCGCGGTCTCTACCCGTTACCGGGCACAGATTTTTTCTGCTGTTTCTCTTCCTGCTGGCAGACCTCGCTTTTTATCCTTTTGTCAGCGACACTCTCGGCGCACGCTACCACATATTCCGTGCGTTAGGCGTGGCCATCACTTTGGTCGCTGTTTACGCGGTCAGTTTCCGCAAGGGTTTGATCTTCATCGCCTTGGTGCTCGCCGTTCCAGCGATGATGGAACGCTCGATGTTCTTCCGCACCGGCATCGGCGCGCTATCCATGACGAGCGTATTTGTCGGCTTCGTGTTCGATGTCTTCGTGATGGTCGTGTTGTTTCACCGCATCTTTGCCCGCGACAAACCAACTGCCGAGACCCTCTTTGGCGCGTTGTGCATCTATCTTTTGATCGGATTCGCCTTCGCCCGTCTTTATGCACTGATCGCGGCCGCGAGGCCACATGTCTTTTATCTCGACCCGACAACCAACCAGCATCCTGTTCCCCTTGGTTTCGATTTCATCTTCTTCAGTTTCGGATCCATGACTACAGCCGGCGCCAGTGGCATCGTGGCTGTCTCGCCGCAGGTGCGCGCTCTCTCAGTCATTGAATCCATCCTCGGCGTGCTGTATCTCGCGGTCATGATCTCGAGGCTGGTGGACGCTTATCGGCCGGATGATGCCGGCTCTAAAGAGCTCTGAATGACCCCTGGGCAGAATTATCTTCTCAGGCCGAAAATGACGCTAAAACCTACGCTGGATATTCCGGGACAGCTTCTAGTACTCTATAGAGACCCACATTGGGTGAGTTTGGGGGTGTCGTTAGTTTGGCAGAAGTTCGCGTGCAGGAAGGCGAACCGCTCGAAAATGCATTGCGCCGGTTTAAGCGTAAAGTACAGCAGGAGGACATCATCAAGGAAGTGAAGCGTCACTCCTTCTACCTCAAGCCCGGCGAAAAGCGCCGCGTCAAGGAAGCGCTGGCGCGCAAGCGGAATCGTAAGAAGGCTCGTAAAGAGCAGGATTAACCTACAGCAAATCGTGTAGAGTACCTGATGCTGTCGCAATAACTCACACGCCGGTTGTTCCGACGACCACGCGTTCGGTCCCGGCGTGCTTTGCGCAACGAGAGTTGAATCCCCCCTCTCCAGAGCGCAAATAACGCTTTGCCTTTGTTTCTGAAGCTGAAGCGTTTTGCCGCACTTCATCGCGGCCGGGCCCCTTCCAGAGTTCAAGCAATCTTGATGTCTGACCAGTGCCGGCCTTTGCGGTTGGCCGGAGCCATTCACCACGCGCGTTGCGGTGGGGCAAGGGACGCGGAATGGACTACCTAGACAGGATTCTGAAGTGCGTCGACTGCGGGAACGAGTTTGTTTTCACTGCCGGGGAGCAGTTGTTCTTCCACGACAAGCAATTCAAGAACGATCCCAAGCGCTGTAAGAATTGCAAGGCCAAGCGGACATCCGGGGCCAGCGGCTCGCGGTCAGAAACCCGGACCGTCTGTTCGCAGTGCGGTACTGAGACCACAGTACCGTTCAAGCCTACACAGGGCCGCCCTGTGCTGTGCCGTCAGTGTTTCCAGCAAAAGGGAAGCGTGCCCGCGGCAGCCGCGGCGAGCCGAAGCACCTAGCAGCGGATCGTTCTGTTCGCAAGGTTTATTCCTGGGACTTCTGCTAGGCTCTCGCCATCTTGTCTGCGGGCGCTTTTCGTCGGGCTGCGCCCTTCTTTGCCGCGGCTGCCTGGCTACCCGCTACCAATTCAAGGCCACGCGCCTTTTCGCGGCGTTTCTTGTCTTCATGCGTAACCAGCAGGGCTTCGATCTGCACCAGCAGATCGTTCGTATTCATCGGCTTGACCAGCACCTCGTCCGCGTCCTGATCCCCATCCGTTTCGGCTACGGGAAAAGCCGTCAGCAAGGCGACCGCGGGCTGGTAGGGCACTTTTTTCGCCGCCTGCACCACTTCGTTCCCGGCACTCTCGTTTTCCATGCGCATGTCGGTGATAACCATGTGGTATTGGTTCGCACGAAGCTTCAGTTTTGCTTCGCGAGCCGAGGCCGCCGTCTCTACCTCGAAGCCCTGAATCTCCAGCACCGCCTGAAGAGTGAGAAGAACCGCCACCTCGTCATCGACAAGCAATATCCGCCGTTTCATAAGCAATTCCTGATCCTCTGCTACTGATTCTTCGCGAACGTCTTTCCAGCTTGTGCCCGCCCTCCGCCTAACTGGCCACTGGAGGCAACGAGGCAGAATACCACGCCGCGAATCAGCGCGCTTCTGCGGTGGCGTCATTTCCTGTCAGATACCAGGTCCCGCATCGGATCCAATCCCCGGCGCCGCCACCGGAACACCCATCCAATTTCACCGAACCACGATATACTTAGTAGCTAACGTGGCAGCCCCACGACTCACGGAGGACACCCATCGATAAGCGTTCAGCAAAGCAATTTATCCGCATCAATGAGAGAATTCGCGCTCGCGAAGTGCGCGTCATTGACGATAGCGGCCAGCAACTCGGTATTCTTCCCCCCTTTGAAGCTCTGAAAATTGCCCGCGAACGCGGCCTCGACCTGGTGGAAGTCTCCCCGAATGCTGTTCCCCCTGTCTGCCGTATTCAGGACTACGGAAAATTTCTGTACGAAAAAGACAAGAGCGATCGCGCCGCGCGTAAAAAGCAAAAAGTCATCACCATCAAGGAAGTCAAATTCTCCGTCACCGTCGACGAGCATGACTATCAGACCAAGAAGAATCAGGCTGTGCGCTTCCTCAACGATGGCGACAAGGTAAAAGCCTCGCTGCGCTTCAAGGGCCGCCAGATGGCTCACCGGGAACTGGGCTACGCCATCATCAATCGCCTTATCCAGGACGTCGGTGACGCCGGTTCGGTTGAGTTCATGCCGCGAATGGAGGGAACCACTCTGCACGCCATTCTCGCGCCCGGAAAGAAGGAAGCTCCCAAGAAGCCTGCCCCTCCCAAGATGCCTTCACCGGAGGCTGCTGCGCAAAGTGCACAATCCTGACGTTTGCCTGTTGCATTGATTTGATTCCCCGGCTGATTACAATGGAACGGTCTGCGCCATCTCCCGCAACATGAGAGGCACTCGGATTGCCCCCTACTGCCGCGACCGAAGTCGCTCCTGAACTGAACGAACGCGCTCTGCGTGTGCTCGTCGAAGCCTCAGCGGCATTAGTTGCTGCCGCTGACGTCAACACTCTCCTGGATCGCGTCCTGGATTGCTCCAGGATTCTTATTGGTGCCGACGCCTGTGGCGTCTGGCGCAGTCTCGATGGCGGCTACAACTGGCGCATGCTCGCATCCGCTGGCCTCTCCGACTGGCCCGTCAGCCAGCTTAAGGTTCCCGATCCCACCCTGATCCCGGACGTCGCCGCCATCGAAGATGTTCGCTCCTACCCAATCCTGTCCTCACGGACCGATTGGTACATTTCCCAACGCATTTACAGCCTGCTCTGCATCGCCCTGAGAATTGGCGGTACTCTCGCCGCGACCGTGACCTTCTACTACCGCGCGCCGCATTCCTTCACTGACAGTGAGATCCAATATGCCCGCGTGCTCGCCAATCTCAGCGCCTCGACTCTTTACATGACCGAGTTGAAGGAGTCGCAGCAGAGAGAACGCGCCCGTCTGAAGTTTCTGGCTGAATCGAGCGCAGTTCTGTCCTCCTCGCTCGATTACCAGAAGACGCTGAATACCGTCGCCCGGCTTGCTGTGCCCTATCTTTCCGACTGGTGCACCGTGAGCATGTATGAAGACGAAAAGCTGACTTCTATCGCCGCCGCCCATGTCGATCCTGAAAAGCAGCTGATGCTGAGTCAGGCGCCGCAGGAGTTCAAGGAACGCCTGCATGAATCTCGTGGAACGGGCGCTGTGCTCGCAACCGGCAAGCCCTTGCTCTACGAATCAATTTCGGACGCGCTCCTTGCCTCTGTGGCTACTAATGAAGAACATCTCGGCTGGATACGCAGTCTCGGCATCGTTTCGGCCATTGTGGTGCCGCTCAAGAGCCGCCATCGCGTGCTCGGAGTGATCCACTTCCTGACCGACCAGAGCGGGCGCCGCTTCAGCGAAGACGACCTGCGCCTTGCCGAAGATCTGGCCGCCAGGGCATCCACCGCTATTGACAATGCGCGCCTCTTTCGAGGAATGGGCCTGAGCGAATCACGATACCGCTCGCTGATCGAAGCTTCGTCTTCGCTCGCCTATACCGTGGATGGGAAAAGCAACTTCGTCGAGCCGCAGCCCGCATGGTCGGCCTACACCGGTCAGCGATGGGAGGAACTGCGTGGCATGGGTTGGGTCACCGCCCTGCATCCCGACGACCGGGAGAGAATCATCGAGCAGCTTCGCCTGGCTACGGGAATCATCCAGCCCCAGGTCTTTCGAGCCCGCCTGTGGAATGCCATCTCGGGCTCCTATCGGCACTGCATGGCTCGCTCGGTGCCGATGAGAAACGAATCTGGAGGCGTCGAAGAATGGGTGGGTGTGATTATCGACGTCCACGACCAGATGCTGGCCGAAGAGAAGCTGCGGCGCACTGAACAACTCGCGACCGCCGGACGACTCGCCGCCACCGTTGCCCACGAGATCAACAACCCTCTCGAGTCGGTCACGAACCTCGTCTATCTCGCGCAACAGTCTCCGAAGCTGGACCAAACCACGCGCGGTTACCTTGATATCGCCACCGGGGAGTTGCAGCGCGTCGCGCAGATCGTCCGCCAGACCCTCGGCTTTTATCGGGAAAGCGCCTCACCAAAAAATGCCGATGTCGGGGAAATCGCCGCCGAGGTTCTCAGCCTCAATCGCCGCAACTTCGTGGCGAAGGAAATTCGCGTCACATCGGCAATCGAGCCTGGCGTCACTGCCTGTGTTGTTTCAGGAGAAATCCGTCAGGTCATCGCCAATCTCGTCACAAACGCCATCGAGGCAAGCAGCCCCCACAGCGAGATCCGGGTCGAGCTAAAACAATTCGATGAGACTGTTTTGATCCGCATCGCCGACCACGGAACCGGGATCAGTGAGGAAAACCTGCCCCACCTGTTCGAGGCGTTTTTCACTACCAAAAAGGATGTCGGCACCGGTCTCGGCCTGTGGGTCAGCCGCGGTCTGATCGAAAAGCACAACGGCACCCTCACGGTCGAAACGAAAACCGGCGGAAGCGATCACGGAACCACCTTCACGATAACGCTTCCTGC
>JAFAKX010000113.1 GCA_019234945.1 Silvibacterium sp.
AAGGGTCACCTGATCCTCACCGAAAGCTATCCAGGCTCCCCCCGCCGTCAACTGGTCGAACTTGGTTATCTCAAAAGTGCGCATACCTTCGAGACCGACTCGGTCGCCTTCAACGTCCAGCCGCAGCTCTCAGGACGTCTCCTGGTCGGCTCATCACGCCAGTACGGAGCCGAGCACCCTGGCGTTGACCAGCACATCCTCGACGCGATGATCGAACGCGCTGCGTTGTT
Source organism: Silvibacterium sp. (assembly GCA_019234945.1). Taxonomy (GTDB): domain Bacteria; phylum Acidobacteriota; class Terriglobia; order Terriglobales; family Acidobacteriaceae; genus Silvibacterium. The sequence goes on from JAFAKX010000113.1 coordinate 231, forward strand.
CATGCCCGACCTGCCTGGGCTCACGACGATCCGCAGTTGGACAGGCTTCCGTGCCGCCACGCCTGACAAGCTGCCGCTGATCGGACCTACTGAAGACTCGGCGCTCCTGCTCGCCACCGGCCACGAAGGGCTCGGCATCACGGCATCGCTTGCAACGGCACGCCTCCTGGCCGATCACGTGCTCGCACGGCCCTCCGCAATCCCAGTCGATCCCTATCTTCCTTCCCGCATTCCAAACCTACAGGAGGCCCAATGAACTGGTATGGCGTGATGCCCGCGATGACCACCTGCTTCGACGAAGACCTGCAGATCGACCATGCCTTCATGGCCCGGCACGCACAGTGGCTCATCGAGAACGGCTGCACTGGCATCGTCTCCCTCGGCTCGCTCGGTGAGGCCGCAACGCTGGCCTTCGATGAAAAGACGGCGATCCTCAAGAACGCCGTCGCCGCCCTGAACGACCGCGCTCCCGTCGTCGGCGCAATCTCCGCTCTCTCGACCGCCGAAGCCGTGACGCTCGCCAAAGCCGCTGAAGACGCTGGCTGCTCCGGTCTCATGGTCCTTCCGCCGTATGTCCACCGTGGCGACTGGCGCGAGACCGAGGCGCACATGGCCGCTGTCTTCCGCGCGACGTCCCTCAGCTGCATGCTCTACAACAACCCCGTCGCCTATGGAACCGACTTCCTCCCCGAGCAAATCGCCGAGCTGGCGCAGGATCATCCCAACCTGCATGCCGTAAAGGAATCGAGTACCGATGTCCGCCGTGTGACCGCAATCCGAGCGCTTGCGAGCGATCGCCTGAGCATTTTGGTCGGAGTCGATGACGCCATCGTCGAAGGCGTCGCCGCGGGCGCAATCGGCTGGATCGCCGGGCTCGTCAATGCCCTGCCTGCCGAATCCGTGGCGCTATTTGACTTCGCGATTCAGGGCCGAGCCCACGACGCATTCAAACTGTACCGCTGGTTCCTGCCCCTGCTGCGCATGGACACGGTGGCGAAGTTCGTTCAGCTGATCAAGCTCGTGCAGCAGGAGACCGGCCAGGGTAATGCGCGCGTCCGGCCGCCGCGCCTCGAGCTGACAGGCGACGAGTTGGCCGCTGCCCGCGTGATTATTCGTGAAGCCCTTCGCACCCGCCCCGCGATCGCTGCACCCGCCGGCTCGGGCGTGCTCAAATAGCAAGCGATCGAGAAGGCTGGGCCCGCGGCTCCCTATAATCGAATCAGCAGCTCTTATGATTCGCATTCGCTCCGCCACGCCTGCCGATGTCCCGCTCATGCGCGAGCTCATCCACGAGCTTGCGACCTATGAGCGCGAGCCTCACTCCGTCCAGATCACCGAAGAGCAGCTTCTTCAGGATGGGTTCGGCCCAGAGCGCTATTACGAATGCCTGATTGCCGAAGTCGAAACGGAAAACGGCGGCACGCCAGCTGCCTTTGCCCTCTTCTTCCCCATTTACTCGACGTGGCGCGGGTGCAGCCTGCACCTTGAAGACTTGTTTGTGCGCCCGCAGTTTCGCGGACACGGTATCGGCAAAGCCCTGCTCATTCGCGTTGCAGCCATCGCGGTCGAGCGCGGCTGCGCACGCCTACAGTGGGACGTCCTTGCCTGGAACCAGCCCGCCATCGACTTCTATCGCAGCCTGGATGCCACCATGCTCGACGAATGGCGTCGCATGCGCGTAACAGACGAGGCGCTGGCAGCTCTCGCTGCCGGCGGAGCAAAAACGGAAGCCAAGGCATGAAGATCCGCGTCATCGGCGGTGGCCTTGCCGGCCCTGAGGCCGCTCTCACCATCGCCCACCTCGGCGTCGAGGTCGAGCTTTACGAGATGCGCCCAGTGCGCACCACGCCGGCGCACCAGACCGCCGACTTCGGTGAGCTCGTCTGCTCCAACTCCCTCAAGTCCGAGAGCGAATACACAGCGCCCTGGCTCCTCAAGCAGGAGATGCGACGCGCCGGCTCGCATCTGCTCGCGTGTGCGGACCGCAGTGCCGTTCCTGCCGGACACGCGCTCGCCGTCGACCGCGTCGAGTTCTCCCGGCTTATCAACGCAGCCATCGAAGCCGAACCAAATATCCGCGTTCACCGGGAAGAAGTCATAGAGATCGAATCCGGCGAAGGCATCACCATTGTCGCCAGTGGGCCGCTTACCTCTTCGGCGCTGTCTTCCCAAATCGCCCGCCTCACCGGCAGCGAGCACCTCGCCTTCTACGACTCCATCAGCCCCATCGTCGAGGCAGATTCCATCGACATGCAGCGCGTCTACTTCGCAGCGCGCTGGGACAAAGGCACGGCCGACTATATCAACTGTCCCATGTCCAAGGAAGAGTACGACCGCTTCTATGACGCGCTCGTCTCTGCCGAGCAGGTTCAGGAAAAGGAGTGGGAGAAGCTCGAGTATTTTGAAGGCTGTCTGCCCATCGAAGAAATCGCGCGCCGCGGCCGGGACACTCTGCGCTTCGGTCCGATGAAGCCCGTCGGCTTGCGCGACCCGCGCACAGGCAAGACACCCTGGGCGGTGGTTCAGCTCCGCTGCGAGAATTTGCGCGCCGACTCCTACAATCTAGTCGGCTTCCAGAACCACCTCAAGTATGGCGAGCAGGCGCGCATCCTGCGTTTGATCCCCGGCCTTGAGAACGCAAAGTTCCTCCGTTACGGCCAGATTCACCGCAACACCTACATCAACGCGCCGCGCGTGCTGAGCGAAACACTGAACCTGCGCGACCACCCGAGCGTCTTCTTCGCGGGCCAGATCTCCGGCGTGGAGGGATATACCGAATCCATCGCCACAGGCATGCTGGCCGGTCTCTACGCCGCCATACGCGCGGCCGGATCAGAGCCGACACCTGTGCCACGACAGACCGCACTCGGCTCGCTGGTTCACTACATCACGCACGCCGAAGGCAAACGATTCGACCCCGCCAATATCACCTTCGACCTCCTTGTGCCGCTCGAAGAGGAAGTCCGCCGCCGTGTCCGTGATAAGAGGGAACGCCATCGCCTCCAGTGCGAGCGCGCTCTCGCCGCCTTCGATGGCTGGTGGAGCGGTGTCACTCGTACTCGATTGGCGATTGGCGCAGCCACGAGAGGCTGAGCCGGACCCGGCCTGCCGTCTGCTCTGCAAAAATCCTGCCCGGTGGAGTACAATCCGCGACGCCGCCCTTGTCGGCTGAACGATTTACAGCTACCCTCAAGAGGTTCAGCACCGCTTGGTTTGATCTCAAGGAGGTATTTATGCGAACGCTAAGATACGCAGGGCTGCTTTCCCTCGCAGCTCTTGGTCTTCTGGCAGGCTGCGGTCGCCATTCCAATAAAGAGAAGTATTACCTCATTTCCAACAATCTCGATCTGCCGTACTGGAAGACCGTCATTGCCGGTTTCGAGAAAGCCGGTCACCAATATGACGTGACCACGAAGGTAGACGGGCCGAAGAACTACGACGTTCAGGAGGAGGTAAAGGACCTGCACGACGCGATCGCGACCCATCCCAATGGCATTCTTGTTTCTGTCGCCGATGCAACCGCGTTGCAGCCTGAGATCGATGCCGCCATTGACCAGGGAATCCCCGTCATCACCATCGATTCCGACGCTCCGCACAGCCATCGTCTCTACTTCATAGGTACGAACAATCTCGAGGCGGGTCGCTTAGGAGGCCAGCGCGTCGTCAGCAAGCTCGGCGGCAAGGGCAACGTGGTCTTCTTCACCATGCCCGGGCAGCCAAACCTCGACGAGCGCCAGAAGGGGTATATGGATATCTTCGCTACCCACCCTGGCATCAAAGTTATGGACGTCTTCAACATCAAGGGTGACGCCGGCACTGCAATGGATAAGACACCCCAATATCTCGTCCTCACCGGGCCTGCGCACGTCGACGCATTCATCTGCCTCGAGGCATCAGCCGGCAAGGATGTCGCAACGGTGCTCAAGAACAACAAAGCCACGGACCGCCTGCTGATCGCGATGGACGTCGATCCTGATACCCTCCAGGACATCAAGGACGGCTCGATCAATGCCACCATCGCGCAGAAACCCTACACCATGGGCTATGTCGGCCTCAAGGCGCTCGACGAGATATTCCACAGCGGCGTGAAGAAATTCAGCCCCGATTACTCGCAAAATACCTTCTCGCCCTATCCCGTCTTCGTTGACACGGGCGCGGCCGAGGTCGACAAGAACAACGTGGACATTTATCTGCAATCCGCCCAGGAGGCCCAGCAGCAATAATCACGGGGCGGCTCGCCGGATCGTGAGCAGGCGGCCTCCGCCTGCTTGCTTTCGGGTACGCGTTACCATACTCAAAGGATGTCCGATTCGAAAAACGCGCATAGCCGCCGTGCCGTTGTTTCTCTGTCCGGAGGCATGGATTCCGCCGTCTGCGCCGCTCTTGCCGCCCGCGATTACGATGCCTACGCTCTTCATTTCAGCTATGGGCAGCGCACGGAACAACGTGAACTTCAAAGCGCCCGCCAAGTCGCCGAGGCACTCAATTTTTCAAGTTTCCTGCATCTCGAAATCGATCTCTTTCACCGGATCGGGGGCTCGGCGCTCACGGATCCAGCCATAACTGTTCCAAAGGCGCCGGAGCATGAACCGATCGGCCAGACCATCCCTGTCACCTACGTGCCATTCCGCAATGCTCATTTTCTGGCCGCCGCCGTCAGTTGGGCCGAAGTATTAGGAGCCCGCGCCATCTTCATCGGAGCCGTCGAGCAGGACAGTTCCGGATACCCCGACTGCCGTCCGGCTTATTACCAGGCTTTCCAGCAGCTTGTCCGGACCGGCACGCGCGAAGGGGACATCGAAATACTGACTCCTCTCATCCATCTGAAGAAAAGGCAGATCGTGGCAATGGGCCTTGAACTTGGTGCACCATTCAATTTAACGTGGTCCTGCTATTCGGGCGCGGACGAGGCATGCGGCGAATGCGACAGTTGCGTACTGCGTCTGCGCGCCTTCGATGAAGCCGGAACGCCAGACCCGATCCCCTACGCCCTGAGGAACCCATCATGAGAGTAAACACAATGACACAAAACGCCATCCACAAGGCAAGGCTCTGGATCGCGCTTCTTTGCGCAATCCTGGTAGTGTCCGTTGCCGGCAGCCTTCACGCGCAGGAACCTACAGGCAAGATCCACGGACATGTTCAGGATCCGACCGGAGCATCGCTCAAGGGCGGCACCGTCAGCCTGTCGACCGACGGCGGCAAAACCTCAAAATACAGCTTCACGACCGATGACAACGGGAACTACACCGGACAGGGAATTTCACCTGGCACCTACCTGGCGATCTATCGCAATCCCGATACTCCGCCTGACAAGATGGTCGATCAACTTCCCGAGGTAAAAATTACGGCTGG
>JAFAKX010000179.1 GCA_019234945.1 Silvibacterium sp.
GAGTAAACCTGTCATGCAGCTTGACGTCGGCCGCCGCTCCCCACGGGCCAGCAGCCCTCGACTTGAAACCCAGGCGGGATTGGTGAAGTGACTTACGATAGAGAGACAGCCCCGGAAATGGGTGTCGATGGAATGGCCCTGGATCCGATCGTAAGCAGGCGTCTGTATCAGCAGGTGGCCGAGCGCATCAGGCAGCGAATTCAGGAAGGCAGCATCTCGGCGGGCGATCGTCTGCCGGCAGAAAAAGACCTTGCGCTGCAACTCGGAGTCAGCCGGCCCGTTGTCCGCGAGGCGCTCATTGCGCTGGAGATTGCCGGCCTGGTTGAGATCCGCACCGGCTCGGGAACCTATGTCCGTGACCGCGCCAGGCTGTCGATTCCTGTAATGGACGCCGGTCCCGGCCCCTTCGAACTATTGCATGCCCGGCTGCTGATCGAAGGCGAAGTCGCTGCCGAGGCCGCGGTTCGCGCGACCGATTCCGATCTGGCCGCCATCGAGGGAACGGTCCACGACATGGAAAGGATCATGGCGGCCGGAGCCCATGCGCGGGAAGCCGACCAGGCATTTCACGTCCTTATCGCCAACGTCGCCGGCAATAGCGTGCTCGCAGATCTGGTCGCCCGGCTGTGGCACGGAATGTTCTCCCCCATGTTTCATAAGCTGAGCGACCTTACCGGACACATGGCCAATCAGGAGCGCACACTGGCAGAGCACAAGGCGATCTTCGCTGCGCTCTCCACTCACGACCCGGTGGGCGCGAGAGCTGCCATGCGGCGGCATCTGAAGACCGTGGAGACTGTACTTGCGCGGAGCAATCTCGCGGAGTTGAACGCTAAGCCGCCCGCAAAAACAAAATAGCGCGAGCCGTTCAAGTAAGCTTTTCTTCCTGTACTCTTCGGAGGCTTTACTTGCGCATTGTTCGTGGTGTGTTCCTGCTTTTATTGGCTTCAGGTCTGCTGCCAGAAAGCCCGGCCCAGAACGTGACGGACGTCAAGCCGAGTCCGCAGCAGCTCGAGTGGCAGGACCTCGAGATGGGCGCCATTATCCACTTCGGCACGAACACGTTTCTCGATCGCGAATGGGGAGACGGCACCGCGTCGCCGCAGGTCTTCAATCCTCCGAATGTCGATACGGACCAGTGGATGGAGGCGGCCAGAAGTGCCGGCATCCGCTACGTTGTGCTGGTCGCGAAGCATCACGATGGGTTCACGCTGTGGCCCAGCGCGCAGGCCGACTATGGGGTGAAAAACAGTCCGTGGCTGGGCGGCAAGGGAGATCTGGTCCGCATGGCGGCAGAGTCCGCGCGGAAATACGGCCTGCGGTTTGGAGTTTATCTCTCGCCCTGGGACCGTCACGAGCCGCGCTATGCGAATCCGGCAGAGTATGACAAATATTATCTGGCGCAGCTTGAGGAGTTATCGACGGGCTACGGTCCGCTCGAGGAATTCTGGCTCGATGGGGCCGGCAGCGAAGGCCGCAAATACGATTTCGACACCATCATCCAACATCTGCGCACGTACCAGCCGAATACCATGGTCTTTGCCGATGTGGCGCTCTACAAGTATGCCGATGTGCGCTGGGTCGGGACTGAGAGCGGCAAGGTTCCCTTCGAAAACTGGAACGTAGTCGACCGCGCTGGGTATCTTCGCTGGAGGCCCGTCGAGGCTGATACTCCGCTGCACCGGGAACAGTGGTTCTGGCATCCCAATGCGGATTCGACGCTGAAGAGTGTCGATGAACTGATGGACACATACAACAACACTGTTGGGCGCGGGGCGCAACTGATGCTCGGGCTCGCTCCCGACCGGACGGGAAGGATTCCTGCGGCCGATGCGGCACGGCTTGCAGAGTTCGGGCGGAAGGTGAAGTCGGTGTACGGGAATGACCTCGCGCGAAATCACGAGCCGATCGATGCCAACACAGAGCCGGCTCTCGATGGCGATGCCGATACCTTCTGGGCGCCGGCGATGAACGGCAGTGTGCCTACCCTGACGGTAAACTTCGCCCAGCCGCAGAAGTTCGATCGTGTGATGACGCTGGAGAGACTGAACGACGGCCAGCACGTCGAAGAGTACTCGGTTGAGGTCCTTGTGGAGGGCGGGTGGAAAGAAGTAGTTCATGCTTACGCCATCGGGCATAAGAAGATCGACATCTTCACTCCCGTAACTGCGAAAGCTGTGCGGCTTAAACTCCTTCAGAGTTCCGGGCTCCCCGGCATCCGCGAGCTTGCGATTTTCAATGGAACAGATGTCCGTTGAGGCTGATGTGCACACAAAAATAAACCGGCCGGCAGAGACCCTGGTTTGAGTCTCTCCCGGCCGGGTTTTGAGTGACTAAATGGAAGCTGGTTTCAGAGTGCCGTTCAGAGCGTCCAGGAGAGGATATTCTGAACTGCGGTTTCTCCTCCTGTAGCGCCGGTAAACCCGACATAGGCAGTTTTGCCGCCAACGGCCGCCGGAATATTAACGGTCCAGCTCTTCGTAAATGACGCCTTGGTCACCGTGTCGGTGAGGGTCAGCGTAAGCGTGGTGCCGTTATAGACCAGCTTTGCCAACATGGTGTCCCCGCTGTGAAGGTTGACTCCCGAGGAGGTCATATCCACGGCAGGAACCGTCGGCGTTGCACCGCCGGTGTAAACGCCGGTGGAATCGACGCCTTCGCCGGCGTTATTGTAAAGGTCGAGCTTGACCGCCACGCTTTTCGGAATTGAGCCGTAGCCGAGGTATGGCCCGAACCTGCCGAGCGCACCGGTGTTGTTGTTCTGAATGGCAAACGTCATTCCGTCTGCCGATGCGCTGGTCAGCCGGAATGTGAAGGTGGTGGTGAACGACTGTACATTCACCGGCTTCGTATACCACACCGAGCCTGCCTCAACATCAGTCTGACCTGTCAGCTGTAACGCTGAGCCGCTCAACGTGGCGCTGCCGTTGAGAGCCAGCTGACCGCTGGAACCGGAAAAGCCGCTCGGAAAGTTAACCAGAGGGGTAGACGAGGGTGGCGGCAGCGTAGGTGGCGGCGTAGTTCCCGACGCACCGATTGTGTAAGTCCAGGAGAGGATATCCTGAATTGCGGTTTCTCCTCCTGTAGCGCCGGTAAACCCGACATAGGCAGTGTTGCCGCCAACGGCTGCGGGAATGTTAACGGTCCAGCTCTGCGTAAATGACGCATTGGTCACCGTGTCGGTGAGGGTCATCGTCAGGGTGGTGCCGTCATAGACCAGTTGTGCCAACATGGTGTCCCCGCTGTGAAGGTTGACTCCCGAGGAGGTCATATCCACGGCCGGAACGGTCGGCGTTGCACCGCCGGTGTAAAGGCCGGTGGAATCGATGCCTTCGCCGGCATTATCGTAGAGGTCGAACTTGACCGCCACGCTGTTCGGAATTGAGCCGTAGCCGAGGTATGGCCCGAACCTGCCGAGCGCACTCGTGTCGTTGTTCTGAATGGCAAACGTCATTCCGTCTGCCGATGCGTTGGTCAGCTGGAATGTGAAGGCGGTGGTGAACGACTGTACATCCACCGGCGTCGTATACCACACCGTGCCTGTCTGAACATCAGTCTGACTTGTCAGCTGTACGGCTGAGCCGCTCAACGTGGCGCTGCCGTTGAGAGCCAGCTGACCGTTGGAACCGGAAAAGCCGCTCGGAAAGTTAATAAGAGGGGTAGACGAGGGTGGCGGCGTCGTAGGTGGCGGCGTAGTTCCCGACGTACCGATTGTGTAAGTTGCATTCGCAACCGCGCTATTGGGGTAGCCGGATTTCGCCGCCATCGCTTGCAGTGTTCCCGAGGAGGTCATAGTTACCGGCGCGAAGTACACATTTGCGAGGGTCGTCGGGGTGCTGCCATCGGTTGTGTAGTAAATGGTTGTGCCGGCAGTTGCATCAGAGATGGCAACCGTCGGCCCAGTGGAGTAAGTTCCGCCAGCCACGCTAAACGTCGGAGCGGGCAGGGTTGAGCTGGAGAGGCTGGAGATGGTATAGGCAGCGATGGCTACCGGGCTGTTGTTGGAGCCGGATTTGACAGCAATCGCCTCCACTGTTTCACTCGCCGCTACCGTAATCGCTCCCGAGTACCTGGTCGACGAAGTTGTCGGTGTAGTTCCGTTGGTTGTGTAGTAAATGGTTGTACCGGACGTGGCATCTGAGATGGCAACTGTCTGCGCGGAGGAGTAAGTTCCGCCTGCAACGCTGAACGCCGGAGTGGGCAGGGTTGACGAGGTTGACGAGATGGTATACGTCGTTGAAGCTACTGCGCTGGTCGTATAGCCGGATTCCACGGCGATGGCCTGGAGTTGCTCCGTAGAACTCACCGTGATCGGGCCGGCGTACATGGCCGAAGACGTGGTCGGTGTATTCCCGTTCGTCGTGTAGTAGATAGTAGCGCCCGAAGTCGACGAGGAGATAGTTACCGTTTGCGCGCTTGTATAAGTGCCACCGGCCAGTGAGAAGGTCGGCGTGGCTGCTACAGGTGAGCTGCTGCTCCCGTTCGACTGCCACATGAAGGCCGTGACGCTGTGGGGAGGCAGCGTGTACCCGGAGGTAACATCGACGCCGGGCGTTGTGGTGTTGGACAACGGTGTTTGCAGGGTGCTGATAACGCTCAATCCGCCCAGTTCGTTGGAGGAACTCAATGAACCCGGCGCGAACTGATAGGTAGTCACGTTGTTCGTTGGTGCGTTCGTTCCCGCGAACGAAACCTGGTAAGCGCTGGCCACGTCGCTGTTCACAATGACCATGCAGCGCTGACCGCCCTGCGCGAAGGCGAAGCTGCGCAGCACTGGAACACCGTTGATCGCATTCACGCTGTTATTGTTGGCCGGAAGGTTGTAAGTGGGGTTTGAGGCCCAGGAGCTTTGAACCATCGGCCCGATCTTGCACCAGTTATAGACCATTGCGCCCAGCATTTGCGGCCGGGGGCAGAAGCTTCCGCCAAAGGTGGAACTATTGTTCATGGAGCAGTCGCCGCCGCTGTCGAGCATCGTGCCCCACATGTGAATGGTGACGCCGCCTTCACCGTAAGAGTACTGGTGCATCTGGTAGTAATTCTGGTTTGAGACTCCAGCCGCGTCATTTTCACCCAATTGATCGGCGGTTACGATTCCCTGGAATGCGGCTTGTACGAAGGAATCGGAAACGCTCTGCGTGAACGGACCTGCCGTGCTGGCGTTGAACGGGCTGGTGTTTTCTTCGTACACCATGGATTCGCAGACAGCCTTGCCCGAAGGTCCGCAGAGGCTTGTAGCAGCCGTTTTCTGCACAGACTGGTAAAAGCCCATCATCGAGTTCGGATCGTGCGTATTCGACCACGGCTCAGTGAGCGTCGGGCCGTACAGCGGGCAGGTCCCATTGTTAGATCCGCTGCCTGTGCATCCCGTCGTGCTGGTATCGCCGACGTTGTAGGCCGTGTAGCCGTTGATCTCAAATGCGTCGGGATGCGCCATCCCGGCTACTGTCGGTATGTCCGCCGGATTGCCTGCCGTCTGAATATTGAACGCAAACTTTATTCCAGACTGGTTGTAACCCTGCGAGCTCTGCCAGTTGTGTGCAGCCGAGAACACCACTCCGGCACGTACGGCGTAATCGTAGTAGCCCGTAGCGGCCGGCGCTGAGCTGTTGTATCCGAGGTTTTGGCCAATAAACCCGCCATTCCAGTTTTCGTTACCAAACTCGAGATAGATCTTCGAGAACGGCGATCCCGAAGAGCCTACCCATGGAGTGACCTGACCAAGACTCGCGCGGAGGGCTCCATACGTCGTGCTGGTGGGCCCTTCAAGGAAGTCCATGAGCTGTTGAATTTCGGGTGTGGTAATGGTAACCGGAATGATCAGTATGGGAGTGGCGCCGACATACTCGCAAAGAGTGAGGAAGTCGTTCGGGTTCGTCTTGATCTGCGGGGTTGCCGTTGAGATGGCTACCATCGACTCGATCGTTGGCTGTTTCTGGAACGCAGGCTTGACCCAGTTCGCCATTGTCTCAGAATCCGGTGACGGGCCGTAGCGAAGCGTGCACGCGGGTCCCGTTGTGTTCGCCGTAGACTGGCACCACGCCTTCACCGAGTTGACATAAGCATCGGTATACCCGGTCGGGTTTGAGTCACCCGTATCGACCATACTCAGGTTGTCGAGTTCCAGGCTGGTTGTAGCGCTGGTTTGCGGCGTGACGAAGATCTGCGTGAAGAAGGAACCTGCGCCGCCCGCATTTGCCGTCTCTGCAAAAGAGCAGTTAAAGCTGAACTGCGTCCATGTCGAAGTAATAGCCGGACTCGTAGAGCCGCTGAACGTTTGAGTGCAGGCCGTTCCGGAACGCGGACCCAGCTGGAAGGCCATGTTGGGCGGAACTGCTGCATTCGATTTTGCCCAGAAAGAGACCGTATAGGTTCCGTTTAGAATGACCGCCTTCTCAACCCCGGAGCTGAGCACTGGGCCGCCCTGCACCGTAACGCTGCCGCCACTCGGAATCGTAAGCAGCATCGACTGCTGTCCGCAGGTTGAACAAAGGTCCGTTGTTTCAGAGGTAGCGGTCGCGCCGCCGCTCACAGCAAAACCGAAAATCGATCCATTTGGCTCCCAGTTGCCCGAAGTCCATATGCTGGACGGCGTGGGGAACACATTCGGCATGTTGTTGTTCGTCTGGATGACGATGACCTGCCCGGCAAGGCCCAGACTTCCCGCGCATCCGCTCCCACCCTGATTGGTGCCTGAGTTGATTACGAAGACAGGCCCGGCGCCGGACTGATTAGTGCTCGATGCCACAGTACCGGTGCAACCAAGAGCAGGATCCGACGTACCGCTCGTATACGAGCCTTGGATGACGGTGAAAGTCGCACCTGCCCATTGATTCTGGTCATATTGTGCATACTGCGTGTTGTTCACATCCCACTGAAAACTGGTTGGAGAAGAATGAGAATTCGTACCCTGGAACTGAAGGATCTGCTTCATCAGGATCGGTTCGAAGCCCGGATTCGAGTACCCGAAGTAGTTTTTGAATTCCGGGGTTATAGTCGATGACCCGCCAAGATTTAGCCCTGCACGGGCAGTATTGCTGATGATGGTTGAATCGTTGATGGTGACTGTTTGAGCCGCAGCGTTGGACTCAAAGGTGAAAGCGGAAGTTAAAATTATGAGAATGAATAAGATGACATACTGAAAATGTATGTTACGAATCCAAAAGCGCATGGTATGTAGGCACCTCGTAGGTAAATCCGGACAAAAAAATGGATACGGAGAGATCCGGGGTACTTTTTCAAGTACTCTGTCTAGCTGGTTCTCTGGGAGATAATTTGGGTGAGTATACGAACGTCACCCAAGTGTCTAGTTAGCTTCCCTCCCCTGGAAATCCTCTTCCCGCACAGAATTAGCAATTTGTAACGTTGTTAAACGGCAGAGAACGGCTCACAGGTGAGCTGGAAAGTAACTAATTTTCTGGTTTTTTATTACTATAAATTATTACCAGCAAAATATGGCGCTAAATCCAGAAAAAATTCGTATGGCCTATTTTCTGAGCCGCTATCCTGCGGTCTCGCATACGTTTTTCCTGAAAGAGATCCTGGGGCTGCGCCGTATGGGTTTCGAGATAGACGTTGCCTCCGTAAATCCACCCGATCGACCCATGACCGACTTGCCTCCGTACGAAGCGGAGGAAGCTGACCGGACCTATTATCTGAAACGTGCCACGTTATGGAAAGTCCTTTTCGTAATCATGACTGTTACTTTAGTGCGGCCCGTTGTTGCGTTTCGCGGCCTCAGGGCTAGCCTGCGCCTAGGTCGATGGGATATCCCCCGTAAAATTTACGCGCTGTTTTACATGGTTGAGGCATTTCTTCTCGGTCGATGGATGAGGCAAAGGAATCTTTCCCACCTGCACGTCCATTTCGGTGGGGCTGTCGCAACTGTCGCCATGATTGCGGCCGAAACCTGGGGATTGGACTACTCCCTGACGATTCACGGCCCTGAAGAGTTTTACGAAGTCGATGACTGCTATCTTCCTCGCAAGATCGAACGGGCGAAATTCATCTTCTGCATTAGCAATTTTTCCCGAAGCCAACTGATGAAGTACTGCGATCCGGCGCACTGGGACAAGATGCATGTTGTCCGGCTTGGCGTCGACCCCGAGGAGTTCAGGCCGGTCCTTCACTCCGGAAACGCTCTCCCTGAAATCATCTGCGTCGGCAGACTCGTGCCGGCGAAGGGACAGCATGTTCTTCTTCGTGCATTCTCCCGCTTGCATGCAAAGGGCCACGAGGCCCGCCTCACTTTCGTAGGTAACGGTCCGGACCTTCCCAGTTTGGAACGCGAAGTCGCAGAGATGGGTATCGAGTCCAGCGTCACTTTCCGGGGGGCGCTCAACCACGATGAAACGCGGCGTCAGCTGGGTCAGGCCGATATCTTTGCGCTCGCCAGCTTCGCCGAGGGCGTCCCCGTGGCGCTGATGGAAGCCATGGCGATGGCCATTCCATGCGTCAGCACGTCTGTCGCGGGCATTCCTGAACTCATCCGCGATCAGCAGGATGGTCTTCTCGTGCCGCCCTCTTGTGTGGAGTGCCTCGAGGCCGCGCTCGAGTCTCTGTTGACAAACCCTGAACTGCGGCAACGCCTCGGAACTGCCGGACGCACGCGGGTCATCGAACGATATAACCTGCCTGTTAATCTGAAAGTACTGGCGTCCAGTTTCCAAACTTGCCTTCACTCGTAGTCGCGGAGTCCATGACCAGCCTCGACCCGTCCACCGGGACGTTTGACGTCTCGATTGTGATCGTTTCGTTCAACACACGTGAGGTATTGCGTGAATGCCTCCAGTCGGTCCAGCGCGAATCGGCTGGCCTCCGCGTGGAGGTGCTGGTCGTTGATAACAATTGGTCAGATGGCTCCATAGGGATGATTCAGCAGGAATTTCCCTGGGTGCGCCTTTTTCGCAGCGAAGTGAACCTCGGATTTGCCTCTGCCAACAACGTCGCACTCGAAGTGGTACGCGGCCGTTACCCTGTTCTGCTCAACTCCGATGCTTTCCTCCGCCCCGGAGCGCTCGCGCTCGCCGTGCGTCACATGGATCAGTCGAGGTTGAAGTGAAGCGCGGCCTGAAGGGTGCCATCAGTCCCGTGCTCGCCGCTCTGCTGCGGCCTGTCCGGGGCGTGCGCAGAAGCCTCACCCGTATCTACGCCCACGCGGTCCTTTCGGCAGACCTGGCCGAGCCTGCTCCTGCTTCGCTGGTCATCGAGGGCCGGGCATTTGTCGACGGCACCCGTAATGTCCGCTTCGGCGAGAACGTCATGCTGTACCCGGATGTGCATCTCGAGACGCGGCACGACGCTCTGATCGACATCGGCGATGGCGTGGTCATTTCACGCGGCGTTCACATTGTCGCCATGGCGCGAGTGACCATCGGAAGCGGTACGATGATCGGCGAGTACTCAAGCATCCGGGACGCGAACCACCAGCGCAGCGCCGAAACAACCATCCGCGATGCGGGACACACCGCCCGGCCGATCGTCATCGGAAAGGAAGTCTGGATCGGGCGCGGCGTCACCGTCCTCGGCGGAGTAACGATCGGCGACGACGCAACCGTCGGAGCCAACGCGGTCGTCACCCGCGACGTGCCACCCGGAGCGACGGTCGCCGGAGTCCCGGCCGCCCCGATCCGCTCACGGAGTGCCGTGAGCGAATAGGCAGCGCTAGCTGATCACCTGTCGCATCCCATCGCGCCAGCTCGTGTATGCCGCATCCAGCACGCGCTGATTATGCAGAGCATCGGACGCCGGCGCGAGGTACATTCCCTTGCCTTCCACCCACGCCGAAAACCCGTCGAGCATCAGGCTGTAGGCGTCCTCGTTCGAGACGGTTTCGCTCGCAATCACATCTGCCCCGCGGCGGAAGACAACATCGACCGGAAAATCCACCGTCAGGCCGTTTTCGCAGAGAATCGTGCCCGTCTCACCCGTCACTTCCACCACCGTGCGATATTCGGCGCGCGTCGTCGTGGTTACCGTCGCCATTGCTCCGGACGCGAGATCCAGCCCCATCACGGCGTACGATTCAACCTTGCCCGAAGCTGCATCGCCATGCGCGAGCGTGCTCACCGCCGTCACATCGGTTCCGAGCACAAACCGCAGGCCGTCGATGCAGTGGATGCCGACGTCTCCGATCGGGCCTCCGCACGCGAGTGAGGGGTCATAAATCCAGGTGCGCGGGCTGCCGGCCGCCGAGTAAGCGAACTCCGCGTGCGCGAGCACCGGTTTGCCGATGCGCCCTTCGGCGATCCATTTGCGCATCAGCTCCAGGCTCCGGTTGTAGCGCATGTTCTGCGCGACGCCGAAGCGAACCCCGGCAGTCTCGGACGCCGCGACCATCTCTTCCACTTCGCTGGCATTCATGCCCAGCGGCTTTTCACAAAGCACCGCCTTGCCGTGCTTTGCCGCGAGCTTCACGTGCGGCAGATGCAGCGCGTCGGGCGACACGACAAACACACTGTCGATCTCGCGCGAAGCGCAGAGGTCTTCGGGCGTCTCGAAGATATGCGGAATTGAGTACTTGCGGGCGTCCTCGACGGCCTTCGTCGCATCGCGCCTCCAGAGACCGACAGGCTTTGAGTCCTTCGCCTCGCGAAAGCCTTTCATCAGGCGCTTCGCCGCATGATGTCCGAAGCCGAGAATGCCGTACCGGATCATGATTTAAGTCCTCACACACAGACGTTACAGATAGCCGCAAAGCCGCGGTGGAACGCAAATCGTTCACCAGAGAGGACACAAAACGCACAGGCAAAACCTGCCCTTATTGCACCCCGCTCTTGAAGATCTGCTCGGCAAAATAGTTCTCTACGCGCGCCTGGTCGCGCAGCATTTCGATGTAGGCGTTCTGCAGCAGTTGCGAGCGCACGTTGCGCAGCTGCTCGCGAATCTTCTGCTGCACGCGCGGATCGTTCAGCTCGCGCTGCCCTGCAGCCTCCTTGTCGAGCAGCCGGTAGATGGCGTAGCCCACGGCCTTTTTGCCGGCTGGACTGTTCTCATACAACGGCAGGACTTCGGTCACCTGCCCGGGCTTGAGCTTGTTGATGGCCGTATAGACCTCGGGTTCGGAGCGCAGCTGCGATTCGGAGATGAAGCCCATATCCCCGCCGCTCTGTGCATTGTCCGGCCTCTCGGAGAAATTCGCCGCCAGCATCCCGAAGTCCTCGCCGCTGATGATACGGTTGTGCAGCGCCTCGATCTTCTTCTTCGCATCGGCGTCGCTCGTCGCCTTGCTGTTCTGCAGATTTCCCACCTGCTGCGGCGGCGCAGGAATCGAAGTCACGACGATCTGCGCAAGATGATACTGCGGCTCGATCAGGTTGAACTCCGGCTTGTGTGCGTTGTAGTAGTTCGTGATGTCGCCGTCGGTAATGTTGATCTTGGAGTTGATTTCCTTGTTGAAGAGCTTCTCCTCGGTCTTCCCGGTGCGGATCTGGCGCTTCATGTCATCGAGCGTCATGTGTTTGTCGGAGAGAAGCTTGTTGAACTCTTCCTGCGTGTACGGCGCCTTGATCTCGTTGATGCGGCTGTCAACTTCTTCATCACTGGCCGAAAGGTTCAGCGAAGCTGCGCGCTGCATCACAATCTCCTGATCGATCAAGTCGCGCACGATGTTCAGCCGAACGATGTCCGCCTGCTCCTTCGAGGGCTGCTGGTGCGATTCGCCGAGCGTGTCCTGGTAGCGCTTCTCCATCTCCGAGTGCAGAATCGGCTTGCCGTTGACGGTCGCCACAGCGTCCGGATTGTGCCCGCGCTGGCAGCCCAGGGTTCCCGCGATGCACACAGCGGCAAGGGCCAGCACCGCCGGCGCCTTCCGGATATTGATTTGAAATGCAGAGTCAGAGGGGAAGGCAGGAACAGGGTTCAATCGAAATGGCAACAGTCGTCTCCTTAAGCGCTGCACACACAGCCGCGCTCGACCTCTCTGCAGATGCCGCAGAACGTCAACTCCAGCATAATTTCGCCCGGCAGTAACTGCAAAGTGAGCGGCCGTACGATCAAGCCTTTAATGAGTGCCGGCGGGCTTCGGCGTCGGCGCCTTTGCGTCTGGCTGAGACGGCGCTCCCGGCTGGCCCGGCTGCGCGGGCTTTGCCGGCTGATTGTACGCATTCGGAGGCGGAGTGATTCCTTCCGAGATCAGCGCCCGGTCGATGGTGGTCCACAGCGCGCTCGTGGGCAGGGCCCCGGCGAGCATTTCTCCATTCACGTAAACCGTCGGAGTCTGCTGGATGCCCAGGCTGTCGGCCTGTTTCATCTCGGCGCGTACTGCGGACTCATCCTGCTTGGCAACGCACGCGTCCAGCTTGGCCAGATCGAGCTTGCTGGTCTCTCCCTGCGTTCGTGCCAGCTTGTCGAGCGCCTCATCGGACTTCTTCACATCCCGTTCGGGACCGGTCACGTCCTGCCCGTGCGTGTGCAGATAGTCGACGTAGCTCCAGTAGGCGGGCCCGCTCTGCGCCGCAATGCAGTTGGCATTCACGGCGGCGTGCACGGCCCAGGGATGGATTTCTTCGAGGGGCAGGTCGCGATAGACAATCTTGACCAGGCCGTTGTAGTGGTCGAGCGTCTCCGGGAACAACTCAGCGTGCATCTTCGCGCAGTAGGGGCACTCCAGGTCGTCGTAGTTGACGATCACCACCTTGGCGTTCGGATTTCCACGCACCGGCCGGTCGGATGACGGAATCGTATCCGCCGGGTCCTTGCTGATGTCCCACTTTGAGAGCCGCGCCAGCGTGTTTCCGTCCTTCGAGATCAGGAACGGGATCGTCTGGCTGTGATCGGGATGGCCGGGCAGCGAAAATGTAATCTGCACGGTGTCAAATCCGGCCATGTCGCTCGGCGTTCTCGGCCCCACGGCGATCTGGTATTCGGAAGGCACGTTGAGCCTGGCGCGGACCAGCACTTCGATCTTGCGGGTGGTCTTCTGATCGAGGCCGTTCTGGGGCGTGGTCTGGGCCTTGCAACCGGCGGCGGCCAGCGCCAGCAGGCATACAAGGGCGAGTCGAATCTGGTACAAGCGTTTCACCTCGGGGGATATCCCGATTATCGCATTTTGCGGGAGCATTACCCTGGACCAATCACAGGCACAAACCCAAGCTGCTTAGGTTATACTGTTTTTTGTGGGATCGCTCAGGTTCGACGGTATCCTGTTCATCGTCTATTCGAATGATCACCAACCGCGCCATGTGCATGGCTTTCTGGGCGAAACCGAAACAATCGTAGATTTGCGGGCCGATGGACATGTTGCACTGGCTGTTCGCAAGGACGCAATTCGGCCGGCCAACGCAAAGCGGTCCGACATAAAGAAAATCCTGAATGTCGCTGCTGAACACTTTGACCAGTTAGCCGCATTGTGGGAGAGAGTCCATGACAAAGCATAGAGTCGTCGCTACTGACTCCGAAATAGACCAGGCGATAGACCAAGCTCGATGGTTGCGAAAGGAACCTCGGGTAACGGCAGTGGAATACAAACCAGGACCAGGACTGGACCTGCTCATCCTTAAGTTGAGCGATGGCCACAGACACGTGATACCCCGCGAGGATTTGCAGGGCTTGCAGGATGCATCGAAGGAGCAGATTGCAAAAGTAGAGATTGTTGGCAATGGCACCGGCCTGCATTGGCCGTTACTTGATCTGGATCACTATGTGCCAAATCTTCTGGGGCACGTTTACGGGACCAGGCGCTGGATGGCTGAGATCGGGCGAAGAGGCGGAACCGCCAGGACACCAGCGAAGCGGAAGGCTTCGCGATCAAACGGCATGAAGGGTGGCCGTCCGCGCCAAAAGAAGGTTCTTGTATCGAGTCTTTAGCCCGGAAGGCCTTAGAAGACCCGCTGCGCCCAGGAGAGACTGCCCGCCGATCCGATGTTGGCCAGCGTAAAGCTGTAGAGGAATGTGGTGTGTTCGGGCACTGTGCCCAGCGAGTAGCGCCGCACTTCAAAGCTGAGGCCGCAGCAGTTCCAGTTATAGGTTGTCTGCACGCCGAGGTATTGCAGGGTGTTGAAGGTAAAGTCGTAGCCCATGTTCGTCCCCGTGCTGAAGCCGGTCTTGATCGGGCTCCCGTAGATGGCCGAAAAGCGCAGCTGGTTGAAGTTGATCTCCGGGGGTGTAGTCGAAGTGGTGGTCGTGCTCCCAGTCCCGGTCGCAGTCCCGCTCGCTGTCCTGCTGCTGACGTTGGTTGGCGTGCTCGCTGATGGAGCCCCGGGAAGCGTATGCAGATGAGCATCGCTCACCGCGAAGGTGAAGTCTCCATGTTTGTACGAGGCAAACAGGTTGCTCGAATCGAACCGTCCCCTTTTTGTGTCGTAGTCGAAGTCCCATTCGAGATTCGTCGACGTCGTGGTCTGCCACCGCAGCCGCGAGGTGATCGGCGAGTAATTTCGGGGGCGATCGAGGAACGCCACACCGCTCAGGTCCAGTGTTGTTTCGAGCACATTGCGCGTGCCCGGCGTGACGGCGCCCCCGAAGTCGGGCTGGAAGAAGTATTTCTGCCCGATCTGCCACGTGATCCAGTCCGAGTTCCCGGTGCCGCATGTCTCCTCCGGTCCGAGAGCCTCATCTCCCTTGCAGGGTTGCGGATGGAGCCTGCGCAGGAAGAGCCGCTGCGTGAGGAAGTAGTCGATTTCGTTCGTATCGCTCGCCACGTCCACCGGGTCGAATTTGAGGATCGAGTCGAAGTTGTCGACGCCCCGCACGAAGCGATACGTCACCTGCTGCTCGATCGCGTGGCGCAGGTCGGAGCCAAACAGGCGCTCGATCCAGCCGGGAGAAAAATCGCGCATCAGCGCCGGAGGCCGCAGATCGACGCTGCCCTCGAAGTCCTTGCGGTTGACCGTCGCATCCCGTTCCGTCGGCAGCTCGCCCAGCGGCGCCGGATTCTGGCTCTTGCCATAAAACGTATCGCGGACAGCGACCAGCGGCCGCAGCGTCCATCCGTCGAAGTGCAGGGGCAAACTCAGATGCGGATAGAAGTCAAAGCGCGGAACCACCTTGGACGTCTGAAAGCCCGGCTCGGATCGCGACAGCGATGTCGCGCCTGCATTCATGCCCCACATCAGCGGAGTGCCGGGCAGATACTGGTCAAGCGCGTCGAACTGCAACGTTGGAAGATGCAGAATCCTGATCTCCACCGCACCTGCCGGCGAGGTGGCTGTGCTCTGGAAGCTTTGATACCGGTTGAAGCTGACGCCCTCCGAGAACGCCCCATGGGAGTGCGCCAGAAACGCCTGCGATTTCACCTCGGAGTTGATGGCGGTGACGTAGTTGTCCTCAAACTCCTGCCGATATGTGTACGAGCTCAGGTACTCCACATCAGCAACCACGCGGGTCTCCGGGTCAAAGTCATGCCGCGCATCGAACAGCATGTCCACGCCGCCCTGGTTCTCGTTTCCTGGCAGCCGATCGAGCAGGCTCACGAAACGAAACGTCGCAAAATCGTATCCGCGCCCCTGGTACCGGAACTGGCCACTGGGGGCAAAGCCTCGCTTCGAGTAATATTGCGACCCGATCACCAGGTCGGCGCTGCGCCCGAGTGTGAAATAGATGTTCTCGCCGAAAATCCATCCCTTCTGGGTGTCCTTGCCGAACATCGGGATCTCAAAGCCTGACGTGCGCGACTCGGCGTTGACCGGATGCGTGACGTAGGGCAGGTAAAACACCGGCAGTTTGTGGATCACCGGCAGCGCCTGCAGTTCGAACCAGCTGCTTTTGCCGCGCGCGACACCGTTCTCGAGGAAGAAATTATCGGCGATAAACCGCCAGTCCGGGGTGGGCAGCTGGCAGGACGTCATCGTGCCGTCGACCACGTGGTAGCGGCCCTCGCCCATCTGGATCAGCTCCTTTCCCGAAATGGCAAACGGGCTCTCAGACGAGAGTACAGGCTTATTCTGCTGCAGCGCTCCCTGGCCCGGGATCACCGTCGTGACGGGGCGGAGCCGCGATGCGCGTCCCTGCCCCAGCGTGCCGTTTACGTCGTAGAGGTGTCCCGTGTGCGCCTCCACGTTCATTGTCCCGTGCGTCGCGTTCAGGTGCGCATTGTCGGGGCCGCCGTCAATCTGAAGGTTGCCCTCGGCATCTATGTCGCCGGTCGCCTGGTTATACGTCGCATGATCGGCCCGGATCACATAATCCCTGTAGTGAATGACAATGTGCCCGGTCAGCGTATAGACCCCGCCACCGTCGGTCTTCACATAGGTCTGCGCGTCCGCCTCGATGTGCACCGGGACGCCGGCCGGAGGAGCCGGCACTACATGGGCTTCGGGAATCGTGCTCTCAAGGCTGGGGTCGTCCGGGTAGGTTGTCTGCGGCGATGATCCAATTGCAGATTCTGACGGGTTCTGCGGCTTCCTGGACGTCGGACCGTCCTCGTTCTGTGGGGGAAACTGCTTCGTTAACGGCTGCGGCCTAAGCTGCTGATGACAGAGCAGGAGCAGCATGATAAACAGAAACTTACGGGCTCTCATCGCAAAGGCCAACCTAAGAATAGCAAAGCTATTCGACACGGTCCGGGGCGATGAAAGCACGCTGCTCTGGATCGAAAACCCGTTCTCCCGCCACCGTTGGAGTGATCCCAATGATCGCACCAAATGTGCCCGGCCTCGTCGTGGTCAGAAGATGGCGGGAGAGATGCGCGCGCCAGATCCCCGCCCCGAATATGACCTTCTCGTCTCCTTTCCTTTCCAGCATTCGGAAGCAACACCAGAACAGACGCGGCTTCTGCCGGTTCGGTCTCTCAGGCCGTTTCATCGCCGCGCATCTCAAGGCAAAACATCGCAACGAAATGGCAACGGAGATAAAGGAGTAACTTTGAGCACATCGCCGCAGAGCGCCGTCTTCGACGACGATTCGACCGCGCTACCTTCCTGGAAACAGGAAGTGAACGCCCGCCTGATGGCCCACCGCACCCGCCGCACCAGGGGTTCAGAGGGGCAGGCGGTCCTCCCCGGCATGGATCAGCCCTCGCCGCGGGCGTCGCGCGGAACCAGCGTTGCCGCCCGGGTCGCTGAGCGATACTCCAAGGCTCCCTCCTACCGCGAAGTGATCGCCGCCGAAGCAGCCAACGCTGCCCGCGCAGCCGAGGCCGCGGCAAAGGCCGCGCAGAAGGCCCACGAAGCCGCCCAGGCCGTCAACGAAGTGCTCTGGGCGGAACTGGCCGATTCATCACACGAAGCAGCATCGCAAGTCCAGCCCGAGCCCCCGGCGCCTGAGCCGGCTCCGAAGCCTGTCCAATACCGGGTCGACCCCGGCAGCCTGCCAGAGCCGCGGCGCCATTCGTTCCTGGAGACCTCGCAGAAGCCGGCCCGTCCGGCCGCGAATGAGATCGCCACGAATCGAACCACAAGTCAGATCGCCGCAACAGAAATCGTAGACCCATTCGAGGAGGCCGTCGTAGCGCCCGCCCAGCCGCTGCCCGTGCGAATCCTTGAATTCCCCCGCGAACTGGTCGCCCCCCGCAAGGCTCGCCCGCGCCACGCCGAAGGACCCCTGCGCGACGTGGCGCCCGATCCCGAGCGCTCGCAGCTCCGCATCTTCGAGGTCGAGCCCGAGGCGATTTCGCGCGACGCCGCCTTGGTTCAGGCCGTTGGACCGCAAATCCTGCCTGAATGGCATTCGATCCGGCTCGACGCCGAGCCATCTCCTCGCCGCAGACCCGCTGCCACGGCCCGCGAAAGGCAGGATGACACCGAAGGTCCCGCGAAGGGTCTTGGCCGTGGCTCGCGCCCGACCGCCGAACCGCAGCACAATGCCAGGAACCGCGAGGTGGAACAGCCCGGCCCAGACCAGTTCGATGGCCAACTGTACGTCGCCTCGATGGAAGACCGCCTGATGGCCGGCATCGTAGACATCGCTCTGGTCCTGATTGCCTTCCTGCTGTTTGTGCTGGTCTTCGTCGCCTGCACGGCGCATCCTCCGACCGGAAAATCGGCTCTGATGTACGCCGCCATAGCGCTGGTCTCGATTTTCGTGCTCTATCAGTGGCTGTTCTTCACCTTTGCCGAGGGTACGCCGGGCATGCGCTACGCACAGATCGCGCTCTGCACCTTCGACGACGAAAATCCCACGCGCCGCGCCATGCAGATGCGCATCGCCGCCCTGTTCCTCTCGGCAATGCCGGTTGGACTCGGCTTCCTGTGGGCTCTCTTCGATGAGGACACCCTCGGCTGGCACGACCGAATCAGCCGGACCTATCAGAGGAGCTATAGATAGAGCTGAGGCGGCCTCAGCAGCCCACGGCGCGCTCGGCTGCGGCTCCGGCCCCGATCAGCGCCACCGTCGGATCCTCGGGAATCACTTCCACCGTGTAGCTCTGCAGCGGGCTCATCTTGACCATCTGGTAGAGATACTCCTTGAGCCGCGCCAGATCGAGCC
>JAFAKX010000024.1 GCA_019234945.1 Silvibacterium sp.
CCACTGGCCGGGAATGACTCGGCGATGCCGCGCGCAACGGCAAGCTGCGCAGTTTTGGTCATTCCGTAGTGGACCATCTCAGCGGGAATCTGCAGGCCCGATTCGCTGGAGATGAAGAGAACGCGGCCCCACTTCTTCTCAAGCATGCGGGGCAGGTAGTGGCGTGTGGTGCGAACGCCGGAGAGGACGTTGACCTCGAAGAAGCGGCGCCAGTCGGCATCGTCGATTTCGAGGAATGGCCGGGTCTCGAAGATACCAAGATTGTTGACGAGGATGTCGAGGTGGTCGATGCGCGAGAAGAGCTTCGCTGCTCCTTCTTCCGCTTGCCCTTGAGTCCGAGATCCATGATTGCTCCTTCGAATGTTCTGATGGAGTAGATTCGAGGGGCGACAAGTGGGATTCAGCGCGGCATATCTCTGTGCGCAGTCTTGACGCGATATCCCTCTTTCGCGAGGCGCTTCTTCATTTCTTCAGCGATCATCACGGAGCGATGCTGGCCGCCGGTGCATCCGAAAGCTACGGTGAGATAGCTCTTGCCCTCATGAATGTAGTGCGGAAGAAGAAAAAGCAACATGTCCGTCACGCGGTCGAGGAACTGCTGTGTCTGCTCGAATTTGCGCACATAGGCCACGACCTTCGGGTGGCGTCCGGTGAGATGACGGAACTCGGGTACGAAGTGCGGATTGGGAAGGAAGCGCACATCGAAGACGAGATCGGCTTCGAGCGGGACTCCGTTCTTGTAACCGAAGCTCGTGGAGCAGACGAGCAGGCTGCGGCCGTTGGGTCCGCGCTCGAACTGGTTCTGGATGTGGGCGCGCAGTTCGTGCACGTTGAAATTGGTGGTGTCGATGAGCACGTCGGCGACATTGCGGACTGGATCGAGCAGACGGTGTTCCGCGCGAATAGCCTGCGCGACCATCGCTTCGCGACCGAGCGGATGCGGGCGTCGCGTCTCGGAGAAACGGCGCAACAGTGCGGCCTCGGAAGCTTCGAGATAGATCACCGTGGTGGAGAGGCGCTTGCGCAATTCGCGCAGAATCGAGGGGAAGCGCTCAATCCGCTGCCCTTCGCGCACATCGACGACAAGAGCGGCGCGGGTAATTTCAACCGATTGCGCGACGAGCTCGGCAAACGGCGTGAGAAGCTCGACCGGGAGATTGTCGACTGCATAGTAGCCGAGGTCTTCGAAGGCTTTGAGGGCCGATGCCTTGCCGGAACCCGAAAGTCCGGAGATGATGACCAGTTCGTGGCGCGGCTCCGTATGTGTCGCGTGAGCCGCACCAGAATGATGAGCAGAGCTCCTGACGGAACTCTTCTTTTCGAGCGATCGCTTGAGGGCGACCGATTTCTTCCGGCCTGCCTTCTTCGCTGAATTTTCAGGCAAGGCCATGCGCCCATCGTAAATCAGGGATTAGGCAATAGGGTATAGTTTTCGAGCGCTTTGTACTGTACAGTAGGCCAGAATTCCCGATCCGGTATCGCCTGCGCCTTTCCAAACCCTGCCTTATGGCTCCTCAATCAGCTCCATCTTGCCGTCGCGCTTGCGGTGCAGGACTTTGACGTTACCGCGCTTATCGCGAAAGACGAACACTTCGCGGTCACGGAACTCGCATTCCTTCACCGCCTCTTCGAGAGTCATAGGGCGCAGAGCAACCGAATCGGTCGAACGCACAATATGCGGCTCAGGGATGGGCGTCTTCGCTGGGAAGCTGTGAACCGTAACGGGAATAACAGGCTTGCTGCGCCCGCTGCCGTTCGTCTTCGGCACGGACGAAACAGATTTCTCGGCTGCCACGGCCGGCTTCACGGATGAGCGCCGGGTGCGCTGCAGCAGGAGTTCGGAAGGGTGCTTCTCCTCCTTGGGCTGGCGCTTTTTTGCCTGCAGCTTCTTCCTGCAACGGATCGCCTGGGTCTCGGCCTTTTCGAGTGCGCCGCGCAGGGCAGTTTCAAGAGTGGTCGATTCAGCAATTCCCAGGATGTCATGCAGCCTGGTTTTGACGCTTACCTCTGCTGTCTTACGATACTTCTCCGCGCTCAGGACCACATGAGCGCCGGTTGTCCTGCCGAGAATCTTACCGATTCGCGCAATGCCCTCTTCCGCTAAAGCACGGAGTGATGGGGTAACGGTCACCTGTCTGCCGGTGTACTCAACCTGCATGGTGAAAGCTCCCTTCTTGAAAAGAAATGTCCACCGGGAATGGCGATTCTAACTCATCCGCGAATGCGTCGCTGGTGGGTGCTGGGGATTCGCATGTCTTCACGGTATTTGGCCACTGTCCGCCGGGTTACGTTGATGCCCTGCGCCTGCAGAGTGCTGGCGATCTGGTCATCGGTAAGCGGCTTTGCGGGATCTTCGTCCTCAATCAGTTTTTTGACTTTGCGTTTGAGCAGCATCAGGGGAGTTCCTGCTCCTTCGGGGCCGTTGACGCCCTCGGAGAAGAAGAAACGCAATTCGTAAACGCCCTGCGGCGTATGCACATACTTGTTTGAGACGGCGCGGCTCACAGTGGAGGGGTGGACGCCGATCTCCTCGGCGACCTCCTTGATCATCATCGGCCGAAGAGCATCGACGCCCCGCTCCAGAAAATCGCCCTGGCGGCGAACGATGGCTTCGCAGGTGCGCAGGATCGTGTTCTTGCGCTGCTCGATGTTGCGCATGAGCTGCAGCGCGGAGCGGTAGCGCTCCTTTACGTAGTCCTTGACTTC
>JAFAKX010000161.1 GCA_019234945.1 Silvibacterium sp.
CAACGTGAACGGCGGCCAGTTCGAGAATAACGGCTACACCATCGACGGAATCAGCACGGATAGTGCTGTCTGGGGCGGAGCTACGGTCATTACTCCAAGTCCGGAGTCGATCGGCGATCTCAAGATTGTTTCGAACGCCTACGACGCCGAGAATGGCCGCTTCGCGGGTGCCGTAGTCGAAATGATCACCAAGAGCGGAACGAACAATCTGCACGGTAGCTTCTTCTTCCAGATCACTCGTCCCGGTCTGAATGCGTATCAGCGTTGGAATGGTCCGGGGTCCGTACAGGCATTTGATCCGGTGACCGGAGCTAAGCTGACGCCCGCCCAACGTGGCCTGCTCCGCGATGAGGATCGATACAACCAGTGGGGCGGCAGCATCGGGGGGCCCATCTGGAAAAACAAGATATTCGCGTTCTTCGCGTACGAGAAGCAGGCGCAGACTATCGGGGCGACCGGCACCGAGTGGTATCCAACCTCCCAATTTAACGGACTGGCGCCCGCAGGCAGCATTGCTGCCACCTTTCTCGGTTTTCCGGGATCGACCGTCATCGGCACCGTGATCGGGTCGAACACCTGTGCGAATGCCGGGCTCACTGAAGGCGTGAATTGCAGGACCATCCCAGGCCAGGGCCTGAATATCGGATCACCCCTGACGACTGGTCTTGGCAAGCAGGACCTCACCTGGGTAAGCCCCGCTAACCCTGGCGTCGGCAGCGGGCTTTCGAATGTCCCCGATATTGCCCAGTACACCGTCAGCAACCCTACTACCACGAACTTTCAGCAGTGGAGCGGACGCGCGGATGGCCAGGTTGGCAGCAAAGACCACATCGCTTTCGTCATCTATTGGGTTCCAGCCAGCAAGACCAATTTGAACGGCGCTCTGGGTTATCAGCTCTTCCATCACTCCCAGATCAACGACGCCTTCTCGGGCATCTGGAATCACATTTTTTCCCCAAACTTCCTGAATGAAGCCCGCGCCAATGCCGCCGGGTGGCGCTATAACGAACTGGGGAGCAACCCACAGGCTCCGTTTGGACTGCCCCAGATCCAGTGGAATAACAGTGGCGGCCCCCACAACCTTGGCGGCATCAGTCTCGCTTCCATCGGCGTGGCGGCGCCTTCCCACCTGAACCAGTGGACTTACGGCTATAAGGACGTCGCCACCATGGTTCATGGCGCGCAGACATGGAAGTTCGGTTTCGAGCTCACCCGCCTGTACTATCTCAACGATCCGATCGGCGCGCCGAACTACACCTTTTACAACATCTGGGACTTCCTGAATGACGCTCCCGAAGCTGAAGGTGGGCCATTCCAGGCGACCACCGGTTTTCCCGGCGGGTTCCGCAACGATAACCGCCAGAACATCTGGGGCTTCTTCTTTCAGGACAATTGGAAGGTCCGCCCGAACCTGACCCTGACCGCAGGACTCCGTTACTCCTACTTCGGAGGGCTTTCCGATAAGGACAACAACATGGGTGTGCTCCGGTTCGGTCCCGGTTCTGCTCTTTTGACCGCAATCACTATCCGCACCCGCGTCAACGCCTGGAATCCTCAAAACCTCAACTTTGGGCCACAGGTCGGCTTTAATTGGGCTCCGAACTATTTCAACGGAAAGGTCGTCTGGCGCGGCGGTTACGGTCTGAACTACAACCAGGAGCAGATTGCAAACGCGAACGCCAACGACTTTAACCCGCCGGGAACCTCGTCTGTTCCGGGAACCAGCACCAGTCCGACCAACATCAATCCGAACATTCTCTACGCGACTTCGAGCAACGTGCACAATATCAATGGGTATCCACCGAACCCGAGCGTGATTACCACATTTAACGCTGCCGGACTGCCAACGGTGGGAGCCGCGAATCTGAATGCGCTGACTAACAATCTGCCCACACAGTATGTGCACCACTATTCTCTTGAAGTAGAAATGGATCTATCGCATTCATGGGTGGGAACCCTCACCTATCTGGGCAGCTCCGGCAAGCACCTCTTGTTCGACTATGATGCGAACGCCTATGGAACTATTCGGGGCGCTCCGCTGAACCCTCTGGTGAACAGCGTCAACACCTTCGGCAACACGGGTACCTCGAACAACAACATGATGATCGCCGACTTGAAGCATCAGTTCTCTCAAGGCTTCTCTCTGGAGGGGCAGTATACCTGGGCGCACAGTTTCGATCGAAACTCGGGCCCATACTTCCGCAGCCCCTATCTGTACAACACCAAGTACGCCTATGGCCGATCGGACTTTGACCTTGGTAATACCTTCAAGCTCTTCGGAATCTGGCAGCCGGTGATCTTCCATGGCAACGACTGGAGAGAGAAGGTCGCTGGCGGGTGGTCGCTCAGCGGAGTCTTTACCTACCACACCGGCTTTGGTTGGACTCCGCTTTATACGGCGCCGCACCAGATCTACTGCAACCTTTGTAACTATGGGTTCCAGAACCTGCGTCCGTATTACAACGGCAAAGCTCTGAGGAGCACCAGCAACAACGCCTTCAAGACCGGAAGCAACTTCCCCAATCCGGGCACAGCGAATACCGGCACGAACAACGATCAGTTCAGCAACAACTACTTTTTCGTTCCGAACTACGCCAATGCAATTGCCGATGCTCCCGGTTCGTTCGCGACCGCGTTCATCCCTGCGCCGGGACTTGGCCGCAACTCCATGCCGGGTCCCCGTTACCGTGACCTCGATATGAATCTTGCCAAAGCATTCGGTTTGCCCAGAATTCCGGGCGTTGGCGAAGGCGCGAAGATCGAAATTCAGGCCAACTTCCTCAATATCTTCAATACCCTTAACATCAGCCCCACTAGCATCTCGAACCTCGTTACCTCGTCGAACCTTGGCCAGGCGCAGAGCGCACTTGGGTCAAGAATCATTACGTTCCAGGGGCGCTTCAGCTTCTAATGCAATCTGGGTGCGCCGCTACGGCGCACCCTCCTTCCTCTTCACGCGAATCCGCGTTGTTCACGCTCCATCGGTCCTGTTCAGGAGTAAGCCATGCAGAAAGTGAATCGCCTCGTCTCCCTTGTTTTGGGATTGGCACTGCTGTCTCCCGCCGCAGCGCTCTCCCTCCTCGCCCAGGAGCAGGTCGAAATCGATGCCGCCGCGCCGGCCACGCCGTTCCCCCACTTCTGGGAGCAAATGTTCGGCTCCGGCCGCGCTAATCTCACACTTCGCGAGAGCTACCGTGACGACCTCCGCGCCGTAAAGCAGGTGGCCGACTTCCGCTACGTCCGCTTCCATGCCATTCTGCATGACGAAAACGGCGTCTACAACGAAGACGAGCATGGCAATCCTGTCTATAACTTCGCCTATGTCGACCAGATCTACGACGGATTGCTTAAGAACGGCGTCCGCCCCTTCGTCGAGATCAGCTTCATGCCCAAGAAGCTGGCTTTCAATCCCGATGCGCTCCATCCCTTCTGGTACAAGCAGAATGTCTCTCCGCCAAAAAGCATGGAGCGCTGGGACGGCCTGATAACTGCATTCGCACAGCATCTCGTCGAGCGCTACGGCATCGACGAAGTCTCGCAGTGGTACTTCGAAGTCTGGAACGAGCCCAACATCGATTTCTGGGATGGCATCCCGCGCAAAAAGTCCTACTTCGATCTCTACGCTCACACCGCCCGCGCCCTAAAAGCCGTCAGCCCGCGCCTGCGCGTCGGCGGACCCGCTAGCTCAGCCGCCTACTGGATCCCCGACTTCCTGAAATATTGCGCCGACAATCACGTTCCCGTCGACTTCGTCTCCACCCACGGATACTCCGACGACACCGTCCAGGACCTCTTCGGCCCAAACGAGGAAGTTCGGCCTTCGGATCTCCCACCGAACTTCCCCAAAGACATTCCCATGGACGAGCGCGTTCCGCGCGCCATCGCCAAGGTCCGCGGCCAGATCCAGGCCTCACCGCTGCCCAACCTGCCCCTCATGTGGACCGAGTGGAACGTGCAGGGCATGAACGAGTCGCGCGACACTATCTTCGTCGGGCCCGCTCTGGCTAACACCTTTCGCCAGTGCAGCGGCGTCGACATGCTCTCCTTCTGGACCTTCTCTGACGTCTTCGAAGAAGGCGGCCCCAGTCCGAAGCCGTTTGAAGGCCAGTTCGGCCTCCGCGCCAAGGGCGGAATCAACAAGCCCAGCTACTATGCCTACGGTCTGCTGCACCAACTCGGGAACCAGCGGTTGGCTAACCCATCCAACAACGTCATCGTTACAAAATCCGCCGACGGCTCTCTCGCCGTCGCCGCGTGGAACCTCGTCGACCCCGACAAGCAGGGAACTGCCCACACGATGACGCTGACGTTTCGCGGAGTCCTGCCCAACGCGAGCATTACAACGCAGCGCGTGGACAGCGAACACGGCAACGTGCTCCCGCGTTACGCCGCCATGGGCAAGCCGCTCGATCCCACGCCCGCGCAGGTAGAACAGCTTAACCGGGAGACAGAACTCCCCGCGCCCGAGCAGTCAACGCTGAACAACGGCAAGCTCGAACTGCAGCTCACGCCGAACGCGCTCGTCCTGATCAAGGTTCAGCCCAAGTAAACGCATGTCGAACGCCGACGTCGCTGTCATCGGAGCAGGCATAGCAGGGCTCGCAGCCGCGCGGACTCTAGCCGAGGCTGGACGCGACGTCATCCTGATCGAAGCCCGCGACCGCATCGGCGGCCGCATCCTGACGGTACGCGATCCCGCAACCCACTTGCCGATCGAACTCGGTGCAGAATTCGTGCACGGCCGCCCGCCCGAACTGCTTGATCTGATCCGCGAAGCCGGACTCACCCTCTACGAACGCACCGGCGACTTCGTCTGCTACGAAAATGGCAAGCTCGGCGACTGCGGATTCTTCGACGAAGCCTTCGACGTCCTCGACGACCTGCCTGAATCGCCTGACCTGCCCTTCGCAGAATTTCTCGCGCAGAAGAACCTGCCCGAGCACATCGCAGCGCGTGCCACAGGATACGTCGAGGGCTTCAACGCCGCCGACGCAACCCGCATCGGCACCGCCGCACTCCGCAAACAGCAGCAGGCCGAAGAGAGCATCGATGGCGATCGCGCCTTCCGCATGGTCGAAGGCTACGACAGCCTCGCCGCATTCCTGCGCGACCGTTTCATTGCATCCGGTGGGCAACTCCACCTCAGCTCGCCCGCCACTGCAATTCAGTGGGGACCCGGCGAGGTCCGTGCCGCGACCTCCAACCCCGCGCTGCCCGAAATCCGTGCGGCGCGTACCGTGATTGCTATGCCGCTCGGCGTACTCCAGTCCGGATCACCCAGCATCTCCCCCGAACCCTCCAATTCCATCGCCGCGATCCGCAAACTCGTCATGGGCTCCGCCACGCGCATCACGATGCTTTTCCGCGAGCGCTTCTGGGAATCCGCTGCGCCCAACGTTAGCTTCCTCTTTGCGCAGGACAGTCCACTGCCCACTTGGTGGACCGCCGCGCCGAATCCATCGCCCACGCTTACCTGCTGGACCGCAGGCCCGCGTGCGCTGCACACGCCAACTGGGGCGGCACTCAAAGACAAGGCCCTCGCCACGCTTTCTGCAATTTTTAACCGCCGCGATCTAGCCGAACTCCTCGTCAGCTTCCACGCCCACGACTGGCAATCCGACCCGTACAGCCGTGGAGCCTACAGCTACGCCCCTGCCGGCGCAGTCACTGCGTCCGACGAACTTGCCGCGCCCGTCGACAACACCCTCTACTTCGCCGGAGAACACACCGACACCACCGGCCACTGGGGTACCGTCCACGCTGCTCTCCGCTCCGGCCTGCGTGCCGCCAGGCAGATCTTGTCCGAATAGCAGTCTTCTTTGTGTCCTCTGTGGTGAAAACTCTGCAAACCTTGGCGCTCTTTGCGTCTTCGCGGTGAATATATCTCCATCCGGCTGCACGGAATCCCAAAGAACCGCTACTCTTATCGCACCGCCTATGTCGGGCATCCATCCACCCTCTGTTGCCGACCCCGCCCGCATCATCCGCCGGGTCTTCTGGAGACTCATCCCCTTTCTCTTCGTCCTCTACGTCTGCGCTTATCTCGATCGCGTTAATCTCAGCTTCGCCGCGCTCTCCATGCGCCGCGACCTTGGCTTCTCCGACACGGTCTACGGAGCA
>JAFAKX010000002.1 GCA_019234945.1 Silvibacterium sp.
GTCGCGGTTGTTGTCGTGCGCGACGTAGTGTCCCCAGTAGATGAGCCGGGGCCACTGCTCCTTTGGGTGGGCCAAGTGCCACTTGTAGATGTCGACCATACGGTCACGGCCGTCGACTTCGACCACCGGCGTGATCAGCACGAGCATGTGCGTTCGGATGTATTGGATGTATGGCGCATCGTCGACTGCAAGGCGGTACGCCAGCTCCATCAGGGCCGTGGGCGCGCCAGTTTCGGGCGAATGGATGGTTCCCGTGATGTAGTAAACGGGAAACGATGCGTTGACCAACTCGGTTGCCTTCACATCGTCCATGTTGATTGTGCGCGGATCGGCCAGCTTCGCCAGGCGCGCGTCATTTTCGGAAAGCTTTACCAGTAGTGATTCGTCCGCTATGGCTGCGGCGATCATCTCGCGGCCTTCTTCGGTGCGTCCGATCGTGAAGACCTTTACGCGCGATGTGCTTTTCTCGAGCAGGCGGAAATATGCGTAGACGTCTTCGGCGTAGGGCAGGATACCGGGTGCCCCGGACACATCCCCGAGAACTTTCGCCGGGGTGGGTACCGTATTCGAAGCCGGAAGGTAATCCGTGAGCGGCGAATTGAAGTAAGGCTGGGTGGTGTACTGCTTGATGTGATCGGTGTAGGACTGATCGATCAGCTGCTTAGGGTCGCGTCCAAAGGCGGCGTCGATGTTTGTTTGGGCCTGAAGCACGCCAGCGGACAAAAAGAGAGCGAAAACGGCCAGAGGGCAGCGTGGTCGGGAATTCACGGGCATCCTTGGAACGTGAGAATTCGTGGGTGAGTCCGATGATGAGGAAGGATATCAAAAGCGAATTCGGCTGCTAAGAACCTTGTGCCGAAGGCGCGTATCGCTGGTCGCGCAGTCCTCACTCCCACTCAATCGTGCCCGGCGGCTTCGAAGTTATGTCGTAGACGACGCGGTTAATCCCGCGGATCTCGTTCACGATGCGATTGGAAATCGTCTTCAGCACCTCGTAAGGCAGCGGAACCCAGTCGGCGGTCATGCCATCTTCGGAGTGTACCGCCCGGATCGCGCATGTGTAAGCGTATGTGCGCTGGTCTCCCATCACGCCCACGCTCTTGACTGGCAGCAACACTGCGAAGGACTGCCATATCTGCTGATACAGCCCGGCGCGCTTGATCTCGGTCACGACAATGTCATCGGCCTCCTGCAGCAGCGCCACGCGCTCAGGAGTGATCTCGCCCAGGATGCGCACGGCGAGGCCGGGCCCGGGGAAGGGCTGGCGCTGGAGGATATCGTCCGGCATCTGCAGGTCGCGCCCAATGCGCCGAACCTCGTCCTTGAACAGGTCGCGCAGGGGCTCGATCAGCTTGAGCTTCATCGTCTCGGGAAGGCCGCCGACGTTGTGATGGCTTTTGATCGTCTGCGATGGTCCTTTGACGGAGGCCGACTCGATCACGTCTGGATAAAGCGTGCCCTGCACCAGCCAGTCTACTCCGCCGGTCTGTTCGGCGATGCGGTGGGCCTCGTCGTCGAAAACGGCGATGAATTCGTTGCCGATGATCTTGCGCTTTGTTTCAGGATCGGTGACGCCTTCGAGTTTGGAGAGGAAACGCGCACTGGCATCGACTGCGACCAGGTTGAGCCCCAGCTTTTCGCGCAGGTTCTCCTGTACTTTGAAGAATTCGTTCTTGCGCAGGACTCCGTTGTTCACGAAGACGCAGGTCAGCCTGTCGCCAATCGCGCGATGGACAAGGACGGCCGCGACCGACGAGTCGACTCCGCCGGAGAGCGCGCAGATGGCGTGGCCGTCTCCGACCTTCTCGCGAATCGAAGCCACTGTGGACCAGATGAAATGCTCCGGCGTCCAGTCAGGCTTGGCCTTGCAGATGTTAAAGAGGAAATTGCGCAGCAGAGCGGTACCTTGCTTTGTGTGGTGCACCTCGGGATGAAACTGTACGGCCCAGACTCGCCGCTCAGGATTCGCGATGCCGGCAACGGCGTTCGATGTTCTTGCCGTGAGATGGAAACCGGGAGGCAGTTCGACGGCTTCATTGCCGTGCGACATCCAGACATTCAGTGAGGCCGGTATGTCTGCAAAGAGTGGAGCGGCCGGATCGACAACGGCGACTTCTGCGTGGCCATACTCGCGCTTGTCGGCTGAGCGAACTTTTCCGCCGAGATGATGTGTGATGAACTGCAGGCCGTAGCAGATGCCGAGTACTGGGAGGTCCAGTGACAGAATCGCTGGGTCGGCGGCCGGCGCATCGGCATCGTACACGGAGCAGGGACCGCCCGAAAGAATAAGGCCAAGCGGCTTCTGGGCGCGGATCTCGTCGACGGAGGTGGTGCAGGGAAGCACCACGGAGAAGACGTTCTGCTCGCGAATGCGGCGGGCGATGAGTTGTGTGTATTGAGAGCCGAAGTCGAGAATGACGATCGAGGAAGTGTCCACGGGATAGTTTACTTGACCTGCACAGCAGTTTTCGCCGAGAGCGCCTGCGTCGACAAGACCCGCCACAGTTCAATGAATGCCACAAGTCTTGCCACCTGGAAGAAATCCGACGCAACCAGGTACAGCAGGGTCACGACCACCCACCAGGCGTAGAGCGGCGGCCCCTGTACCACCGACTCGAAGGGCAGAGGTATTGCGGAGAAGACCATGGCCACGACGATCAGGGCCAGTTTAACGATGCCCATCACCAGGTTGATCTCGATGAGTTTGCCGGTGAGCGGTCCCAGCCGCAGGCTGCGCAGCAGGCTCGACAGGAGGTCGCGATTTTCGAGCAGCACCAGGAGCGGCGCGATCGAAAACACCCAGCTCACGACCGCCCACAGAATGAAGATTCCGAGCGAAATGAAAATCACCAGGGCACTGTATGTGACGAGATCAGGTTCATCGCCGGACAAAGAGTGATTCGCAGCCCATTGCACCGAGGCAAACCAGAGCCAGAAGCTGGCACCCAGAAAGATGATCCGCAGAAGTTGCAGCGCGCTCAGCGCGATTGGCCGTCGTGGCAGGGACGCATCATAACGACGCAGAACCGCGTTTCGTCCCACGCCGGAAGCAACCCCCCAGGTGAGAGCGGCGAGCGGAGCCAGCCACAGCACGGCGCGAAGAATTGGCGGCGCGACTACGGCATACGCGTCAACGATGATCGGCGCTGCACCCATGGGGTCGGTCAGTGAGAGCTGATTGACTCCGGCCGCTGCAAGCTGTCCCGCAACGGCCGAGTAGATGCGCAGTCCCTGCCACACGAGCACGACGATCAGTGGAATGCCGAAGAGCCATCTCCACAGGATCTCAAGCGCAAGAAGCCCAGGGCGCGACCAGCACTCGCTCAGAACGCGCACGAAGGACTGCGTGCCTCTCGCCATCGTTGTGGCAGCCATCGGCTACTTCACCACGATATTTACGAGCTTGCCGGGGACGATGATGATTTTGACGATCGTCTTGCCCGCGATGGCGGCCTTGATCTTTTCGTCGGCCAGTGCGGCATCGCGCAGCGTATCCTCGTCGGCGCCTGCTGCCACTTTGATCACGGCACGGAGCTTGCCGTTGATCTGGACCGGAATCTCGATCTCTTCCTCGCGCGCGAGCGCTTCATCGTATTCGGGCCATGGAGCGCGCAGCAGGCTTTCCTCTGCGCCGATCTTCTCCCACAGCTCAAACCCAAGATAGGGCGCAAAAGGCGCGAGCAACAACACGAGATTTCTCAGGATGATCGCCAGGTCCGCGTCCGATACTTCGCCCTTGTTTATGGCGGGCTCGGCGGCGGTGAGCGCATTCACCAACTCCATAATTCCCGCTATGGACGTATTGAAATGCCAGCGTCCGCTGAAGTCTTCTGTCACCTTGCGGATGGTCTTGTGAAGCTTGCGGATCAGCGCCTGCGAGGTTGGGGAGGACGTTTTTGCGGCAGATCTCGTGCTCTGCGCCCGTTCCGCATAGCGGTTCACGAATCGGAATACACGCCCCAGGAAGCGGCTGACGCCGGCCACGCCATCTTCCTGCCAGTCGAGGTCGCGGTCCGGCGGTGCGGCGAAGAGGGAATAGGCGCGTGTGGCGTCGGCTCCGTAGCGGGCGATCATTTCGTCGGGAGAGACGACGTTGCCTTTGGATTTCGACATCTTCGCGCCATTTCTGATCACCATGCCCTGGGTGAACAGGCGTTCCACCGGCTCGTCGTTCTTGACAAGTCCCATGTCGCGCATCACCTTGGTCCAGAAGCGCTAATAGATCAGGTGCAGGATGGCGTGCTCGACGCCGCCGATATATTGGTCGATCGGAAACCAATACGCAACCGTATCTGTGTCAAATGGAGCCTTGTCGTCCTTGGCGCTCGTGTAACGGTAGAAGTACCAGGACGAATCGACAAAAGTGTCCATGGTATCGGTCTCGCGCCGCGCCGGGCCGCCGCACATCGGGCAGGTCGCGTTGACGAACCCCGGCATGCGTGTCAGCGGCGATCCACCCTCCATTGTGATATCGACGTTCTCCGGCAGTAGGACCGGAAGCTGATCGTCAGGCACCGGCACAATGCCGTCTTTCTCGCAATACAGCATGGGAATCGGCGTACCCCAGTAGCGCTGGCGGCTGATGCCCCAATCCTTGAGACGATAGGAGACCTTTGCCTTCCCGAAGCCGTGTTCTTCGGCATAGGTGCTCATGTTGTGCTGTGCTTCCTGGTTGCCGAGGGTGTTGAATTCTCCCGAATTAATGAGAATGCTGTCCTCGGCGGTGTAGGGCAGCACCGCCTCTTCTGCATCATTTGCCGGATCTTTCGTCCGCCTCGGCAGGATCACGATCCGCATCTCAATGCCGTATTTCTTCGCGAAGTCGTAGTCGCGTTCGTCGTGAGCCGGCACCGACATGATGGCTCCGGTGCCGTAGTCAAGCAGGATGTAGTTCGCCACCCAGATCGGCAGCCGCTCGCCATTGAAGGGATTGATGGCATAGTGTCCGGTAAAAACGCCGTGCTTTTCGATGGTTCCGATGTCGGCAGCGTCGCGGGCCTGCTTCTGTTCGCTTACCAGTTTGGAGACCTCTTCGGCGAGCTCCGGCTTGGTCGCTGCGAACTCCTTGACCAGCGCATGCTCGGGCGCCAGTTGAATGCTGGTCGCGCCGAAGATCGTGTCGATGCGCGTAGTGAATACCGTGACGCTCCTGCCGGAAGTCCGGATGTCCTCACGTGGCGGGAGTACCGCGGTGCCGGCCTGGCGCGTAGTAGCATGTTCATCTTCGGGCGCGCTGGCTGAGTCTTCAATCTGAAAGACGACTTCGGCGCCTTCGCTGCGCCCCATCCAGTTGCGTTGCATCGTGCGCACCTTCTCGGGCCAGCCGTCGAGTCTGCTCAAGTCGTCGAGCAATTCCTGTGCGTAGTTTGTAATGCGCAGGAACCACTGCTCAAGATCGCGCTGCTCGACCAGCGTCTCCTCGTGCCGCCAGCAATAGCCGTCGATTACCTGCTCGTTTGCGAGGACTGTGCAGCACTCCGGGCACCAGTTCACCTTGCTCTTCTTGCGATAAGCGAGCCCGCGCTCGAACATGCGGATGAAAAACCACTGATTCCAGCGGTAGTACTCGGGCAGACATGTAGTGACTTCGTTGCGCCAGTCGTAGCTCAGGCCGATGCGCGTCATCTGGCGCTTCATCGCAGCGATGTTCTGGAGCGTCCATTCGCGCGGCGGCGTGTTGTTTTTGAGCGCGGCGTTCTCCGCCGGAAGACCGAAGGCGTCCCAGCCCATCGGATGCAGCACGTTATGGCCGGTCATCCACATGTAGCGCGCCAGCGCGTCGCCAATAGCGTAGTTGCGCACGTGACCCATGTGGAGTTGGCCCGAGGGGTAGGGAAGCATCTCGAGCACGTAGTACTTGGGCTTGCCGCTCGAGGCAGGTTCTACGCTGTATAGGTCGGGCTGGTCGGCCCAGCGCTGCTGCCATTTAGGCTCGATTTCGGCAGGATTGTAGCGAGGCTCGTGAGTCGAGGATGAAGGCTCCACGGCGGCCGCTGCTGCGGTCTTTTTGGTAGCTTGGTTCGCGGACATCTCATTTCTGATTGTAAATGGGAGCGAAAAGTGACACTGCATGCGCCGAATCCGCTAATCGCGCTGGGAGTATTGGCATCGACTGCCGGCACCGATGCCGTCTATGTGATGTTTACAGCGGCCGTGGGCGCTCGCCGCAAAATTATGGCGGCAAGCTGGAGCAGCATCTGGTACCTGCTGTCGGCGTTCGCTGTCATCAGCTACACCGGAAATCCGGTCTACGTCATCTTCGCTGCCGCGGGATCGTGGCTGGGTGCATTTGGAGCCATTACGTGGCTGGGCAGGGCTGAAGCCGCACCTTTGATCACATCTCGGTTAGCCGAACTTTTCGGGGCAAACGCGGGCGCGCGGGAGGCCTCACAAGAGCGAGCATTGTCTGAACATTGCGAGCGTCATCACCGGGGTCGTCGACCGGCGTCTCCGCGATGAATGCGCAATGGGCGAAGCGGCTGTCGTTCAGGAGCCGGCGAAAAGGCTCAATGCCGATGGTTCCCTGACCGATATGCTCATGGCGGTCGAGCTTCGAACCGCGCGCGGCCTTGGCATCGTTCATGTGCCATACGCGGACATTCCCGATCCCTATCGTCGCATCGATCTGGCGCAGCATCGCTTCGTAGCCGTCGGCGGTCACCAGGTCGTATCCCGCCACATGGCAATGGCATGTATCGAGGCAGCACCCTACAGGAGCAACTGGCCTGAGCCGTTCTATAAGCTCCCCTACCTGCTCGAAGCTGCCACCGAGCGAATATTCGGCCCCCGCGGTGTTCTCGATCAGGACACGCAGACCGGCGGCCTCCAAATCGATGCCGTGGGTTGCTTCCTTGATGGACTCCGCCGCAAGGGTCAGACCTTGCTCTCGGGTCAACCCACGCCACGAACCGGGATGCAGCACGAGGTACTCCGCCCGCAGCGCTACCGCGCGAAGCACCTCTTCGCGAAAGCAGTCTACCGACTTGCGGCGAACAACCTCAGACTGGCTGCACAGGTTCACAAGATAGCTTGTGTGAATCGCCATGGGGGTGCAATCGTACTTGTCTCGTAGCCGTTGCAACTGGCGGGCATGAGCCGGATCGATCTGCGCCGGACGCCACATCCGTGGGCTGGAGGAAAATATCTGGAAGGTGTTCGCGCCGACCTCATGGGCTCGCTCGGCCGCCTTGAAGACGCCGCCAGAAGTCGAGAGGTGGATGCCGATTCTGGGCACGCTCATCTCGGTTCAGTGTAGATTTTGATTTGACTGTGCAGCCAGCCGCCATTCACCGTAGTTGGCGAGAAAACTTCAAGAAAGCTGAATCATGAGAACTGTAATTACCGCCGACCGGTTGATTACGCCAGATCAATCCATCAACAATCCAGTAGTCATTGTCGACGACGGCGTGATCACGCAACTTGGGCCGCGTGGGAGTATTGAAGCTCCATCCGGGCCGCGGCTCGATTTTCCCGGCTGCGTACTGGCCCCTGCGTATTTCGATGTTCACATTCACGGCAGCGCCGGACGCGATGTGATGGAAGGCACCTCGGACGCCTTCGCAACTATCGGGAAATTCCTTGCGCGTCATGGAGTGGGAGTATTTCTGGCAACGACCGTCACGGCTCCTGTCGACATGACCCTTCGCTCGCTTGAGGGAATCAGCGGGCTGATTGGCAGCGATTCCGGGGGAGCGACACCTCTGGGCATTCACATCGAAGGACCATTCCTTTCGCCCCACAAGAAGGGCGCGCATCCGGAGCGGCTGCTGCAAAAGCCCTCCGTTGAGCTTTTCGACCGGATGTGGCAGGCCGCGCAGGGGAAGATCCGTCTGATGACGATAGCGCCGGAGCTGCCCGGCGCCGAGGAACTCATCAGCCATGCAGCGGGACTCGGTGTTCGCGTGAGCCTCGGCCACAGCAATGCCGATACCGCCGCAGCCAGGAGCGGCATTCGCGCCGGAGCTGTGACGGCTACGCACACTTTCAATGCGATGCGCCAGTTCGATCATCGAGATCCGGGACTGCTCGGCGAAGTGCTCTCGAACGACCGCCTCTACGCCGAGATTATTTGTGACGGCCTGCATGTGCATCCCGACGCCGTGCGCATTTACTGGAAGGCCAAGGGGCCCGACCGCGCCATGCTGATAACCGACGCGATGTCAGCTGCCGGCATGCCCGACGGAACCTACAAGTTGGGCGAACTGGATGTTCGGGTTGTGAACGGAAAGTGCGTCATCGGCGAGGACACGCTCGCCGGCAGCACGCTGACGCTCGACCGCGGTGTGCGCAATTTTGCGGAGTTCACGGGGGCTTCGATTGATGACGTTTCAAAGCTGGTCAGCCGCAATCCTGCGCACATGACGGGGTTTGAGGCCGAAGCCGGCTCGATTGCGGTGGGCCGTCCAGCCGATATCACTGTGCTGTCCGCAAAGAACGACGTTGTCGAGACGATTCTGCGCGGGCGGCCCGTTATCAATCCTTGACGGCCTGTCGCGCTCGCCACAAAGCACCCAGGATGGGGTCAACCGCTTCGGGCAGGATCTGCACCTGCGGCAGGCTCCTCCGGATCGTCTGGATCATGCTTTCACGAACGAACGCTACTTTTTCGAGGATGCTCCCCGTAAAGGCTATCGCCGGCAGGGGGGCATCAGGGTCCAGCTTCCGCACGTGACGAAAGGCCTGGACCGCGTCTTCTCCGATGAGCCGGCCGCCAAGCTCAAGCACCTGCAATGCAACTGCTTCCCCCTCCTCGGCACACCCGACGACAATTGGAGCCAGCTGAGAGAAATCGGGAGGAGGTGTGCGATTCGCAATATCCACGACCTCTTCGAGGCTGGCTGCCGACCAGTGCCGTATCACCTTCTCGAGAATCTGTGTCGGCTGGCCGAAGTCGCGCGCCCGGCACGCTTCCCGTAATGCCTGGACGCCGATCCAGTGCCCTGATGCCTGGTCGCCGAGTGTGGGGCCCCAGCCGCCGACGTTCAGCATTTCTCCCCGGCTGGTGCGACCCATCACGTTGGATCCTGTGCCTGCCATGGCGAGAACGCCGGCCTGGCCAGGAAACGCCGCGTCCAATGCGATCTCCTCATCGCCGCAAATGACGATCTCGCCGCCGGCGCAACAGGAGACAATTTGCCGCATCCAGCCGTCTGTCTGTGGCAGGCGCACACCTGCTGTACCGATGCAGGATGCGGATACTTTGCGCAGATCCACTCCACTCGCCTGCGAAATTTCGCCCAGCAGCGCAGAGAGATTCTGCTGCGCCTGCTCGATGGTCACGCGAAGCGGCTTGATGCTGCCACCCACCGCGCGCGCCATCACGCGGGCTTCATCCGCAAGAGCGCAGGTGGTCTTCGTCCCACCGGCATCGAACCCGAGGAAGTATTTCGCCATCACTGTTGAGCCTCTACGTCGGCAGACGGGACCAGTATGGTTGAAAGGACATTTACACTGCCGTCGACCTTGGGGCTTTCGAGTCCGAGAATCTTCGCCACCACAGGAAACACATTCACATTTTCAAAAGGCTTCAACGTGACTCCGTGGCGAATGTCTGGCCCTTCGGCGAAGAAAATGGCGCGCATCGCGGTCATCTCATAGGGGTTATAACCGTGCTCGCCCAGAGGCAGGAATCCATTCTGCCCCGCTGGCGGTGCGGTCGCACGTATGAGAGCCGGTCCCTTCGGGATGATTACTGGATCGCCCTCTCGGGGATTGCTGTTGTAGTGCAGCTCCGCCGGCACCTGGGCGCGGCGGTAGACGAGAAAGCCCGCATCCGCCGCCCGCAGCTTTTTATAGATGCGCACTGTATCGGCCTCGGTCTGAGGATAGAGCAGGGAGCCGACGGTCTGCACATCATCAAGCGGCACGTACTTGTCGAGAGTGATCCAGTCACCCTGGACCTTTTCCATGCCGTGGTCGGCGAGGATGATGAGATCGATCTGCAGATGCAGTGCATCCAGTTCCTTTTCGAGGCGTCCCATCAGCTCGTCCACATGCTTCACCGCCTCGGCCACCTGCGGACTGTTCGGGCCATGCTCGTGACCTGCGTGATCTACATCGGAGTAATAGAGCGTAATGAAGTGTGGACGCTGTTCCGGGGACAGCTTGAGCCAGGCGATCACCTGGTCGATGCGTTTGTTATCGTCGATCTTGTTGTCGAAATGGAGATAATAGCTCGGCCGCTCTCCGGCAATTTCTGCCTCTGATCCCGGCCAGAAGAAGCACGCGCTTCGCATACCCTGCTTTTCGGCCAGCGACCATAAAGGCGCGCCTCCGTACCATGAGCCGTCAGTCACCGCCTTCGGGTCGCGATAGGAGTAGATCGCCTTACGATCGGGATCGTAAAAGCTGTTCGCCACGATGCCGTGATGCTCCGGGTAAAGCCCGGTGACCAGCGTGTAGTGGTTGGGAAACGTCAGCGAAGGATACGACGGGATCATGCCTTCGGGCGCGCTCGCGCCTTTGGCGCCGATCCCCAGGATGTGCTTCGCGCCGTATTTTTTTGCGTAGTCATAGCGAAAACCGTCAAGCGAGACCATCACGACGTAATGCTTCTGCTGCTGCTCGGGACCATTTGACCCATGGTCGACCGCAATGACGGGTGTGATCTCCTGGGCGAGGAGCGGAACGCGGCAGACGAAGCACAGCAGCGCGGCAAAGAAAACTCGGCGCACAAGGGAGTTCATTAAAGGGAAGTCGATTCCTTTCGGATAAAGCTTATACGAGTAAAGATGGCCGCAAACCAACCCTGAGACGCACTTGTCGCGTTTATCGAATTAAGAAGGCCCATGCGGCTATGCCAAATCCAGCGGCTGCGAATCCCATGCCGATCCCCCAGTACACGCGTTGCCGCGTCAGCAGCGTAATCGACGTGATGACCAGGCCGATCTCAAGCAGCGCTTCTCCGAGATCAAAGCGGTTGGCATGCCGTTCGGATCTGCGCACTTCGCTCTCAAGTTCCTTCGCGTGCTTCTCCTCCTCGGCCAGGTCTTCATTCCACTTCTCGAGATGCGCCTTGTAGCTGTCCGTCACCTTGTTGGCAGCCGACTGGTCGCGAATTGGCAGCGCAGAGAGCAGATCAGCAGTTAATTCCGTGTTGTATTGCCTGATTTTCTTAGCCTGATAGAGGTTCCATTCATCGCTGGCACGCGCCTGACTGAGAACCGCTTCGGTGTGGGTGCGATGGCCGAGCACGGTCGTGATGGCTACCAGCACTGCCAGCACGCTCATCGTAAAGCTCACCGGGCGCAGGCTCTTGTCCTTCACGGCTTCTTCGTGTTGTTCTTTCAACTCGAGGGCTTCGTTTGTTTCCATACTTTTTCCAATGGCCTTTAACCGCAGTGTACGGGCGGGACAGCCCTTCGTCGAGCGCGGGAACCATGTTGAATTGAGGAGCTATTTTCGCACTTGTGTTGCAGAGAGGGAAATGTTCACGCCTGCATGTGCGGATAGGAAATCCTCCAGGCGTCCGCGGTCGCGGAAGGCCTCCACGCCACCAGCCCCAGTGGTGGAGAACGCGCCCGTGATATTCCCGAAGTGCAGGCATCGGTCGATCGGCGACCCATTCAACCATGCATGCAGAAAACCAGCGTTGAAACTATCGCCCGCGCCGATAGCGTCGATTGAGGCCACAGTGACCGCTCCTGCTTCGTAACGCCGACCGGCTTCTATCGCTATGGCGCCGCGCGCTCCCCGCTTGACGACCAGCAGGGGCACCAGCCCGGACAATTTTGCGACGGCTTGTTCTGCGTCGGAATCACGCATCATGGCGCAGACTTCTCTCTGGTTCGGCATCAGAACGTCGACATGCTTCATTGCCTCGAAAAATGAATCGTTCCACGAGCCCAGGGGATCGTCGTTGGGGTCCATGGAGACGGTGATGCCCGCTCGCTTGAGATGCGCGAACAGCCTTGGCACATCGTCACGCAGCCCCGTTTGCAGAAAGTATGACGAGAGATGGAAATGCCGGGCGCTTGCGAGGTAGTCGAGGTCCAGATCGTCCCAGCGCAGATCGACAGTATTGCCGGGATAGGTGAGCGTGCGCCGCGAATCGCCGTGCTGGAGCAGTACGCTGACTCCGGTGCCGCGGTCGTGAGTCTTTCGCACCGCACGGGATAAGTCGACACCCGCTGCGGCGAGGTCGCGAAGACACATCGCGCCGAAGACATCGTCTGAGGCCGCTGTGACAAAGCCCGTTCTCAAGCCGAGTACCGCCAGGTTGTGAGCGCTAATAGCTGGAGAGCCGCCCAGCGTAAGCGCCATGCCGTGGGCCACCAATTCGCGGTCAGTGGGAAGCTCGGCGGGCAATCCGTAGAGCAGCACGTCGAGATTCGCCTCGCCCGCCAGAGCCACGTCGAGCTGGCTCACGCCTGCACCCTTGCCCTTCGCCCATAAAGGAACCAGAAAGCCACTCCTGCCATCGCCCACGCTGAACCCGCGATGAGAGCCGGTCTGC
Source organism: Silvibacterium sp. (assembly GCA_019234945.1). GTDB lineage: Bacteria > Acidobacteriota > Terriglobia > Terriglobales > Acidobacteriaceae > Silvibacterium. Next base: position 12,455 of record JAFAKX010000002.1, read on the forward strand.
TCAGGTTCATCCAGATGAACAGGCAGACAACAAAGCCCAGGATCGCCAGGAGGATCGGAAACCACTGCGAGCCCCGCCCCTGCCGCCATCCGAGCACAGCAGAAGAGATGTTTACGCCCATGAACGCAAGCAGGGCTCCAAAGTTCAGCAGCTCCGCTCCGAGCTGATAGCTCAGCACGAGTGCGCCCGCGAGGCAGATCGCTCCGATCAGCAGCACGTTATTGCGAGGGATGCGATTCTTGGGATGAACCACGCCGAAGAAGCGGCTCGGGATGGCGCCGTCCTGCCCCATCGCCAGCAGCAGTCGCGCCGCTCCGAGCTGCGAAGCCGTGCCGGAGCCGATCGTGGCCAGTAGCAGGGCTCCGTTCACGATAGCGAAGACGATGGGTCCGCCGGCCCGTCCGGAGATGTGCACATAGGCGGTATCGACATCAGGAAAGGCTGCCCCGCGGGGCCAGACCAGTTGAGCGAGGTAGACTTCGATCGACGCCAGCAAGCCGGTAATCAGACACGTCGAAACGATAGCGCGGGGTATGCTTTGTTGCGGATTTCTGGCCTCGTCGGTAAGTGTGGAGATGCCGTCGAATCCGATGTACGTGAGCACTGCGATCGAAGTGCCTCGAAACAGCGCCGAGGTGGTGAACGTCTGCCGGTCATAAAACGGCAACGTATAGAACCCGGTCGGCTGATGCGGAAGATGTAGCAGGTATCGCATGATTGCGACCACTACAATCAAAATCACAACACAAAGTGCCGCCGCCATCAGTGCATTGATCCGCGCCGAAGTCTCTACGCCATTAAGATTCAGAAACGTGAACAGTGCGGCAAAGAAAATTGCCCAGATGAAATAAGGCACGCCTGGGACGAAATTTTCCGCCGCCTTGCTGGACCAAATGGTGCAGATCAGCGGATTGAGGATGTAATCCATTGCCATGCACCAGCCGGTGAGATAGCCGAGGCTGGGGTGCAGTTCCCGGCTCACGTACAGGAATGCGGAGCCGCCTTGCGGGTACGTACGTGCCATGCGTCCATAGCTGACCGAAGTGAACAGCATGGCCACCAGGGCGCAGAGAATGGCCGTCACAACGTGCCCATGCGCCTCGTTGTAGATCACGCCGAAGCTCGGCATGGGGGCTGTCGGCTGGATGAGGATGATGCCGTAAAGCACCAGGTCCCAGTAGCGGAGGCTACGCTTGAGTGTGACCCTGGTCGTGCTGACAGTGGACTCGGCAGACATCGTCAGTCAATTCCCATATTGAATCGTTTGAATATCTGGGAATATCCTGCGTCGAGCAGGTTTGTCAAGCTGCGCGACGCTAAGCGAGCCGCGATGTCGAATCGCGCAGCACGAGCGACGGCGGAAGAAGCTCAAGATCGGTTGAGACTTGGCCTGATCCGCTGCTTTCACGCAGAACTTCGAGGAGACGGTTGGTAGCGGCGCTGCCCATCTGTTCCATGGGCTGGCGAATCGTTGTGATGCCCGGCGTGCTAAGCGCTGCGAGGGGCACATCGTCGAATCCGATGATCGAACAGTCGCGTGGAGCGCTTCGGTCCTCCCGCGCAAGCGCCCTGATTGCGCCGAGTGCGGTGAGGTCGTCAAAGGCCACAAGGGCAGTAAACTTCGACCGCGACTGAAGCAGCTCTTCTGTGAGCTGCGCGCCTCCTTCGAAGCCGGAGAAGGGGTCGATTGCGCCGGGCAATTCGCGCACCACCCGCTCATCAAGTTGCAATCCCTGTTCGGCAGCGAAGCGCTGAATTCCGCTCCATCTTCGGTTGCTGTCGCTCAACATTCTAGGGCCTCGAATCACGGCGATTCGCCTGTGTCCAAGCTCATACAGGTGCTTGATCGCTATGTAGCCTCCGGCTTCGTTGTCGACGATAACGGAGCCAATGTGCTTCTCCGACACATCGCGGCCGACGACAACGGTCGGCATATGCTTGTTCTTCAGTGCCTCCAGAAGCCCGCCTTCGTCGAACAGCCAGTTGGCTACGACGATCAATCCTTCGACCCGGCGTTCCATCAGCAGTTCCAGGTAACCTTCGAACTGCTTGCGGTCGTGGTGGGCATCCATCAGGATCGGCAGGTACGAAGTGGATTGCAGGGTTTTCTCGATCCCACGTAGAATCAGCACGCAGAACGGATCCGAGATATCGAAGACCAGCACACCAACGGTGTGGCTGCGGCGGCTGCGCAACGATCGCGCAAATACATCTGGCCGGTAGCCGAGCGACTGCGCTGTTTTCCGGATGCGCTCCTTGGTCTTCGCCGCTACATAGCGCGACAGGGGAGCCTCGCTGAGCACAATCGAGACGGTCGAGGGGGAAAAACCGCTCTTGCGGGCGACATCGATCAGCGTTACGCGCGTCGATTTGGATTTTGGAGCCGCCATCGTCCCCTCTGCTTCATCCTGAATGAACTGTCACCGAATTATGCACGGGAAAACCGCTGGCAACCAGCACGAATCGCCGGCCACGCTGGCTGGTTGTCAATCAGTCGTGCGCCTAATTTATTAAATCGATTGAATAGCGGTGTCAACCCGCGCTGTGAATAGCTACTGGCCTTCCGTAGCGAAGTAGACGACGGCTGTTAGCAGTGCGCTCACCAGAATCCAGGCAATCTGGTACCAGTAAAAGAAAGGGAATCCGAAGAGTTGGGGCGTGGGGCGCGAATAAACGGCGGGAAACGCCAGCGCGATCGCCGGCACGACCAGCAGCCAATTCCAGGCAGACCGTTTGCTCTGAGGGCTCTTCACGGTTAGCGGAATTGTAGCCTAAACCCGCTCTGGCTGATCAACCGCCCGTGTCCGCCACCCGCTCCTGCGCGACATAAAGAAGGCTCCGCCTCGCGATCAACTCAAAAAACTGGAAGTAGCCCTATTTTTCGGAACCGGTGCGGGGACCGGCCTTCCGGTAGCTATGGCCACGGCTCTTCAAGAGAAAAATTTGACGGCACTGGCCGCACTCCCATGGGAACATGCCGAACTTTGGGTAAACCCGCTCCTGCAGGAACCCATGACGGGCTACCCGTGTCAGTTCGATTTCAGCGCAGTTGGGGCAAGTCTTCTTTCGCTTACTCATCTGTTCCCCTAGAGACAGATAGCGGCGCCGGAGGTGTGAAAGGCTCTCGCCGGGTGGATTCAGTTGCGTAATTCCGAGATGCCTTTCCCTTCGAGAATGGAACGCTGGACCAGGGCTTGGATTCGCAAAACGCGAAAAGTAACGATTCCTGACTACACATAACACCCAACGGTTAGGATCTCCAACAAAAACTGTGCAATCGAATAAAGATTTTACAAATGGGGGACGCAACGTGGTTTTTAGACGCAAGCCTCACTGGAAGGAAACAGTTAGATACCTGGTCAATTCACTTAGGCGCCTTTGATCTGAGGGATTTACACTGGTAACTAGAATGATTCCTACTCTTGAATGGACCGAAGACGGAGTTCGACTCCTGGATCAGACCCGGCTGCCGCTGGAGGAGACGTATATCCTGGCCAGCGATTACCAGCAGGTGGCAGACGGCATCCGAAACATGATCGTGCGGGGCGCGCCAGCCATTGGCGTAACGGCAGCAATGGGAGTAGCCCTGGGCGTCAAACAGAGCGAAGCCACCGACGTGGCCGCCCTGAAACCGGAGTTCGAGCACATCTGTCGGGTACTGGCCGCAACCAGGCCGACGGCCGTGAACCTATTCTGGGCTATCGAGCGCATGAGCAAGCGATTCTCGGCACTGGCAGCCCAGCCAGGAATTACCGTTGAGACTATTCGCACTTCACTGATCGTCGAAGCCCGGCAGATGTACGAAGAAGACATCGCTGCATGTCGTGCCATGGGTGCGCATGGAGCGTCTCTGCTGCCCAATGAGGGCGGCGTCCTCACGCATTGCAACGCCGGGGCTCTGGCTACTTGCGGTTATGGCACAGCTCTCGGAGTCATCCGTGGCGCCGTCGAGCAGGGCCACAACATCCAGGTCTATGCGGACGAAACCCGGCCGTTTCTGCAAGGGGCGCGACTGACCGCGTGGGAGTTGATGCACGATGGCATCCCAACGACCGTCATCTGTGACAACATGGCTGCCAGCTTAATGCGCCGCGGCAAAATCAAGGCCGTGGTCGTCGGTGCAGATCGCATCGCCGCCAACGGCGACGTGGCCAACAAGATCGGCACCTACGGAGTCGCCATTCTGGCCCGTGAGCACGGGATTCCATTCTTTGTCGCTGCACCGTGGTCGACTATTGATTTGGAAACCGCGACCGGGGAGGATATCCCTATCGAAGAGCGGCCTGCAAGCGAGGTCACGCACCATGCCGGAAAGCAGCTTACGCCAAACAATGTGGGCGTGGAGAACCCCGCCTTTGACGTGACGCCAGCCCGATATGTGACTGCCATCATCACCGAAAAGGGCGTTTTGCGGGCGCCTTATTCTGAATCGCTGCAGGAGTTGGAATCGGTGGTTTCTGGCGATTGATCCATTTACTGCAGCCAGCCTGCGTAGGGATAAAGCAGCAGAAAAAAAATCATGGCCAGCGCCATGATGTCCATGTAGAGCAGCAACAGCACGCCGCCGTGGTAGAAGCTCCACTTCAGCCGCAGGCACCGGAGCGTCTCGTAGGTTCCCCACAGCGCGGCAAAAGCCGGGATGCTGACAGTCCACGCTGCGTGCACGCGCGGGAAGCCCGACAGCAGGAATGCGGCAAGGAGACTTGCAAGTACCAGAACCGTTCCGCGAACCAGTGAGCGTGCCCGAAGATTGAAGACTGCATAGGGCATTGAAAGAACTGCTAACATTTTAGGTCGTCTATGAACCCTACTTTACAGAATCATCCTCAAACGGCGCAGCCCGGCTCTCACAGCGCCGTAACAACGGCAGCGCCGATGAAGTCTCCCGAAACCGACAAGCGTGAGCGGATCATAAGGCGGGTAGCGCGTGAGTTAAGCGACGGCTTTTACGTCAACCTGGGTATTGGGATGCCAACGCTGGTAGCCAACCATGTCCCACCGGGGGTTGAAGTTGTGCTCCAGTCAGAAAATGGTATGCTCGGCGTCGGCCCATATCCGATTGCAGGCACCGAGGATCCGGATCTCATCAACGCCGGCAAGGAAACGGTGTCGGAGCTGCCCGGTACGTCTTATTTCTCTAGTGCCGATTCGTTCGCCATGATCCGTGGAGGCCACGTCGACCTGAGCGTTCTCGGCGCCATGGAGGTCGATGAAGAGGGAAATCTCGCCAACTGGATGATCCCGGGCAAAATGCTGAAAGGCATGGGCGGAGCCATGGATCTGGTTGCCAGCGCGCGCCGCGTTATCGTCGCGATGGAGCACACCACGAAGGACAGCCGCCCGAAAATCCTCAAACGCTGCACCCTGCCCATCACCGGGCTTAAGGTGGTTGACACCATTGCCACGGAAATGGCCTGGATCAAGGTCACGCCCATGGGCCTCGTGCTTGAGGAGATTGCTCCAGGGCTCTCAGTCGAAAACGTGCAGAGCGCGACCGAACCGAAGCTCATCGTGAGCCCCACCCTCAAGCCGATGATTTCTTAGTAGCGCTGGTCCGAAGCCCTCAATGCCAGGTTCTTTATCCCGACCGCGTTTTCCGTTCCGGCTCGTGTCCGTGGCCATCCTCACCGTGGCCGCCGCTGTGGCGTCCTGGTGGTATATGCGGCCCGATCCGGCAATCGATTGCAATCGGCTGCCGCCCTTGACCATATTTGCCACACTTGCGGCGTTCATCATCGCGATCATCTTTCGCCAGATGGCCCGCCACCCAGACCGGGCGCATCGTTGGTTCCTGACAATCTGGCTGGTAATCGCCGCAGCCACGCTCTTTGCCGATTTCCGTTACGTTCGGCGTTATCGCGATATCTGCAACTCACTTCAACAGGAGATGCAGCACTTAAAGACGCAGTGAAGCGAACGGGCTTTACTGGGAACCATACTTGTCCAGCCACTTCAGCTCTTCGCGCACCTTTATGTATCCGTGCCACGGATTTTTGTCCAGCGGATGGTTCTCGCCGGGAAACACCAGAAGCGCGTGTGGAACGTTGAGCCGCTCGAGCGCACGCTCCAGCAGCACCTGCTCGAGGTAACTTACCCTCACATCGGCATTTCCGCCAACGATATGCGTCGGGGTCGTGACCTTGTTGATCTGGAACAGCGCAGCCTCGCTCTGGTAGAGGTCTGGCTTCTCCCAGGGCGTTCCCGAGAGGTACCATGCATCGTCCCAGGTCAGGTCGTCGTTGCCCCAGTTCGCAGCGTGCTCGACAGCTCCCGCGCCGGTGACGGCTGCTTTGAAGCGCGTCGTCTGCGTGATGAGCCAGTTCGTCATGTAGCCGCCATAGCTGTATCCGCCGATGACCAGACGGTCCGGATCGGCAGTGCCGTCCTTGACCAACGCATCCACTCCGGTCAGAATATCGGTCCCTGGCGCCGAGACGATGTGGGGCACGATCTTCAGCATAAAGTCGTCGCCATACCCTGTGGACCCGCGATAGTTCGGCCGGAACACGACCCAACCCTGCGCTGCGGCCAGTGTGGCCCAGTCGTACCAGTCTGCGCCGAAGTGGTTGCCGTCGGCGTCTTCAGGTCCGCCGTGAATGAGCACCAGCATGCGAAGGTCTTTCGCGCCCTTCTTGCCTGGAGGGTAAATGAGCACGCCCTCAAGGGGCGTCCCGTCCCTCGAGTTCCACCTGTAAGGCTCCCACTCCACCTGCGCACGCGCGGCAAATACAGGATTCAATGCAGTGATCGGCTTTGCTGCCGATACTCCCGCCACTGCGTCACTGAAATACAGCTGAGTCGGGCTCGTGATCGTTGAGTAGGTGAAGATTAACTCGTGGCCACCTCGTGCTACGTGCAACCGCCCGTATGTTCCGGGATCATTGCCAATCGTTTCAGACTTCGCGCCGTCGATTCGATAAACATGCGTTTCGGTTCCAGTCAATCCACAGGCCAGCAGCTTGTTGTCGGCGGTGACTGTGAAGTCCTCCCACGAGCCCTGGAAGTCCGATCCAAGCCGCGTGATCGCTCCGGAGGCCGGATCCATGGCATACAGCCGTCCCTGCACGTCGCGATATGGCCCCTCAACAGACCCGGCTCCAGCCCGAACTGAAAAATAGATGCTCTTGCCATCAGGACTCCATGTCACATGGCTTTCCTGCCCCTGGTTGTGAGTAATCTGGCGCGCCTCTCCGCCGCCAGACGCGACCAGATACATCTCGGTATCACCGGGATTCTCCATCCGATGCGAGATCGGACCGGTCTCAAACGCGATTTCATCGCCTTTCGGAGACGGCACAATCTCGATAATTTCAAGCGCGCTGTGTGCCAGCACCTTCGCATCCGCTGGAAGGGGCGGTTTGTCTTCGGCGGGCTTTTGATCCTGATGCGGGGCCGGGCTTGCAGTGCTCAGCCGAACAGCCGCTTCCACCGGAATCCCGAGGAGAACGTCGCCGCGCTCCTGCTCTCGCCAGCGGATCACATCCTTCCATTCGGCCTTACGGGCATCCTCCTGCTGTTTTGAAAGAGGCTGCCTAACGGAGACATAGATGCTTGCGCTATCCGCCGACCACCCGAACGCGTGCGCATCGAGCTTCTCGCGATACAGCGGAAATGCTTCGCCGCCATTCACAGGAATGAGCCACACGCGGCTCGTCTCGTCCTTATCGTCTTTGTCGTCAGCCTTGCTCTCGTCGGCAGCCGCCAAAGGGCGATCCGAAAGAAACGCAACGTACTGCCCATCCGGCGAAAATTCCGGTGAGGAATCATGTCCCGACTGCGTAAGTGGAATAAGCTTGCCGTCGCTCTTCTTCCAGAGCCACAGGTTTGAGCTGAAGCGGTTCTGCTGCCAGTCCGGAGCCGAGACAGCTACGACCGCCGCGGAACCATCGGATGCGATCCGCGCGTCGCCAATCTCCGAACTGTTCATGTATTCATCCAGCGAAATCGGAGGCTTGTTTTGAGCAGTGGCTGCAGCGCACGCAATCGTGGCTGCGAGGAATAGGCCCGTGCAGGTGATTTTCATAGAGGACTTCATCACTATACCTGTCGCAATTCGCGGCATTGAACCTTGGGCGGTTCTGATACTGTGAGTACTATGAATTCCTGCCGGTCAGAAGGTAAGTTCTGTCATGCCGAATTGTGCTTTTCGCCACAGATTGTTTGCTTGCGCGCTTGTCTGCGCCTCTATAACTGCTCCGTTGCGTACTCACGGCCAGGTTGACGAGCAGACTCGCAAGCTCGCGCATGACATCTTCCAGCAGCTTATCGAGATCAACACTACGGATTCTGTGGGCAGCGTGACTGCGGCGTCGAAAGCGATGCAGCAGCGGCTTCTCGATGCGGGCTTCTTGCCGGACGACATGTATCTTGGCGGGCCGAACGACCGGAAGGAGAATCTCGTCGTACGTTACCGCGGAACCGGTCAGAAGAAGCCAATCCTCTTCATCGGACATCTGGACGTAGTTGAAGCGCGGCGCGAGGACTGGACCACCGATCCCTTCAAATTCGTCGAGAAGGACGGCTTCTATTACGGTCGCGGCACGCAGGACATGAAGGATGGCGACGCCATCCTCGTCACCACCCTGATCCGGCTGAAGCAGGAAGGCTACAAGCCTGACCGCGACCTGATTGTCGCGCTCACAGCTGACGAAGAGGGCGGCAAATCCAATGGAGTCGACTGGCTCCTCAAAAATCATCGCGACCTGATCGATGCCGAATACGTGCTTAACCCTGACGGTGGCGGCGTAGACCTCGACCATGGCAAAGCGGTCTCGATGGATGTGGACGCGACAGAGAAGCTCTACGGCGACTATCAGCTTACGGTAACGAATCCCGGCGGACACAGCTCTCTGCCCGTCCCTGATAACGCCATCTATCACCTCGCGGATGCGCTTGTGCGCCTGCAGCACTCCCAGTTCCCGTTCGAACTGAACGCCGTGACGCGCGCCTACTTCGAGCGCCTCGGCACTCTCGAGACTGGTCAGAAGGCAGCCGATCTCAAAGCGATCACGCAACCTACCCAAGACCCTGCTGCCATCCAGAGGCTTTCCGAGAACCCCGAGTGGAACTCGATGATGCACACCACCTGCGTGGCGACGCGTCTCCAGGCTGGGCACGCGAACAACGCTCTGCCGCAACTCGCTCAGGCCAACGTCAACTGCAGGATCCTGCCAGGCTACTCTCTCGAAGAGATTCGCCAGCAATTAATCAAGATCTTCGACGACCCGAAGATTACAGTGCGTTACGTAAACGACGCCGGCGGGATCTTCGACATAGCGCCGGACCGGAAGCAACTCCCGCCGCCGCCGCTCAATCCCGAGCTCATGAGCGCGATCGAGAAGCTGACCGCATCGATGTGGCCGGGAGCCCCGGTGATTCCCACCATGGCGACTGGCGCTTCCGACAGCGTCTACACAAATGGAGCCGGCATGCCCAGCTACGGAGTGTCGGGAATCGCCATTGAGACCAACGACGTTCGCGCTCACGGCCAGGATGAGCGACTGCCGATCGAGTCGTTCTACCGGGGTGTGGATTTCTACTACCGGCTCGTGAAGCTGCTTTCCGGAGGCGTCTAGCCGGAGTACTCAGGCGCTCCGCACGGTCCGCTTTTCGATGCGCCGCTCGTACTGCTCGCCCTTGATGATCCGCTTCACGTAAATGCCCGGAGTAACGATGTGATCCGGGTCGATTTCGCCGGGCCGGACAAGTTCCTCTACCTCGGCGATGGTGACCTTGGCTGCAGTGGCCATCATGGGGTTGAAGTTCCGCGCCGTCTTCCGGTAGACGAGATTTCCTGCGGTGTCGCCCTTCCACGCTTTGATGAGAGCAAAATCGGCGCGGAGCCAGTGCTCCAGCAGGTACAGCTTGCCGTCGAACTCCCGAGTCTCCTTGCCCTCGGCGACGAGCGTGCCCACGCCGGCCGGCGTGTAAAAGGCCGGAATGCCCGCGCCCCCCGCACGTATCCGCTCGGCCAGCGTGCCTTGCGGAACCAGCGTGAGATCGATTTCGCCCTTGAGCACCTTTTCTTCAAGCAGCCGATTCTCGCCCACGTAGCTGCCGGTATGAGATGTGACCATGCCCGATTCAAGCATTCGACCCATCCCGAATTGGTCGATGCCCATGTTGTTGCTGATGGTGCGCAGGCCTTTGACGCCGCGCCGCACCAGCGCGGCAATCAGGTTTTCCGGTATGCCGCACAGCCCGAAGCCGCCCAGCATCAGTGTCGCGCCGTCTGGAATATCGGCGACGGCGGCGTCGGCGCTCTCAACGACTTTGTTCAATCCACTCCTCCTGAAGCACTGAGCAGAATACTGGATGCCTGCCATCGAGACCAGTGCGGGCGGCTTGAACCAATGGTAGCGAGTGCACAAACCTGCCTTGTAATGCCGGAGATGCGGTAGCATGGCTGCGTCTCCACAAGGCCCCCAAAATCACTTACCGAAATCAAAGGAGCTAACCGATGCTGAAGGGTTTTCGTGATTTCATTCTTCGTGGCAATGTTGTGGATCTGGCTGTCGCCGTCGTGATCGGCGCTGCCTTCAGCGCGATCATCAACTCGCTGGTGTCCGACCTCATCAATCCGCTCATCGCGGCGGTCGTGGAGAAGCCGGATTTTTCTTATCTTGTGCTCACGGTTCACGGCGGTAAGATCAAGTACGGCAATTTCCTCAACGCCGTAATCCAATTTCTCCTTGTCGCGGCGGCAATCTACTTTTTTGTTGTCCTGCCGCTCGGCAAGCTGCTGGCAAAATTCAAGCCCGTTCCTCCCGCCCCGCCCGCCATGCGTCCCTGCCCGGAATGCCTTAGCGACATTCCTGCGGCCGCTCATCGCTGTTCACACTGCGGACAGCCCGTCGCGCCTGCTGCGGCGTAATGATGCATGAGAGCATTTTCGGAATAGGTGTATCCCGAAACCAGAGATCCAAAGTTGACGCGAGCTACAGCGAGCGGCAACCTGGCACGATTCCGACGGGGCACACTAATTCCGAAAATGCCGTAGAATCCGGTCTTGCTGACACCCTTGTTAAGCACAGACCAGCTCGACCGAATCGTGGTGGTGCTTGTCGGCGCGCGCAATCCGCTCAACATCGGCGCCGCTGCGCGCGCGATGAGCAACTTCGGATTCCTGCAGCTACGGATCGTCAATCGCTATCAGCTCGCCTTTCGTGAAGCGCGCTCGGCCGTGGGTGCGCCCCGGCTTCTCCGCGACGCCCTGGAATGCGCAGATGTCCCCGAGGCAGTGGCCGATTGCTCGCTTGTGGTGGGGACCACAGCCGCGGGATCGCGCCGGATCGAGCATCCGTTGCATTCGATCGAACCAGGAGCGCAGCGAATACGTTCCCATATCGCATCTGGCGCTCCAGCCGCACTGCTCTTCGGCTCGGAAAAGCGCGGCCTGTCGAACGCCGACATAGGCCACTGCCATTGGCTCATGCGCATCCCTACACGGGAAGAGCACAGCTCGATGAACCTGGGCCAGGCCGTCGCGGTGTGCCTTTATGAACTGATCCGGACCGAAGCCGCGCCCGAAACTGCAGACACTGCCGCTCCTGCCACTGGCGCCGAACTGACCCGCATGGAGCGAGCCCTTCTCGAAGCGCTGCGGCTGAGCGGCTACACCAAGCCCGGAGCCCAGGCGGCGACAGAAGAAAAGGCCCGCAAGCTCCTTCGCCGGATGACGCTTTCGTCCGAAGATGCCGAGACCTGGACCGGCATGCTGGCCAAGATGCAGCTTCGCCCCCGCAAGGACCGGCGGGCCTGAACCTCAATACTTCCAGCTTGTCAGGTCAGCTCCCGGAGGCGCCGTCTTCTCGATCTGCTCCATGATCTTCGGCAGATACATCGTGTTGTAGTGCAGCCGCGACAAATAATTCGGCAGCGCAAGATCGCCATTCCAGCAATGCTCCGCGCGATCGCCATACTTCACCTCGCCGCCATAAGGAGGGTTCGTCTTGTTCAGGAAGTCCTCCATGCGATACACGGCATTGTTCAGAAAGTAGGTATCCGCGCTGCCCACATAGATGTGAATCTTTCCAGTGAGCTTCGGCGCCAGCGTGTTCCAGTCGCGCTCGAGGATGGCTTCCAGATCGTAGTGTTCGCGCCAATAGTCCGCGACCTTGTGGTCGATCTCGCCCGTCTCCTTGTTGAAGATGGGCTGCGGGTAGCCGTCCGCGCCCACCGGCCCATACACCGCCTGCCAGATATCGAACTGCTCGCCCGAACGTCCATGATCACCCAGCGCGAGCTCGTAGGCATTGATCTGCTCGGTGCTGATGAAGGTGTGCCCCAGGTAATCGCGCATGGCCGGCTGCGGGACGCGCTTATGCGCACCCTCGAGCAAGAAGGCGTTCTTATCGTCGTAGAGGTCGATGTTCGTGTACGCATGAAAGTCAATCGGGTCCGGACACGCCGCGAATGTCCCGTTGTAGTGATCGGGATAGAAGATCTGCACCGCCAGCGACTCCCATCCTCCAGTTGACCCGCCATACATGAACCGCGCCCAACCCTGTCCGATTCCGCGAAACTGCTTCTCGATCGCCGGAATCAGCTCCGTCTCAATCGCGTCACCATACGGTCCCACGTTTGCTGAGTTCACCGCATACGAGTCGTCGTAGTACGGATTCGCGTGCTGAATCTTTACGATCAGCACCCGCGGAAACGTCGGGCTGGTCCACTGCTGATAGAACTTGTGCGCCTCCTCCTGCTGAATCCGGTTGTATCCCGAGATATGAAAGCGTTCGCTGTAGTCGGGCTTCAGATTCGGGTCGGGCGGTTCGGTGCGGAAATCGCTGAATCTATCGACGAAGTGGTCATGAAAGATAATCAGGGGGAAATGCGCGTTCGGATGTTCGTCGAATCCCTCTGGAACGAGAACAATTGCCGACAGATACATCGGCCGCCCCCAGAACTTCGTCAGCAATGCGCTCCGAATCCTGATGTGCCGGATGTACTTCGTATCCTTCGGCTCGGGGATCGGCGGAATCTCCTGTTCCATGGAGATCGGGATCACGGCGCCTCCGGGCTTGACGATCACCTTCTGTGGCTTGCTGTAGAGATTTCCCGGCGAGATGTTCCAGTGCTGGCCCTCACCCTGGTCCATGTGCAGCTTGATCACCTTGCCGTCCCCGCGATGGAATGTCTCGTATCTGTTCAGCACGGCCTGCACGGTGTACTCGCCCGGCGGCACATCCTTCAGGCTTCGGATCGGATAGCCCCACGCTTTGTCATCAACGGCGACAGGTTCACCGGGCTTGAGTCCATCTACCGTGACCCCGAAGACGATCTGCGACTTCGGCGTGTCATTGATCTGGTTGCGCGGCTCGTCGGAGTCGTCGGTCGAAAGGCACAGCAATATACGGCCATCAAGTGGCTGCGCGCTGCGAGAAGCAGGGAAGCTGACAGAGAAGCTCTGGGCGAGACCGAACACGGGCAAGCACAGAGCCGCGGTAAAGAAGGCAAGTCGAACAAAGGGCATGCAGGGAAGTGTAGATGAGCAGGCCCATTTCATGAAGCAGCATCCGCGCGCAGCTCACAGACATCTGCCTAGGTGTGTCTACGCCGCCTTCGCTACCGGAACCTGAATCTCCGTGACGTAGGACTCATCGTCCTTTGTTTGCGAAAAAATAGGGCGGCATTGCATTGGCCGCCGATTCTGCTCTATTTATTCCCCGCCTCCGTGCTCCGGATAAACGCCGCCACGCGGTCATGTAACTGTCGCAGTGACTCATCCCGCACATACACCATGTGGCCTGACTCGTACCACTCGTACTCGATGTTCTTCGTCAGGCTCTCGGGAATGGGCAAGTGCTTGTCCTCGTAAAGCGCTGAATAAAACGGAGTCGCCAGGTCGTAATAGCCTCCGTTCACCATCACCTTCAACCTGGGATTGGTCTTCATCGCCGTCGCCAGATCCGCGCTCACATTCAGGTTGATGGGATTGGCGCCGTGCTTGAAATCCCACTGCGACGAGCCGAAATCGGCCATCGGCAAATAGGTCTGTCCCACGCCATACTTCAGCTCGCGCCGGACGTAGTCATTGAAGAGCGAAACATACGCCGATGAGATGGCCGAGCTCTGCGGATCGTACTCCGCCTCTTCGCTCAGCGGATTGATCGTCGGGCCGGAGAAGCGTGTATCCAGCCGGCCGGTCGTAATGTCCTCGTCCGCCTGCAGATTCTTCTCAAAGCCGCCGCCGCTGACCCGCAGATTGGCCTTCACCAGATAATTCACCGGCAGCCCGATATAGTTGTGCAGTTTCTCGGCAACCGCCTGCTTTTCGCTCGCTGAGAGATCCGTTCCCTGAGCCAGCGCATGCGCGTACTCGCCCATCGCAAAGTCTTCCACTTCTTTCAGGAACGGCTCGAGCGCGGAGGGCTGGTTGGGCAGCCTGTGATGGTAGTAAGCGGTTGCCGCATACGTGGGGAGCGCAAGTTCAAAGGGAAGATCTACGCCAGGGTTTCCACGCGCGCCGTCGATATCCGATGTGAAGTTGAAGATTTGAGACAGAAGTATCACACCGTTCAGATCGATGCTTTTGTCGCTCTCGAGAATGTTCGCGACTACTGACGACCGCGTCGTCCCGTAGCTTTCGCCGAACAGATACTTCGGCGAGTTCCAGCGGTTATATTTGCTAATGAATCTAGCAATGAACCGGGCAAAAGCATGCGCGTCTTCGTCGACGCCCCAGAAGGCTTTTTCCTTGTCCTTGCCCACCAGCCGTCCAAAACCCGTACCGGGCATATCGATGAAGACCAGGTCGCTCACGTCGAGCAGGCTGTAGGCGTTATTCACCAGCTTGTAGGGTGCGGCAGGCAGGTGCTTGTCGTCGGAGGTGACTACGTGCTTCGGGCCGAACGATCCCATGTGAAGCCACACTGTCGAGCTGCCCGGGCCGCCGTTGTAGAGGAAGGTGATCGGCCGGTCTTCGCTTCTCGCGTCCTTCTTGAAATAGGCGACGTAAAACATGCGCGCAACCGGCGGCGCTTCCTTGGGATCCTTTGAGGCAGCCGCCGCAAGCGCGGCTTCAGTATCAGGCAGAGGCTTGCCGTCTGGGCCGAGCTGCGCGTCCTGTTCTTCCGTTGCTCCGACTGTGATGGTCCCCGCGACGGCGCGGTAGGCGATCGTCGCCCCGCCGGACACTACAGACCCTTCTGTCGTCGAATCGGGAGCAGGCGCCGGAGCCGGTGCCGGCGTAGGATTTGCTTTGGGATTCGGAACATCGTCTTCTGCCGCGAAACCAGAGACAGACATTGCGCCCGCCAGCAGAGCTGCGGCAAGCAAAGGAAATCGTGCCATCGAGCAAACCTCTTAGAGAGAAAGATTCTCTTCAGTATAGAGCGGTCCAATCTTGGACCGGAGCGATTCAGGCGAAAGCCGTGTCCGAGCCAGCGCGTTTATCGAGTTTCTGTGGGCGTTGATTCTGCCCTTCGTCAGAGTTTTTGGCGTATCTGCCTTTGCCCCGACCCCGTCGCGGCCAATTCTCATCACTGCCGATCTCACCGACGTTCCTCGCAAACTCGTTCACGCGGAGGTAGAAATCCTGTCAGACCTGGCTCCGTTACCCTCACTGCCGCGCGCGCAGTCCACGGAGAGCGGCAGCAATATACTTGATCTGCACGTCTGCAAAGGCATGGAAGGAGATCGGATGACTCAGCAAACTCCACTGCACTTCGTCTTTTACATCGCCGCGCCTCCGGATAAAGTCTGGGAGGGCTTCGTCTCCCCCGAATCCAATCGGATCCTTTTTATGGGGGCCGAACTGGAAGCCGACCTGAAGCCCGGCGGGGCGATGAACTGGGTCGG